>NZ_CP107783.1:4755833-5095416 GCF_036345255.1 Streptomyces sp. NBC_00569 | reverse complement strand
GCGGCCACCAGGCGGCGGCGAGGCGCCCCGTGGGCGGCGGTTCGGTCAGGGCGCGCTGGAACTCCGAGCGGATGACGGACAGGTCGCGGTAGAGCCGGCGGCGCATCCGCGCGCGGGCGGCCGGGACGTCCGGGTCAGCGGACGCCCCGAACGCGCGCTCCACGTACGTCGCGGTGTCCGCGACGGCGTCGGCGAGCCGGTCCCCGATGCGGGTGTGCCAGCTCTCGGGCCACAGCAGATATCCGGCGACCAGCGCGATGGCGCAGCCCATGAGGCTGTCCAGGAGCCGTGGCAGGACGAGCCCGATGCCCTGGTGGTTGAGGGTGTCGGACAGCAGCAGGATGGCCGGCGTGATGGCGGCGGTCTGATAGCCGTAGCCGCGCGGGGTGAGCGCCGGGATGAGCGCGGCGAGGGCCATCAGCACGGGCACGTCCCACCACCCGCGGGGCACCTCGGCGAGGACCACCGTGGCGAGTACGAGCCCGACCGCCGTGCCGAGCGCGCGCAGGACGGCCCGCGAGAACACCGAGCCGAAGTCGGGCTTGAGGACGAACGTGATGGTCAGCGCCACCCAGTAGGAGCGCGGGACCGGCACCGTCGAGACGAGGACCTGGGCGATGCCGATGCACACGGCCAGCCGCAGCCCGTAGCGCCAGGAGGAGCCGGACAGCACGACGCTGCGCGCGGCGCGGAGGGCGCGCACGCGCAGGACGGCGGGCCGGCCGAGACGGTCGGCGTCGAGGCCGCGGTGGGGGTCCGTGTTCTTGCTGGTGACGAGGTCGGCGGCGTGCCGCACCGCGTGGTCGACGGCGCGGGCGGCGGGTCCTTCGGGTGCGGGCAGGTCGAGGGGCCCCGCGTCGGTGCTGCCGGTGGCGACGGCGTCGGCCAGGCGGCGTACGGCGTCGGGGACGGCGGCGGGGAGCGGCACCCCGTGCTGGTGGGCGGCGGGCGCGGCCTCGGCGATCGGGGTGAGCGCGTTCAACAGGGCGAGCAGGCGCACCAGTTCGGGGTTGCGGCCGTGGGCGAGGGCGCGCCGGGCGAGGACGAGGTCGTAGGCCTGGTTGAAGGACTGGGTGACGGCGAAGCGGGTCTCGGCGTAGTTCTCGGGGTCGGCCGCCGACGCGAGCAGATTCGCGACGGAGCGGTACGTGGCGGCGACGGCCGCGCGTTCCGGCACCCCGGACCGCAACGGCCAGGCGAGCAGCGCGAGCGCGAGGACGAGGAGTCCGCCACCCGTCATCAGGAGCGGCGCGAGCCACCACGGACCCGGCAGGGGCAGCCCGGCGCCGATCACGCAGTTGAGCAGGAGCAGCAGCCCGGACACCGAGGCGACCGCGCCGATCGTCGAGATCATCCCGGAGAGGAGCGCCACGCCCGTGACCGTGGCGACGGCGGCCCAGCCGTGCCCGAACACGGACGCCCCGACCGTCACGCCGACCGCGCCGAAGAGCTGCGGCACCGCGATGTTGAGGATCCGCATCCGGTAGGCGTCGGCGGTGTCGCCGATGACTCCGGACAGGGCGCCCATGGAGGCGAGCGCCCCGTACGCGGGCTGCCCGGCGGCGAGCCCGATCGCGAGCGGCAGCGACAGCGCGAGTGCGGCGCGCGCGACGGCCGCCCAGGGGATCGGCGCGGGGTGCGGACGCAGACTCCTGACCAGCCAGTCGGGCGGTGCGAGATGGCGGGCCGGGGACTCTGGGCGCATGCCGTCCATTGAACGCTACGGTGCCCCGGCGCTCAGGGCGTCGCCGGTCGGTGCATCGTCAGGTCGACGAGGAGGGCCCGGTGGTCGGTGTCGGCCAGTTCGACGAAGCGGGCGGTGTGCGGGGAGAACTCCTCGCTCACGAGCACGTGGTCGATCTGGGTGCCGAGCGGCGGGCGGACGCGCGAGGGCCAGCTCGGGGCGCGGGACTTCCGGGTGAGGCGGGCGCTGTCGTGCAGGCCCGCGTCGAGGATGCGGCGGAACGCGGCGTGGTCCTGCGTGGCGTTGAAGTCCCCGGCCAGGATGGTCGGCCGCGAGCGGCCCGCGGCGGCGAAGTCGCGCAGCCCGCCCAGCTCGGAGCGCCACAGGCCGACCTGGCGGGGCAGCGGAGGCATCGGGTGCGCGAGCTGGACCCGCACGTCGTGGCCCTTCACATCGGCGACGGCGCCTGGCATGCCCATGGTCCCGGGGACGCCCGCGGCGGCCTTGAGGGGATACCGGCTCAGAATCACCGACCCCTTCGATCCGCTCGCCTCCACGGCCTGCCGGTACGGGAAGTCGGCGCGCGGCAGCTCACGGCGCAGGGTGTCCTGGCACCCGTGATCGCACTCCTCGACGAACACCAGGCCGGGCCGCTCGCGGCGCACCGCGCCCACCAGCGACTCGGTGCCGCGCCCGAACTGGACGTTCGAGGAGAGGACCCGCACCTCCGCGACGGGCGGCCCGCTCGCCTCGACGTCCTTGCCGTACGGCTCGATGTACCAGGCGAGGGCGCCCAGGACCGCGACGCCCCACACCATGCCGAGCCGCCGGCGCGCGAGCGCCGAGAGCAGCAGCGCGACGCCCGTGGGGGCGAGGAGCCAGGGCAGGAACGCCAGGAGCTGGGGGACGGGGGTGACCCCGTCCACGTCCGCGATCCGGCAGCCCACGACCGCGCTGACTCCGGCGAGGAGCAGGCCGGCCGCCCAGGCGGCCAGGGTGCGGCCCGGCCTGCGGTCCCGGTCGTCGTAGGAGAGGACCGGCGGTGGGCCGGGCGCTTGCGTCACATGCTCCAAGGCCCGGGCCCGCCTTCCGCTCGCTCCGGCACCCTCCGGCGCCGGATGCCGGAATCCTCCCTCAAAGACGGGCCGGCGCGGGGAACGGTTGCCCGGTCTCAGGCCCGGGCGGCGTTGTCCGAACCGTCGCTGACCAGCGCCCAGATGACGAAGACGCCGATGGCGATCGCGATGACCGACCAGATGGGCTCGTAGGGCAGGAACATGAAGTACGCGATGATGTACAGCGCGGCGATGGCGACGCCGACGCCGCGCGCCCAGCCGTGGCCCTTGAGGACGCCGAAGCCGGTGACCGCGACGATGACGCCGATGATCAGGTGGATCCAGCCCCACGTGGTGAGGTTGAAGGCGTACGTGTAGGTGCCGATGCGGGCGTACACGTCGTCCTTGGCGATGCCCGCGATGCCGTTCAGGATGCCCAGGATGCCGCCGACCATCATCAGGACGCCGGCGAAGACCGTGCCGCCGGACGCCCAGCCGCTGCCCGCGCCGTAGCCCCGGGTGGGGTCGGGCGCGGCGGAGCGGTGCTTGTCCGACCAGACGCCGTGGCCGGCGTCGGGACCGGGGCCGGGCGGTGTCGGGGTGGTGGGGGTCTCGCTCATTCAGTCCTCCTCGGTGTCACTGGCATGCTCACCCCGGAAGCGGCGGGCCGCATTTCGGGAGGAGCCGGAGGGTGTGGTGAGGGCCTGTGGCGCAGGCGCCCCGGCAGCCAGGTGCAGAGGGCCACGGTGAGGGCCGTGCCGGCCGTCCACAGGGACGCGGTGCGCACCGACGAGCTGAGGGCGTCGTAGGCCGCGCCCGCCGCGGAGCGGCCCACGTCCGAGGGCAGGTTGTCGAGAGTGAGGGAGCGGCACATCGCGAGCGCGACGAGGAGCGCCGCCGCGGCCAGGGCCACGCCGAGCGCCGTCGCGGTGAGGGCCCGGCGCCGGCGCCGGGCGAGCGCGAGCCCGGTGGCGGCGGAGATGAACGCGGCGAACGGCAGCCACAGGCCCGCCCGTTGGAGCAGGAGCAGCGACTCACGCAGCCGTTCGAGGTCGCGCGAGTTCATCACGATGATCGTGGTGTGCGTGACGGGGATGCGGTTGGCGAAGGGTACGCCGTCGTCGCTGAGCTGCTGCCTGACCTGCCCGGTGACGGGCGCGAGGTCGAGGGTGACCGGGCCGTCGGTGCCGTCGTCGACGGCCTGCTGCACGGCGTCGTGCGCGGCCCGGTTCGCCGTGTTCCACGCCGTCTGGAAGGCCTCGGTGCCGGTGAACGACTTCACCGCGTCGTGCACGAACGCGTCGACCGCCGACTGGAGCGGCCCCGCGTCGAGTTGCGCCACGATGCCGTTCGTGACGGCGTCGGCGACCGCGCCCCGCACGGCCGGTTCCGCGGCGAGCGGAGCCATCGTCGCGACGTACCGGTCACTGTCCCCGACCTCGTACCTCGCCCATACGGAGAGCGTGCCGAGCGGCACGAGCAGGCAGGCCAGGGCCAGCAGGACGACGGACAGGGCTCTTCGCATCACCCTCCCAGGCAACGGGCACGCGGCAGGGGGCGCCAGCGGGGGCAGGGCAGATGGCGGGGTCCGCGGTGGAGGGCTCGGCCGAACGGGTGCTACGCCGTGAGGGGAGCCACGAGGCGATCATGGGCACCCCTGCGTGCCTGTGGACCTTCGCGGCCGCCCTGCTCGCGGGTGGCGCCCTCGCCGTCGCCACAGCCGGCCCGGCGAGCGCGAGCGGCGGCGCCTTCCGAGGCGCCGCCGCTTTCGCGCCGATCTGAGGTCACTTGCCGAGTGGCCCTGATGGTCTGTCACTCATGTGTGTAGTAGCGGTAGAACATCGCCGCGAACACACCGACGGCGACCGTCAGAGCCATGATCGTGGACCGCAGGACCGTGGCGTCGGTCAGGCTGTAGAGATAGCCGAACGCGATACCGGCCCACGCGGCCCAGGTGACGGCGCGCAGTTCGCGCGGCAGCCGGGACGACGCCCGGTGGATCCCGAAGGTGACCACGGCGACGATGATGCCCGTGAGGAAGCCGAACAGAACGTTGCCCGTCGTGATCGGGCCGGCATCGCGCCGGATGCCCGAGGCCCAGAAGCCGTAGACGATGCCGAGCAGGAGAGGGAGCGCCATCGAGAGCCTGGAGCCGGCCGCCATGGAGCGCAGGCCGGAGGTTCCTGAGGCGGGTGCCGCGTGAGCCATGACGGCTCCTTTCTGCCTTTCCCCCCGCCTTCCATTGACCTCCGTCGTCCTGCGATCCGCAACACTGCGGCCCGTTTCTATGCCGCGGGGATGCGGGCGAACCGCCCGGCGACGTGCAGATCGGCCTCGATGCGCGAGGCCGTGGCGAGCAGCGCGGGAAGGACCTCGTCCGTGACGCGGGCCAGGTCGCGGCGGCTGCTGTGCGTGGCCACGTTCACCGCGGCGACGACCTGCCCGGCGAGGTCGCGCACCGGCACGGCGACGGAGCGCAGCCCCTCCTCCAGCTCCCCGTCCACGACCGCGTGGCCCCGGTGCCGTACGTCGTCCAGGAGCGCGCCGAGCCGGTCGGCGCCGGTGACGGTGCGCGGGGTGAGCGGGGCCAGGTCGGCCCGGGCGAGGAACGCGGCGCGCTCGGCCGGGGCGAGACCCGCTAGCAGGACCCGCCCCATGGACGTGGCGAAGGCGGGGAAGCGGGTCCCGACCGAGATGTTCACGCTCATCACACGGCTCGTCGCGATCCGTGCCGTGTACCGGATGTCGTCGCCGTCGAGCACGGTCAGGGACACCGAGTCGTGCAGCTCGGCCGAGAGAGCCCGCATGTGGGGCGTGGCGATCTCGGGCAGCGTGAGGTGGGACAGGGGCGGGAAGCCGAGGGCGAGGACTCGGGGCGTCAGCCAGAAGCCCCGGCCGCGCGAGGCGACGTATCCGAGGTGCTCCAGGGTGATCAGGGCGCGGCGCGCGGTGGCCCGCGCCAGGCCCGTCGCCGCGGCGATGTCGGTGAGGTTCAGCTCGGCCCGCCCGGGCCCGAAGACGGTCAGCACGGCGAGGCCGCGCGCCAGCGACTCGACGAAGTCCCGGCCGAGCCGCTGCTTGGCCTCGGCGGCCCACGCGGCGTCCGGTCCGGTCGCATCCGGTCCCGTCGGCGCGGGGCTGTCCGGAACCGGCCCGCGCAGCGCCTCCTCCATCTCCGTGACGGCGTCCCGCAGCCGCCCCAGCATCGCCTCGCGCAGTGATGCGGCGGTGTGCCGGCTGGTGTGGCTGACGACGCTGACCACGCACGCGACGTCACCCCCGGGGCCGCGCACGGGCACGGCGAGCGCGACGAGGCCGGGCTCGATGAGCTGGTCGTCGAGGGCCCAGCCGGCGGCCCCGGCGCGCGCCGCGCGCTCCTCGAACGGCTCCGTCTCCGCCTCCTGACGGGGCGGTACCGCGGGGAACGCGCGGTCCTCGGGATCCGCGGCCCGGCGCGCCCGCCACCGGTCCCACCGGTCCTCGTCCCACGCACCCGCGAACAGCGGTCCCGGCGCGGTGCGTTCGGCGGGCAGCAGGTCGCCGATGCGGAAGCTCAGCGACATGGCGCGGCGGCGGGTCGCCTGGTGGATGAAGCGGATCCCGTCCCCGTCGGGGACCGCGAGAGAGACCGATTCGTCGAGCTCGTCCGCGAGCCGCTCGGCGCGCGGGCCGAGCAGCGCGGGCAGCCGCAGGGCGCCGAGATAGGCGTTGCCCACGGCCATCAGCGGTGGCGCGAGCGTGGCGTCACGCCCGTCGAGGCGCAGGCACCCCATGTGCGCGAGGGTCGCGCAGATCCGGTCGACCGTGGACCGGGCGAGGCCGGTGGCCCGCGCGAGCTCGCTGAGGCTGAGCGTGCCGCCGGCGTCGGTGAGCCCGCGCAGCACGTCGATGCCGCGCATCAGCGGCGCGACGGCCTCCGCGGGCGCCGCGACGCCGGGGTCGAGGGTGGGAACCGGTCCAGTGGACATGTGCGATGACTGCTCTCCGTGGCGCATTCTCAGGCAACGGTAGAGGAATCCCCCCGCCATCCGGCGCCCGGCCGCCCGCGGGTGTGCTCAGCGGCCGAGGAGTTCCAGGATCCGGTCGAGGGCCGCGGGGGCGAGATGGCGTCGGAGGGACTCGACGACCTCTTCCGGGGTGCCCCGGCTGTCGATTTTGATTACGCCGTAATCACGCCGGGCCTTCGGCACGGTCGGCGGGGGTGTGCCGGTGTCGCCGGGGAGCGCCTGCTCCTCCTGGGGGAGGCGGGCGATGCGGCGGGCGTCCTCGACCGAGACGCGGCCGTCGGCCAGTGCCTCCTGGAGGTCCTCGCGCAGCTTCATCAGGGACAGGCGCTGCGAGACGAAGCCCTGCGTCTTGCCGATCCGGGCGGCGACCTGGCGCTGCGAGTAGCCGTAGCTCTTGATCAGGCCCTGGATGGCCTGGGCCTGCTCCAGCTCGGTGAGGTCGTCGCGCTGGACGTTCTCGATCAGGGCGTCCTCGTCGGTGCGGGACGCGTCCTCGCGCACCAGGACGGGCACCTCGTCCAGGCCCGCCATCCGGGCCGCGGCGAGCCGCCGGTGGCCGTGCAGGACGACGTACGGGGCCCGGCCCACGGCCTCCTCGTGGTGCGGGTGCGCCGCGAGGAACACGGCGCGGGGGACCACCCCGAGCGCCTGGAGCACCCCGCGCTCGCGCACCGTCTCGGCGAGCCCGTCCAGGTCGCGCAGCTCGTGGCGCGGGTTGTCGGGGTTCTCGGCGAGGTCGGCGAGCGCGACGGTGACGGGGTGCGCGGCGTCGCGGGAGACGGGGTGCGCGGCGTCGCGGGAGACGGGCTGGGTGCCTTCGCCCGCTGTTTCCGCGGCCGGGGCCGCGGCGCCGGAGGACAGCAGGGAGGACAGATCGGTACGGCGACCCATCAGACGTTCACCTTCTTGGCGTTCCTGGAGCTCTTGGCCTTGGCGCTCTTGGCCGAAGCGGCCTGCGCGTCCTGCTTCTGCGCGTTCTTCCCCACAGGCGTACGGGTGCTGCTCGCGGAGCGTTTGGCGGGGGCCGGGATCGCGGCGAGGCCCACTTCCAGGGCGAGGCGGAAGAAGTCCTCGCGGGCCTGGAGCGCGACGCGGTTCGCGCCGTACTGAGTGACGACGAGGCCGTCCGCGGAGGCGCGTGTGTGCAGCTTGTAGTGCCGTACGACCGTGCGGGCCAGCGGCCAGTCCTGGGCCTCGACGAAGGCGCGCGTCTGCTCCAGGTCGGCCTTGCCGTCGCGCGGGTCCCAGTTGTTGATGACCACGCGGTAGGGCAGGCCGCGCGGTTTCACGACGCGCTCGATGGTGCGCTGCGTGGGCTGGAACCCGAGCGGCTCGGGCTCGATCGGCACGATCACGTCGTGGGCGTTGGACAGGACGGCGCGCAGCGCGTCCGCGGCGGCGCCCTTGCCGAGCGGGTCCTCGCCGGCGGACTCGGCGAGGTCGAGCCAGCCCGGGGTGTCGACGAAGACGTGCTGGGCGGAGGGGATGCGGGAGAGCGCGGCGAGCCCGGCCAGGTCGTCGTGGGCCTGCACGAAGTCGAAGGGGAGGCCGCCGCCGACGCGCTCCGACCACCACACGGCGGAGCCCTGCGGGTCGATGGAGACGGCGACGACGGGCGGGCGGCCGCCCTCGGTCCCCGCGCCGAGCACGTCCGCCGTCACGGCGGCGAGGTTGACGGCGAGCGTGGACTTACCCACGCCGCCCTTCTGATTGAGGATCACGTGCACGTGGGCCATGCTCACCACACTCCCTGGGAGACCGGCGTAACGCACTAAAATTATGAAACGCGCGAAACGGGTGATTCTGTACCTGGTCACTGTGGCAGTGCGGGCGGGGGCGAGCGGAGCGAACACGCCGTGGACAGCGGGTGGTTACGCCCAGACATCCACCTGCTCGTATCCCACGGCCCGCCCCTCGGCGTCCAGGAGCCGCCCCGTCAGCTTCACCGCGCGGAGATGCTCGGGCGGTACGGACGGGGGGAGTTCTCCGGCGACGGGGACGGGGGAGCCGCGGCTCGTTCCTCGTGCCGACGCCGACCACGGCGAACACCGACCACGGCGAACACCGACCCCCGACCCGCTGAAGGCCACGAGCTGGGCGTACGCGAAGAAGAAGCACTGGGAGACGGTCGCGCGCCGGCACATCCCGCACGCCATCGAGCGCGGCGTGCGCGTCGCCATGGGCACGGACTGCGGCATCGCGGCGCACGGCACGAACCTGCGCGAGCCGGCGTATCTCGTCGAGTCCGGGATGACGCCGATGGGCGCGATCCTGGCGGGGACGTCCGAGGCGGCGGAGCTGCTGGGCCCGGCCCACGAGATCGGCACGCCGGAGCCCGGCAAGCGCGCCGACCTCGTCATCGCGCGCGGCAACTCGCCCACCGGCATCGCGCCGCCTCGGCAAGCCCGAGAACGTCCTGCTCGTGGCGAAGGACGGCGTGCCTTACAAGGACACGGACGGCCTCGCAGCCTGACCGTCATCTGTCACACGAATGGACGCGGCCCAGGGGCCTCGTCCATTCGTGCGCTGATATCCACAAGGGAGCACATCACCGCATCTGTGGGGGGACGACCGCCCGGCGCGACAGCGCGTACGGGCCCCAGCGAGTGGAGGACCACTCATGCGCCACCTCACCGACACCACCCCACTCGCCGTGGACTTCACACAGGGACTCAACAACGCCTGGTCGAAGATCGCCGAGTTCGTGCCGAAGCTCGTGGGCTTCGTGATCGTCCTGGCCATCGGCTGGATCCTCTCGAAGCTGATAGCGGGGGTGCTCGACAGAGTCCTGCGCAAGGTCGGCTCGGAGAGACTCGCCGAGCGTGCCGGCGCGGCCCGCATGCTCGAGGGCTCCAAGTACGACATGACGGCGATCGTCTGCAAGGTCGTGTACTACGCGCTGCTGCTGATCACCCTGCAGATCGCACTCGGCGTCTTCGGCCCGAACCCCGTCAGCAACATGATCAACGGCATCGTGGCCTGGCTGCCGCGCGCCATCGTCGCGATCGTCCTGGTCGTCATCGCCATGGCCATCGCCAACGTCGTGCGCGACATCGTCACCAACGCCCTGTCGGCGGTCTCGTACGGCAGGACCATCGGCACCGTCGTCTGGGCCTGCATCGTCGCACTCGGCGTGATCGCGGCGCTCGGCCAGGCGGGCATCGCCACGTCGGTCACCCAGCCGGTGCTGATCGCGGCGCTCGCCGCCGCCGTAGGCATCGTCGTCGTCGGGGTGGGCGGCGGTCTCATCGTCCCGATGCGGCAGCGCTGGGAGCGCATGCTGAACAGCGCCGAGCGGGAGACGGCCAAGGCCCGCGGCATCTCCGCCTACCAGACGGGCCGCGACGACGCGCTGACGAACCAGCCCGTCCAGGAGCGCGAGCGCACCGACGACATGTGACCTGTCTCAGGCGAGATCGTGCCGTCTCACCAGCCAGCTGATGGCGGTGAGGCGGCACACCGCGTAGTCGTGCCCGACGGGCTCGCGCCAGCCGTTCTCGGCGAGCGCGTCGAGGAAGCCGAGCGCGTAGTCCGAGAGGACCTCACGGTCGGGGGCCTGCGGCTGCAGCGCGCCCCCGCCCGCCTCCAGCTTGTCCCGCAGCTCCGCGACATGCTGGTCGACGGCGGCCGTGAAGCCGGGCTCGAACGCGAACTCCGCGAAGCGCGGGGTGTACGAGGTGCTGATGCGGGCCA
Organism: Streptomyces sp. NBC_00569; assembly: GCF_036345255.1. NCBI lineage: Bacteria > Bacillati > Actinomycetota > Actinomycetes > Kitasatosporales > Streptomycetaceae > Streptomyces > Streptomyces sp. NBC_00569. The sequence continues at coordinate 5,084,977 of NZ_CP107783.1, read as the reverse complement.
GGGGAGACATGCGCTCCACCGTAAACGGGGCATAGCGCCCGGAACAGGCCTTTTGTCATGCCGTTGGTCACAGGAGCGGTCACCGGTGCGGTCGGGCGTCCGGCGACGGCCCGCGAGCGGTCAGAAGCCGGGCAGCGAGGCCTGGACGGCGGCGGAGCCGTCCGCGCCGTAGCGGGAGCCGTTCGCCGCCCCGCCGACGAGACCGAGCACCAGGAACGCTCCGACCAGCACCTTCGCCCCTGGCCCCAGGAACAGCGGCCGCGTCGCGGACGGGCCCGCGACGGTGCCGACGACGGCGTCCGGCGCCGACTGGTCGCCGAGGAGCCGCTTCGGGTACGCGGGGGTCAGCAGCAGCACGTACGCGCCGAGCCGCATCCGGTAGCGCAGAACCGCCGCCGTCGCCTCGAACAGCGGCAGCGGCATCCGGCCGAGGAACAGCACGACGAGCCACGACAGCGCGGAGACGGCCCACCAGCCGGCGCTCGCGACCACCGCGACGAGCGCCGCGGGGATCACCAGAAGCAGCCGGAACAGCACGGCCGGCCGGTTGAGGTGCACGGACTGCTGCACGCGCACCCGCGCCGGGTAACCCATCGGTTCGCCGAACTCGAAGGACGGAAAGCGGCCGGTCAGGAGCATCGCACAGGCGTTCACACGGGTGTCGTAGCCGAGGAACCCCGCCAGATACCGCTCGACGGGACCCGGCAGCCGCCCGAGCAGCAGCGCCGCGAACCAGCCGGCGACCACCGCGAAGAACGTCACCACCGACAGCACGGCCAGCACGACGAAGTGCGGCAGGAGCAGCAGGAGCCGCACCAGCACGGAGAGCCGGTTCTGCCGCCCCGGCAGCGGGATGTCCAACTCGGGCAGGGCCTCGGCGCCCGGAATCAGCGGGACCGTGCCGTAGTGGGGTTCCATGCCGGTAACTCTGCCGACGGGAGGGGGTACGGGCACCCCGGGTCGTCCGCCCGAGTGGTCGGCGGGGGTCGGCACGCACGCTCGCGGCGTTGCCGGTATGCCCTCGTAGCGGAGCTACGAGGGCATACCGGCGCCTTGCGATCGCACGCACCGGCCCCCGCCGGTGCGTATGACGGGAATGTACGAGGGGCCTGGGCCGACCGCCGGGGTGCGGCTCAGCTCACCCCCCGGTCCCGGCCCTCCCAATACGGCGCCCGCAGCTTGTACTTCTGGAGTTTGCCCGTGGCCGTGCGGGCCAGTGCGTCGCGGAACTCCACCGACGTGGGCGCCTTGAAGCCGGCCAGGCGGTCCTTGCAGTGGCGGATCAGTTCGTCCTCCGTGACCCCCGAGTCGGGGGACCGGACCACGAGCGCCTTGATCGTCTCGCCCCACTTCTCGTCCGGGACACCGATGACGGCGACCTCGGCGACACCGGCGTGACCGAAGAGGGCGTCCTCCACCTCGATGGACGACACGTTCTCGCCGCCGGTGATGATCACGTCCTTCTTGCGGTCGCTGATCGTCAGATAGCCGTCCTCGTCGACCGTGCCCCCGTCGCCCGTGTGGAACCAGCCGCCCGCGAGGGCCTTCGCGCTCTCCTCGGGCTGCTCCCAGTAGCCCTCCAGGATCACGTTCGACCGGGCGAGCACCTCGCCCTCCTCGTCGGTGCGCAGCGTCACGCCGAGCGCGGGCGCCCCGGCCCGTACCAGCTTCTCCGCGCGTGCCGACGTGTCCAGCTCGTCCCACTCGGCGCGGCCCCGGTTCACCGTGAGCAGCGGCGACGTCTCCGTGAGGCCGTAGATCTGAATGAACTCCCAGCCGAGTTCGGACTCGACGCGGGCCACCGTGCGGGTGGGCGGCGGCGCCCCGGCGACGATGATGCGGACCCGGTCGCGCCCCGGGATCGCGCCCTTCCAGGAACGGGCGGCGTCCAGTACGGCGTTGACGACGGCGGGCGCGGCGCACATCACGGTCACGCCGTGCTCCTCGACGCGGCGCAGGATCTCGGCGCCGTCGACCTTGCGCAGCGCGATCTGGCGCACCCCGAGCGCGGACATGGCGAACGGCATGCCCCAGCCGTTGGCGTGGAACATCGGCAGCGTGTGCAGGTAGACGTCCCGGTCGGTGACGCCCGCGTGCAGGGCGAAGGTGACGGCGTTGACCCAGATGTTGCGGTGGGTGATCTGGACGCCCTTGGGCCGGGCGGTCGTGCCGCTCGTGTAATTGATGGTGGCGGTGGCGTTCTCGTCGGGCGTCCAGGGGCTCGGGTCCGTGCCGAACCGGTAGAGCTCGGAGTCGGCGGCAGCCCCGATGGTGAAACGGTGCTCGGCGGGGACGCCGGCGAGGCGGTCCGTCAGTTCGGGGTCCACGAGGAGGACGTCGGCGCCCGAGTGGGAGACGACGTAGCTCACCTCCTCCGCGGTGAGACGGAAGTTGACCGGTACGAGGACGCGGCCGTAGCCGCTCACCCCGAAGAACGACGTCAGCAGCCGCGCGCTGTTCGGCGACACGACCGCGACGCGCGCGCCGAGCGGCACCCCGAGCGCGTCGAGCCCGGCGGCCTGGGCGCGCGCCAGCTCGGCCACGCGGCGGTAGGTGAGGTCCTCCCAGGGTTCGGCCGGCTGGACCGGCTCGTCGACGACGCCGATCCGGTCCCCGTAGACGGTGGCGGCACGTTCCAGAAAATCAAGGGCTCCGAACGGGACGAACATCATGGCCTCCCGAGCACAGACGATGAACAACAGATCAGGTTCTGTCCGACCACAGCATGGGTGAACCGGGCCTCCGCGGCATTACCTCCGGCGTAATCGACCCGCGTCCGTCCGCCCGGCAGGCTGAAGGCATCCGGAACCCGGGCGGCGCACTCCTCCCGGGCTCCGGACCCGCATCCGACCTGGCTGGAGGCCGATTCGTATGTCCGTCATCACCGTCCACGAAACCGCCGTCGCCCGCTACTTCGAGGCCTGGAACGCCGAGGACGCGGACGCCCGCGCCGAGGCCGTCGCCGCCGCGTGGAGCGAGGACGGCAGTTACACCGACCCCTTGGCCGACGTGGCCGGGCACGAGGGCATCACCGCCGTGATCGCCGCGGCCCGCGAGCAGTTTCCCGGGTTCGCGTTCCGGCAGACCGGCACGGTCGACGGGCACCACGACATCGCCCGGTTCACCTGGGAGCTGGTGTCCACCGCGGACGGCTCCGCGCCCGTCGCGGGGTCCGACGTGATCTCGCTGGCCGAGGACGGCCGGATCCGTACGGTGCAGGGGTTTTTGGACCGGATCCCGGCAGCGTGACGACTCCCGCTAGCGCAGCGTCACCGTGAGGCTCTGCCCGTACGTGTGGCGGGTGTCCACGTCCAGGCGGGTGCCGCCGTGGACGCGGGTCACCCGCACCTGCGGGTCCGCGGTGACCTTGCTCAGGGGGCGCCCGTGGAGCAGGACGGTCACGGTGTCTCGCTGCGTCGTGGGGTCCGCGACCGCGACGGTGACCGGGTCGCCGTGGCGCCGCCCGCGCCGCACGAGCACCGACGCGGGGCCCTCGACGCGCAGGCCCGCGGTCTCGTGGCGGCCGGGCGTGAAGGTGTTCGCGGCGGTCAGGCCGAGGCCCTCGTGGGTGACGGCCTGGAGGCGCGGTGTGTTCGCGTGGACCGTCAGCGGGCCGTCGTGGCGGGTGTACGAGCGCAGGGCGGCATCCGCCGCGTTCGGCACCAACGCGTAGGCCAGACAGGCCGGTTCGGCTCCCTCCGCATGGTCGACCGTCACGCCGAGGACCGTGCGGGTCACCGCGGTGTCCGGGTTCGCGGTGCGCACCACGCGGCGGCTGCGGGTGACCTCGTCGAGGGTGACCCGCACGCGCGGGGTGTCGAGGAAGACGTAGCCGAGCGACGTGCCGCGGGTCGCGTTGGCGTAGCGCAGCCAGTGCAGGTCGCCGGTGCCCGGGCCGCTCCACGGACGGCCGTCGCGGAGCGCTCCCGTGACCGTGGTCAGGTCGTTCGGCGCCGCCGTGCGGGAGTCGACGGTCGTCGTCACGGCCCGCCCGGCCGCGTCGCCGACATCCGCCGCGAGGACCACGATCTCGTCGTCGAACAGGAACCACGACTTCGTCGACGTCGCGTTGCGGTAGACCACGAAGTCGTCGGGCAGGATGCCCTTCTGCTTGTCCCGGTAGGGGACGTCGTCCGACTGCACCATGGCGGCCGCGCCGTACGCGCCGAGCACGGCGCCGCCCGAGTGCGGGCCGGTGCCGCACGGGAAGTAGACGTACGTGTTCTGCGACTCGGACGACGACGTGAAGTTCAGCGGGTGGCCCGGGTTGTCGTAGTACGGCTTTCCGTAGAGCTCGGGGACGGTGCGGCGCTGCTCGACCGGCGCGGTGACGCCGGACAGGGCGTACGGCGGGACCGTCGTGAAGTAGTCGACGCCGTACGCCTGCGTCTGGTCCTGGCCGGACAGGTACAGGTAGTACGCGCCGTCGCCCTGGAACCACGGCATGAGGTTCTCGCCGCTCATGTACTCGTACTTGCTGATGCGGCTCGAACTCCGGGCGAGCGCGAAGGCGTAACCCGGCCTGCGGTGCACGGTCCGGTCCATGGCGTTGAACGCGACCGTGCGCGACGCGGGGTTGAGGTCCTCGGCGGGGACGGACGCGTCGCCCGTGATGTCGGCGTAGCGCGTGATGCTCACGGGGGAGACGAACGAGGACGGGTCGAGGGCGGCGCGGGAGGTGGCCCGGATGTGTTTGACGTAGCTCTTGAGGGCAGTGGCGTCGGCGCCGGCGGTGTCCTCGGCGAGTGACGCCAGATCCACGACCGCCTCGACGACGATCGCGACGTCGGTGTAGCCGGTGTCCGGGCGGGACACCGCCCGGCCCTTGACGATCTCCATCATCCAGCCCTCGAAGATGAGCGGCGCGAAGCCGTTCCGCACCCAGCCCACGACGGTCGGCACCAGTTCCCCGCCGTGCGCGAAGCCCGTGCCGTCGAGGATCTTGAGGGTCTGCACGACCCGCGTGAGCAGGCCTTTCCCGTACGAGCCGGTGTAGGCGACGGACGCGTGCTGGATGAAGGAGCCGTCGGCGTAGTAGCCGTCCGTGACCCCGTGGTCGAGTGCGTACGGGTCGATCGTCGCGAAGACGGTGAGCTGGTCGGTGAGGGCCTTGCGGACGCGGGCCTCGCCGTCGGGGGCGCCGCCGCCGTCCCCGACGAGGAGCGCGCCCTGGAGGATGCGGTTCGTGGTGATGTCGGCGAGGTTGGCGCCGGTGTGGAAGCGGGAGTCGAGGTTCACGTCGCCGTCGGTGCCGTTGCGCAGGTACGCGTCCATGGAGGCGACGTAGGTGCGCAGGAGGTCCGGGCGGTAGGCCTTCACCGCGCCGGCGAGGAGGACGAGGGTCTTGCTGATGAACTGGGAGAGGCCGATCTCCCAGTAGAACCAGTTGCCGTAGTAGCCCTTGGACTGGTCGCCGTAGTAGCGCTCGTGCAGCCACGCGAGGCCGTCGATGACGCGGCGTTGCACCGTCTCGTCGCCGTACAGGTCGGGGGCCGCGCCCGGCGCGCGGGTCGCGAGGGCGATCTCGTACAACTGCTTGTACGCCGTGTTGAGTCTGGCCTCGTCGGTGCCGAGGACGAGCCCGGCGAAGAGTTCGCCGGGGCCGGCCGCGTCCATGGACCTCAGGTTCGCGCGGGCGGCCTTGTCGATCGCGGCGCGCTTGGCGGCCGTCTCCGTACGGGAGTTGGAGGCCTCGGTCCCCGCGAAGACGCCCACGGTGTTGGCGAGGAGCCGAGCGCTGTCCGCGGCCGCGTCGGCGGCGTTCGCCCGTCCGGTGGGGATCACCGTCAGGAGACCGGCGGCTGACAGGGCGGACAGCAGGCGTCTGCGGGTGATCTCCATGGCTTCCTCCGCCGGTGGGTTGGCGTGCTGGCGGGCGGAGTCAAGCAGATGGGCCCGAGGGCGACAAGAGGTCCACGGGCACGGCGGGGAAAGCGCGTACTGGCATGTCCTGCAGGGGGCCCGGCAGGGCGGTCAGACGGGAAGCCAGTCGGCGCCCTCCCCCGCCCCGTCGGGGACGACCTGTCCGAAGACGACGTCCGCGAAGTGGATGCCGAAGCCGAGGGTGTCCGGCTGCTGGAGTTCGCTGATCAGCCTGCGCCGGTGGCGTTCCGACTGGGCCGGGTCGCCCTCCGACACTGTGAACCACTCGGGGTGGCGCACCTGGAGCGGCGAGTGCAGCGCGTCCCCGAACGCGAGCAGGCGACGGCCCCGCGAGGTGATCGTGAAGCCGGTGTGGCCCGCGGTGTGACCGGGCAGCGCCAGTGTCTGCACGCCCGGGAAGATCTCCTCGCCGGGGACGACGAGCCGCAGCCGGCGCTCCAGCGCGGCGAGCGCCCCGGCGGTCAGCCCCGGCACCTGATGACGGTTCTCCCACTCGCTCTTCGGCACGGCGAACGCGGCCGCCGTGAACACCGGGGGATCCGTGCACGCCCATCCGATGTGGTCCCGGTGCAGATGGGTGAAGGCCACGACCTCTATCTCGTCGGGCCGCGCCCCGAGCCGCGCCAGGTTGTCGGGCAGCGAACCGCCGTGCACCGAGCCGATGTACGGGTGGTCGGGGTCCTCCGGTACCGAGTGCGGGCCGAACCCCGCGTCGATGAGCAGCGCCCGCCCGTCGGACTGGACGAGCAGGCCGCCGGTGTTGGCGACCAGATGGGCGGTGTCGTTGAGATAGGCGGCGCCGAGGCCGGCCCGCGGCGGCTCCGGCGGCTTGAACAGCATGGCGCCGTCGGGCACGTAACTGACCTTCAGATCACCTACCTGCACGGAACACACGGCAGATGGCCTGCGCAGTCGCCTGTCGTTCACGGATCGGTCTCCTTGGTGATGTTCCGAAGGGGCGCGGGTCCGGCCCGTGGTCCGTGGTCCGTGGTCCGTGGCCCGTAGAACAACGACGACGCCGGCACCCCGGACAAGGGGCGCGGGGAACCGCGCAGACGGCACGCATGTTCCCCGCGACCAGATTCCTGCACCCCGCGTCGGGGCTAGGCGCGCTTGCGCAGCACGGTCGCCGCAAGACCCGCACCCACCAGGGCGACGACACCCGCGGTGACCATGCCGGCGTGCAGCCCCCCGAGCGTGGCGGCCGCGTCAGGACCCGCCCCGCCCGAGAGGGCGTTCGTGCGGGCGGCCGCGATCGCGCTGAGACCGGCGACGCCGATCGCGGCGACGTACTGCGGGAGCTGCGACAGGCCGCCGACGACGCCCTGGTCCTCCTCGCTGACGCCCGTCGTCATCACGGTGATGAAGGAGACGACGCTGAAGACGTGGCCGAGGCCCATGACCGAGGACGTGATGATGAGCGGCGCGATGCTGCCGCTCTGCGGCAGGGTGAACATGGCGACGGTGCCGGCGCCCTGGATCAGCAGGCCGGCCGCGAGGACCCGCTCGCCGCCGAACCGGCCGAGCAGCTTGGAGACGTACATGCCGCCGAGCATCGCGGCCGCGCCCTCACCGAGGTAGCTCAGACCGGCCTGGAGCGGGGTGAAGCCGAGGACGTCCTGCATGTAGAGGCTGAGCAGCACGGTCGTGCCGGCGCACATGCCGAAGGTGACGACACCGAACAGGCCGGACCACTTGACGGTGGGGCGGCCCAGGACGCTGAGCGGGATCAGCGGCTCGGGGTGGCGCCGCTCGACCAGGAGGAACACGCCGAGCAGGACGAGGCCGGCGACGATGGAGCCGAGCGAGTCCGCGCGGACCCAGCCCTTGTCGCCGCCGGTGGAGATGCCGAAGACGAGACCGAACAGGCCGAGCGTGGCGAGGACCGCGCCGGGGATGTCCATGCGCTTGGCGGACGCGGACTCCCGCATCACGGGCAGCGCGAGCGCGCCGGCCAGGGCGACGGCGCCCATGACGCACAGCACGACCATCGTCCAGCGCCAGCTGAAGCCGCTGGTGATGACGCCGCCGCCGAGTGCGCCGAGCACGAAGCCGAGCGACATGACGGCGCCGTTGAGGCCCAGGGCGCGGGCGCGCTGCGGGCCCTCGGGGAAGTAGCCCGTCATCAGGGCGATGGCGGCGGGGGCGATCATCGCGGCGGCCGTGCCCTGGCCGACGCGGGTGGCGATCAGGACGCCGGGGCTGTTGGCGAGTGCGGCGCCCAGCGAGAACAGGGTGAACAGGGCCACGCCGAACGTGAAGAGCTTCTTGCGCCCCACGAGGTCGGCGACGCGGGCGAACAGCGGCAGCAGGCTCGCGGAGGGCAGCAGGCTCGCGGTGGCGACCCACTGGAGCGTGCCGGGCGAGGAGAAGCCGAGGCTGCTGCCGATGTCGGGCAGGGCGACGGTGACGATGGAGAAGTCCAGGCCGCACATGAACGTCGCGCAGCACAGGGTGATCAGGACGAGCCAGCCCCGCGTGCTGAACGAGCTGTCGGCGGGGCCCACGTCGGCGACCGGAGGTGGCGGGGCGAGGACACCGGTCTCGATGAGGGGACCGGTGGGGGGAGAGGACTCGGTGACAGCCATCAGGGGTGTCCTTTCGTATGTGATCGGGCCTGACCAGCATCGAATCGGCGCACCTGCGCAACAAGAACGATCTGTGCAACGATCGATTCGCCGGGCTCATCGTTCGAGGTGAGCGGGTTGGTGAGGGGTACGAGGCCGAGGACGGGGAGGACATGGAACGCCAGGAGATCGAGATCTTTCTGACGCTGGCGGAGGAACTGCACTTCGGCCGGACCGCCGAACGCGTGGGTGTCTCGCAGAGCCGTGTCAGCCAGACCATCGCGCGCGTCGAGCGCCGCATCGGCGCGAAGCTGTTCGAGCGCAGCAGCCGCCGCGTGACGATGACGGCCATCGGGGAGCAGCTGAGGGACGGGATCGGCCCTGCTCAGCGCCGTATCGAGGAGGAGATCGCCAAAGCCACGGCGGCCGGCCGGGGGATCACCGGCACGCTGCGGATCGGCTTCTCGGGGGCGTTCACCGGTCATCTGCTGCACAGCGTCGCCGCGGTGTTCGCGCGCCGTCACCCGGGCGTGGACGTGCAGATCCGCCAGGTGCAGATATCCGACCCGTACGGGCCGCTGCGCGCCGGGGACATCGATCTTCAGGTCACCGAACTCCCGGTGGCGGAGGCCGATTTGACGACGGGTCCGGTGCTGCTGTCGCAGCCGCGGGTGCTCCTGATGCCGTCCACGCACCCGTTCGCGCGGCGCGAGACGCTGAGCGTGGAGGATCTGGCGGAGGCGACGCTGCTGACGGTGACGAGGCCGGTGCCGGCCCACTGGCTGGACCATCACTTCCCGCGGCAGACGCCGTCGGGGCGGCCCATTCCGCACGGCCAGGCGATCACGCACTGGGAGGACGCGCTGTCGCTGGTCCTCGCGGGCAAGGGGGTGACGCCGGTCGCGGCCGCGGGTGTGCGGTACTACGCGCGCCCCGGCCTGGTGTTCCGGCCGTTCAGTGATGCCCCCCGCATCGAGTACGCGTTCATCTGGCCCACCGACCACGAGACGGGCCGGCTGCGGGCGTTCGTGGGTGCCGCGCTGGAGCATGTGCGCTCGCTGGGCGGGCCCACCAGGGCGCTGGAGACCCTGTGGGAGTCCGAGGGCGGCGCCTGAGGGACGTCAGGGCCGCGGACGGTGGTGCGGGGCAGGGTCAGCGGACGGCTCCCGCGGCGGACAGATAGCGCTGGTCGGGGCGGTCCTGGAGCATCGCGTGGTGCAGGGTCCTGGTGGTGGGCGACGGCGTGATGCCGAGGTCGTCGCTCATGCGGCGGCGCAGCGACTGGTAGACCTCGAGCGCGGCGGCCCGGCGGCCGGACGCGTACAGGGCGCGCATCAGCTGGGCGTGCACGTTCTCGTGGTACGGGTGCTCCTCGACGAGGGCGACGGCGTCACCCACGGCCTCCTGGAACCGCCCGGCCGACAGCAGCGCGTCGACCCGCACCTCGCAGGCCGCGAGATGAGCCTCGTTCAACACCCTTGACTGGGTGGTGAGTTGGCTGCCCGCCTTGACGTTGCAGAACGGTGCGCCGCGCCACATGGCGAGGGCCTCGCCGAGTACCTCGGTGGCGCGCTGTGCCTCGCGCTCCTCCATCAGGCCGCGCGCCTGGAGGACCAGCCGCTCGAAGCGGGGCCGGTCCCATTCGGTGTCGGCGAGCTTCAGGACGTAGCCGTTCCCGTCGGTGACGAGGCGGTGTTCGGCGATGTGGCGCGCGGTGGTGCCGGTCGCGGTGGCGAACGTCTTGCGCAGGGACCCTATGTAGGTCTGCAGCGCGGTGGTGGCGGTGCGGGGCGGCTCGTAGCCCCACACCTCGTTGAGCAGGGTCGGTACGGACACCCGGCGGTTGGCTCTGGCCAGGAGCAGGGCGAGCACCTGCCGTTGTTTGGGTGCGGTGGGCGTGATGTCGCGCCCCTGCTCGGATACGTCGATCGGACCAAGGAGACGGAACTCCACAGCCCCTCCCTCGTGATGGACGCGCAGTCCGTGTCGGCGGACGGCGAGTGGGTGGACAGACAGGTCGTGGTCCCTACGGTGCGGTGCTGCGGTGCGTGGCGTGCGGACACCCGCCGTGGCCGAGCCTGCGCTGCGCGGACGCGGCGGAGACCAGCGTCGCGTGGCGGTGCCAGCCGGCGTAGGAGCGGCCGGCGAAGTCGTGCAGTCCGAGCTCGGTCTCGGCTGCTCCGGCCCGTGCGGCGGCGCGCTCCGCGATGAGCGCGCCCGCCTGGAAGTGGCGGTCGGGGTGCAGGTTGGTCAGCCAGGTCCGGTCGGGCCGGACGGACGACGATGTCCATTCCCCGACGAGCAGGCAGGGCCGGTCGCCGCCGGGCAGCGGCACCAGCGTGGACAGCGCGCCGAGGCGCGGACTGCCGCACTCCGTCCGGGCGGCGGTACGCGGTGACGCGTGCCGGCGGACCAGGGTGCGTACGGTCTCGAGCGGCGGCCGGGGGGCGGTGCTCTGGTCGGGCGCGAGGGCGAGGCGGAGGGCGTCGGGCACGGCGACGATCCAGTCGTGGCCGCGTGCCTCCAGGCCCCCGACGAGTGCTTCGGCATCCAGGTGGCCTTCGGGGTCGATGACGACGGGCGCCCGGCGGGTGGTGGTCCGCGCGAGCCGGTCGAGCAGCGCGAGGCAGAGCCCGGCGGCGTCGGTGTAGCCGGTGGAGCCGGGGATGCGGGCCTGCTCGCGCAGCCGGCTGTCCGCGGTCCATTCGCGCGGCAGGTAGAGCTGCCAGTCCACGGAGACGTCGCCGAGCCCGGAGGTCAGGAACGCGCCCAGTGCCAGCTGGCAGTTGACGGTGCGTCCGAGGCCGGGCACGAAGCGCCGGTGGACCCCGGCGGCGAGGCTGCCGCGCTTGGGTATCACCACGGGGGCCACGGTCCAGGCGCGCACCGGTGTGTGTCCGGCGACCCAGCGGGTGAGCTCGGCGCGGACCGGACGCCATTCCCAGGGGCTGACGTTGACGAACTGCTGGAGCGACTGCGATGCCGTCGGGGACGGGGTGACGGAGGCCGCCATCCGCCGCAGCGACTTCTTGCCCGGGGTGGCGAGCAGCCCCTTCACATAGACCTCGGCCCACCGGCGCTGGTCGGCGCGCGGCAGGTGGGCGAAGAGGCGGTGCACGGGCGGCGCGGGGGCCGCGCCGGTGGTGGGTGCGCTGTCGTCGAACGTCCGGTCCATGGGTGGGCTCCTCTCCCTCGACGTGGCCGCCCAGGAAATATAGCGAACGTTCTCTATTTTTCTAGCCCAGTTCTCGGGAAGGGCAGGGGAAAGCCCGGCGGGAGCGTGCGCCGCGGTCCGGCGGCAGGGGTTCTGAGCTGGGGAGAGAGCGCGCTCAGGGGTACGTGGAGGGGAACTTGAATATTTGGGTGCGGGGGTCGTCCGGCCCGTCGCCGGGTGTGGCCACGCGTACGATCCGTGCCCGGAACGGTGCATTCAGTTGATGCGCGAGCGCCCGAGGAGCCTTGTTCCGTACGTGAGTCGAGGGCGGGACCGGCGAACGCCGGTCCCGTCAGAGGGGCTTGGCTGCCGGGGACGCGAGCGTGCTCAGCGCCTCGAGCGCCCGCGCCAGCTCGTCCTGGGGGTCGGCGCCGTACGCGTCCCGCAGGGCGCCCCGGGCCGACGCGGTGGCCTCGACGCCGGCCATGACGTACGTGAGCAGCGCGGCGGCGGAGACCGGGGTCAGGCCGGAGGCGGGGCGCTCGCCGGGCCAGCCGCGCTCCAGGCTCTCGCGCAGGTGCGGGACCCAGGCCGCGTACCAGTTGGACTCGGCGTCGCGGCCCTCGCGGGTGAAGCGCGCGGCGGCCCTGATGCTCGGAGTGGTCTCCAGGGCCTCGGCGAGCGCCAAGGTGTCGACGAGCGCGCCCCGCGGTCCCGGGCCTGCCTCGTCGTCGTGCAGCACCGCGCGCGTGGCGGCGGCCCCGGCTTCCTGGACGGCGTCCGCCAGGGCGGACTTCGACGAGAAGTGGAAGGTCAGGGCACCCATGGTGACCCCGGCCGACTTCACGATCCCGAGCAGGGAGGTGCCGGCGTACCCGTGCGCGGCGAACTCGGCGGCAGCGGCCTCGATGAGCCGGCGCCGGGTCAGTTCTGCTCTCTCCTGGCGTGCCATGGATCTACCGTAGGTCAAGACTTTCCCAAGAACACCCCATGGGCGGCAGCCCGGAACGTTCTTGGCAGGTCGGCCGCGCCGGATGGCTGAGATGCCCTCTCCCGGCGTTCAGGATCACCTGCTTGACTGCCCGTCATGATCAAGGACGTACGCGACATGGACGGCCGGGTAGTGATGATCACGGGGGCTTCGTCGGGCATCGGCGCGGCGGCGGCGCGCCTGTTCGCCGGAAGGAACGCCCCTGTGGTGCTCATGGCCCGCAGGCAGCAGCAACTCGACGCGCTCGTGGGGGAGATAACGGCGGACGGGGGAAAGGCGGTGGCCGTCGTCGGTGACGTGCGCCGCGGCGAGGACGTGGAACGGGCCGTCGCCACCGCGGTGGAACGCTTCGGAAGGCTGGACGCCGCCTTCAACAACGCCGGTCACGCGACGCTCGGCAAGGACCTGCACGAGACGCCGGACGACGACTTCGACGCCGTGATGGACATCAACGTGCGGGGCGTGTGGAACTGCCTGCGCCACCAGATCGCCGCCATGCTCCCCACCGGCGGCGGCTCCATCGTGAACACGGCGAGCACGGCGGGCCTCATCGCCACCGGCGTCGGCGCCCCTTATGTCGCCGCCAAGCACGCGGTGATCGGCCTGACGAAGGCGGCCGCCGCCGAGTACGGCACGCGCGGCATACGCGTCAACGCGCTCGCCGTGGGCAGCACGCTGACCGAGATGATGGAGTCCGTCATCGACCAGGCGCCCGGCATCGAGAAGACGTTCTTCGCGCGGGCCGTCCAGCAGCGCTTCGCCGCGCCGTCCGAGGTCGCCGAGGCGGCGATGTGGCTGTGCAGCGACGCGTCGTCCTTCGTCACCGGCGCGACCGTGCCCGTGGACGGCGGGGTCCTGGCCGTCTGATCCCTGAACGCCCGTGCTCCGGCCGCTCCCTGGGCCGGCCGGAGCACGCGCATCAGGCGAACCGACCGCTCAGACCCCCGCACCCGCAAGGCCCCTGTACACGTCACCCGCGTCACCCGTGTCCGCGCCGCCGCCCCGCCACACCGTGCCGGCCGCCGCCTCCGAGTCCAGCGTGCGCAGCAGGGTGTCGTCGATCTCGTGCAGGGAGCCGACGAGGTGACGTACCCCGGTCTCCCGCATGAGCTGCGCCTGATGGCTGTGCTCGAAGGTGCTGGGGTGGCCGATGAACGGCGCGTCCAGCGCCCTGGCCGCCTCGGCGACCCGCGCCACGTCGTCGATGAACAGCACCTCGCCGTGGTCGAGGCCGAAGTGCGCGGTGATCTCCTCGAGCCCGGGCCGCACCTCGTTCGTGCAGAGGTACTGCGGCTCGGCGAACAGGTGGGCGTACGCGCCCAGATGCTCGTCGAAATGCGCCTTGTCGAGCCCGCCGTAGCAGACGAAGGGCAGGCCCGCGGCGCGCAGCCGGTCGAGGAGGCCGAGCGCGCCGTCCATGATCTCCACGGGGTGGTCGGTGAGATAGGCGGCGCGCTCCTCGAAGTACGCCTCCAGAGCCTGCGGGCCCGTCATGTCCTGCGGCACCGACTCCGCCATGGCCTGCCCCGCGACGGCCTGGCGCTGGGAGAAGATACGGCGCTCGACGTCGGCCGAGTAGACACCCCCGCGGCCGGTGACGAACCGGTGGATCAGCGGACTGAACGTGTCGTTGAGCAGCACGCCGTCGATGTTGACGGCGGCGAGCCGCAGCCGGCGAGGCAGGTCAGTCATCTTCGCTCCCCTTGTCGTGCGCGCCCAGGGTCGTCCACAAGGACTTCGCGCGCTCCTGGCTGTTCTCGATCGTGCCGAGGGTCCGGTCGGTGGCGATGCCGGGCAGCAGCAGCTTCCACATGTTCACCGTGCGCCGCGGCAGGTCGGCCCGCTTGGAGACGACCTGCGCGTACTCCTGCATGCCGGTGCACGCGCCGACGACGAACTCGGCGAGCTCGCCGAGTTCCACGTGGTCGCGCAACTCGCCGCTCTCGCGGGCCACTTCGAGGCACTCCTCGAAGCTGCGCGCCCAGACCGCGTACGGGGACGCGTCCTGGAGGCCGAAGCTGGCCTGTTCGCCCGTGAGGCGCACGCCCGCCCGCAGCAGCGGGTCGGCCTGGAGCGAGTGCGACCAGATGAGGGTGATGTCCACCAGGCGCTGGAGCCCGGTGGACGGCACATGCGGCTCGATGGTGGTGCGCTGGGCGTGCATGACTTCCAGCGCGAGGTCCTGCTTGTTCTTGAAGTGGAAGTAAAGAGCCCCCGCCGTCACGCCCGCGCGCTGGAGAATCTTGTTGATCCCCGCGCCGGCGTAGCCGTACTCGTCGAAGACCTCGGCCGCGGCCCTCAGGAGCTGCTCCCGGGTCTGAACTGCGCGTTCCTGCTTCGGTGCTGCCATGCCACGTCCCGGTCTCGACAAAAAAAAGAACGCCCTCTATGTTACTGGCTGTGGCGCGGATCCGCTACCGCGTCGGGGGCAGCGCATGACAGCGCACACTCACAGGGGGATCACTGATGAACGACATGGCTTCGACGATCACTTCGATACCTGCTCGCGTCACCAAGGAACTTGTCCACAAGCACGACGCCTCCCAGGTTCTCCTCACGGACCTCAAGCGCATCGGCGACGACGAGTTCCTGATCACCGCGGACTGGACGGACACCAGCCGCCTGATGAGCACCCAGGACAGCCGCCGCGACGACGCGGTGCTGCTCACCGAGACGATCCGGCAGACCTTCCCGCTGCTCGCCCACGCGGGTTATGAGGTCCCGTTCGGCCACCACCTGCTGTGGGACGAGTACCGCTACGCGCTCGGCCTCGAGGCGCTCGGCCGCGGCGGCGCCGGCGGCAGGCCCCAGCTGCACATCAAGTGCTACGACATCGTGCGCCGCCGGGGCGTCGTCTCCGCGCTCTCCCTCGACATCACGGTCCTGCGCGACGGCGAGCAACTCGCCACCGCCCACACCCGGTTCGACATCCAGCCCGCCGCGATCTACCGGCGCCTGCGCGGCACCCGCGGCGACGCCCTGGAGATGCTGGAGCTGGCCCGCAGCCGCCCGCTGCCGCCCCCGGTCTCCGGGGCGAGCGAGGAGTTCCGCGACGCCGTCCTGTCGCCCACCGACGAGCGCGACCGCTGGCAGCTGCGGATCGACACGCACCACCCGATGTACTTCGACCACCCCAGCGACCACGCGCCGGGCATCCTGCTCCTGGAGGCGGCCAAGCAGGCGGCCCGCGCCGTGCGGCACCCGAGGGCGGGGATCACCGAGGCGATGGAGACCGTCTTCCACCGCTACGTCGAGCTGGACAGCCCGTGCCGGGTGGACGCGCAGCCCCTGCCGGACGACCAGCAGGGCCGCGCCCGCATCCTGGTGACGATGCACCAGGAGGACAAGCTCTGCTTCACCGCGCTGGTGTCGGTCGCGAAGGCCCCGTCCGGCCGGTAGTCCGGTCGTCCCCGGCGGCCGCACCCGGCCCGGTCCCGGGCAGCGTGCGGCCCCCCGCCTCCGTGACATGGGCCCCGAGCACCAGGTCGTCGCCGACCGCCACCGGGTGCCCCACGGAGCGCAGCAGATCCAGGTCGGAGGCATGGTCGCCGTAGGCGGCGGCGCGCGGTGCGGTCACCGCGCGCCGCGCCATCAGTTCCCGCGCCAGGCGGCCCTTCTCCGGGCCGATCACCGGGCGTTCCAGATGGCCGGTGAAGCAGCCGCCGACGATCTCCGGCTCGCTGCACAGGATCTCGTCGGCGCCCAGGAGCCGCGCGACGGGTTCCAGACACGGCCTGAACGAGCCGGAGACCAGGGCGATCGTCGTGCCCTCGCCGCGGTGCCGGCGCAGGGCCTCGACCGCGGGCGGGTGCAGGAGCGTGCCGCCCGCGAGCTCCGCGTCGAACCAGGCCCGGCCGTGCGCGAACACCTCCTCGGCCGCCCGGCCGGCGAACAGCCGGTAGTACTCGCGGTTCGTGTCCCTGCGGGACACCCCCGCGGCGGACTTGGCCCGCAGGTCGCCGGCCGCTTCGGCGTAAGCCGACGGCGGCAGCCCGCGCTCGCGGAAGTGGAACTCCAGGAATCGGAACATGCTCTTGACGGTGATCAGGGTCTCGTCGACGTCGAAGAACGCGATGTCGACGGCTGAACCGCCGTTGCTGTCGGGGGAGATGTGGGCGTCCGGCATGTGAGCCGCCTTCCGTAGGGGGCTGGGACGGGGCGTGTGGGGCGGCCGGGTCAGGCCGCGACCGCGGCGGGAACGGGGGTCGCGGCGCGCGCCGTCAGATACGCGCGGACTCCCTTGCCGGCTGTCTTGCGGCCCAAGTGCCGTGCGGTGACGAGCTGTTCGAGCAGCGCGGCGGGCGCCGGTGTCCACAGCGACGGTTCCGCGTGGAGACGCCGCTGCACCTCCAGAGCCACGTCGGCACCCACGGTGTCGAGCAGCCGTACGGGACCGAGCGGCTGGCCGCCCACCGACTTCAGCGCCAGGTCGAGCGTCGCCGTCGTGGCCTCACCGGCGTCTAGGAGACCCAGGGCCTCGTTCAGATACGGGAAGAGCAGGGCGTTGACGATGAACCCGGCCCGGTCGCCGCACTCCACGGTCTGCTTGCCGAGCCGCTCGGCCACGGCGCGGGCCCGCGCGAGGGTGTGCGCGCTGGTGCGCTCGCCGGGGACCAGCTCCACCAGCGGCATCAGCGGCGCCGGGTTGAAGAAGTGCAGGCCGAGGATGTGCGCGGGGCGGCCCGCGGTCTCCGTGCAGGCGCCCACCGGCAGGCTCGACGTCGACGTGGCGAGCAGCGTGTTCGGCGGGCACACCTTGCCCAGCTCGGCGAACAGCAGCCTCTTGACCTCCAGGTCCTCCACGACGGCCTCGACCACGATGTCCGCCGAGGCGAGCACGGAACGGTCGCTCGTCGCGCTCCAGGAGGCGGGCCCGGTCTCGTCGGAACTGCCGTCCGCGGAGGCGGAGTTGCGCTGGAGAGCGAAGTCGATGCGTTCGGCGGCGGCCGCGGCCTTCTCCTCGGACCGGGCGAGCAGTGTCGTGCGGAACCCGCCGCGCGCACACGCCTCGGCGATCCCGGTGGCCATCGTGCCCGAGCCGACGACGACGACGTTGCGTCCGGGCGGGGCCGTGGGACGGACGGTCCGCCGCTGGGCGGCCCCTTCCCCGTGACGGTGGAAGCCACGGCCCGACTTGGCGCCGAGCGCGCCCTGCGCGACCAGCTCGTCGAGGATCGGGGCCGGGGCGCGCAGGCCGCCGCCGAGGTCGCCGAGGCGGGCGAGGACATCGCGCGCCGTGTCCAGGCCGATCGCGTCGAGCGTGGCCAGCGGCCCGTCGCTCCAGCCGCAGCCGAGCCGCACCGCCGTGTCGATGTCCTCGGCGCTCGCGTACCCGTCGTGGACCATCCACGCGGCTTCGTTGAGGAGGCCGAGGAGCAGCCCCGGCGCCAGGGAGCCGGGCCGGTCACCGACCTGATGGGCCTTGATCCCGGCCGCCGCCAGAACCTCCACGACCCTGGCGGCCGCGGCGTCCCCGGCGCGCGGGGCGCGGGCCAGTTCCACGGCGTCGAGCGCGTCGGAGCGCAGGAAGCGCAGCGCGAACAGGTCGGGTCCCGCGGCGTCCTCGAGATCCCCGAGCGGGGTGGTGAGCGCGGTGGTGAGGACGGGCGTCCCGGGCCGGCGCTGCTCGCGCAAGGAGGCGAGCACCGCCCGTTTCAGGGCCGCGGGTTCCGGTACGGCCTCGATGACCAGGTCGGCCGAGGCGACGCCGGCCGGGAAGCGGGTCAGGGTGCGCGGGCGCTCCCCGGGGCTCAGACGCAGGGCCCTGACCAGGGCCGCGGGGTCGTCGTCGATGCCAGTGACGCGAAGCCCCGCGCGGGTCAGGCGGCGCGCGAGGGCGAGCCCGGTGCCGCCCAGGCCGACAACGGCCACGGTGAAGGGCGGCGGCGTGCCCTCGGCGGAGCGAACGGAGTCGGTGGTGGGAAGGGAGTCGGTGGTGGGAGTGGTGCGGGTGTGGTCGGCCATGGTGCTGCTCCTGCCTTCGCGGGTGGGGGCATCAGTAGCGGCTGCCGGTGGCGGCGGGCGCGGCGTCCAGGTCGCGCAGGTCCTGGAAGGTGAGGCGCAGGCCGGCCGCGGCCAGGTTCGCCGTCAGATAGCGCAGCTGCTTGGTGCCGGGGATGGGGACGACGTGGTCGCCCTGGGCGAGCGTCCAGGCGAGCGCGACCTGGGCGGCGGTGGCGCCGTGCCGGGCGGCGACCTCTTCGACCGCCTTCACGATGCGCAGGTTCGCGGTGAACGCCTCGCTCTGGAAGCGCGGGTTGGTGGCGCGGAAGTCGCCGTCCTCGAAATCGTCGGGCCGCGTGTAGCGGCCGGTGAGGAAGCCCCTGCCCAGGGGTGCGAAGGGCACGAACGCGGCGCCGTTGGCGGCGCACCACGTGGCGATCCCGGTGTGCGGGTCGAGCGGTTCGCGGGTCCACAGGGACAGTTCGGACTGGACGGCCGCGACGGGATGCGCCGCGTGGGCGGCGGCCGCCTCCGCCGGGGTGACCTCGGAGAGGCCGAGATGGCGGACCTTGCCCTGTCGCACCAGGTCGGCCAGGGCGCCCCAGGACTCGGCGAGCGGGACTTCGGGGTCGACGCGGTGCAGGTAGTACAGGTCGATGACGTCGACGCCGAGGCGGCGCAGCGACGCGTCGGCCGAGCGCCTGATGTGCTCGGGGGAGCCGTTGCGGCTCAGGGTGCGGGTGGCGAGTTCGTCCACGACGATGCCGGTCTTGGTGGCCACGACGGCGTCGTCGCGGCGCCCGGCGAGGGCCCGCCCGACGAGGGTCTCGTTGTGGCCCGCCCCGTAGGCGTCGGCGGTGTCGACGAGGAGGGGGCCGGCGTCGAGGGCGCGCCGGATCACGTCCACCGAGGCCGCGTCGTCGCGCAGCGACTCGGCGTAGCCCCAGCTCATTCCCATACAGCCGAGGCCTACGGGGGTGACCTCGAGGCCGGTCGTGCCGAGCTGACGCGTCTCCACGCGAACTCCCTTGTCAGTAGCGGTATGTGGGGTGGTGCCGGGCCGGGGCGCCGGTGCCCCGGCCCGTTCAGGCGGCGGTGAGGACGAGGGCGGCGTTGTGCCCCCCGAATCCCAGCGACGTACTCGCGGCGACCTGGATCCTCTTCTGCCGTGCCCGGCCCGTCACCACGTCGATGTCGACGTCGATCGAGGGGTCGAGCGAGTCCACGTTGGCGGTGGGCGGCAGGGCGCCGTGGTGCAGCGCCAGCGCCGTGTACGCGGCCTCGACCGCGCCGGCCGCGGCCAGCGTGTGCCCGGTGACCCCCTTGGTGGAGGTCACCGCCGCCCGGTCGCCGAGCACCGAGTGCAGGGCGCGGGCCTCGGTCAGGTCGTTCATCGGGGTCGACGTGCCGTGCGCGTTCACGTGCTCCACCTCGTCGGGGAACACCCCCGCGTCGCTCAGGGCATCCCGCAGGGCCCGGGCCAGGCCCGCGCCCTGCGGGTGGGGCGCGGTCGCGTGGTGCGCGTCCGACGTCGCGGAGAACCCGGCGATGTCGGCGTAGCGCCGCGCGTTGCGGGCGGTGGCGTCCTCGCACCGTTCGAGTACGAGGATGGCCGCGCCCTCACCGGCCACGAAGCCGTCCCGGTCGTGCGCGAAGGGACGGGACGCCGCGGCCGGGTCGTCCGTGCGGGCCGACAGGGCACCCATGCGGGACAGGCCGTTGAGAGTGCCCGGGCTGATCGCCGACTCGGTGCCGCCGGCGAGGACCACGTCGCACAGGCCGGACAGCAGCCACTCGCGGGCGGTGCCGATGGCGGACGCCCCGGAGGCGCAGGCCGTCGCCGTGACGAGGCTCGGGCCGTGGATCTTCTGGTCCATGGCCACGTACCCGGCGACCATGTTGACCATCCCCATCGGGATCATCAGCGCGGACACGTCGTCGGGCGTGCCCTCGAAGTACGTCCGCAGCTGCTTCTCCAGGGTGGCGACGCCGCCCAGCGAGTTCCCGATGACGACGCCGACGCGGGTGCCGTCCCAGGATCCGCAGTCGAGCCCCGCGTCCGTGACGGCCTGCCGCGCGCTGACGATGGCGAGCTGCGCGAACCGGTCGAGCTTCCAGGCGTTGCGCCGGCCCAGTTCGGCCGTGGCGTCGAAGCCGGGGACGCGGCAGGAGATGTCGACCCGTTCGCCCTTGAGCTCCGGGTCGGTGGTGGCGGCGGACACGCCCGACAGGACGCGCCGCCAGTTCTCGTCGACGCCGATACCGGCGGGGGTGACGAGGCCTATACCGGTGACCGCGACTCCGCGGCCCCGGGCCACCCCGCTCATGCCTGGTCCGCCTTCGCGGCGATCACGGCGACGGCCTCGTCGAGGGTGAAGGACGACTTGAGCTCGCCCTCGACCAGGACGATGCCCATCTCCTTGCGCAGGATCAGGCTGAGCTCGACGAGTATCAGCGAGTCGATGTCGAGCTCGTCGAACGTGGCGCCCGACAGCAGCTCCGCCTCGTCGAGGCCGAACTTGTCGCTGATGAGGCCGGAGACCTGGTGCTTGAGGGAGGACTCGACGGAAAGAGCGGTCATGACTGACTCCTGAATTGTGTGAAATGGATGGTGTGTGAGGTGAGTTGAGGCTCTGGGTGCACGGGCTACGGCTGTGTGACCGGTTCGATGTCCGGCCAGACCAGCGCGGCCGAGCCCCAGGTGAGGCCGCCGCCGAAGCCCGTGAGGACCACGCGGTGGCCCGGTTCGAGGTCGCCCGCGGCGGCCGCGTCCGACAGGGCGAGCGGGATCGAGGCGGCGACGGTGTTGCCGACCCGGTCCAGGTTCACCACGATCTGCTTCTCCTCCAGGCCCAGCTGCTCGCCGACGGCGTGCAGGATGCGGACGTTGGCCTGGTGCGCCACGACCTTGTCCAGGTCGCCGGCCGTCCAGCCGACGCGGTCGAGGAGGCGCTGCGAGGACTCGCTCATGTTGATCACGGCCTCGGTGAAGACAGGCCGTCCCTGCATGGCGAAGTACTGGTCGCCCTCGGCGGGCGGTTCACCCGTCGAGCGCTGGCGGGAGCCGCCGGCGCGCACCGTGATGAGGTCGGCGCCGCCGCCGTCGCTGCCCAGGTCGAAGCCGAGGAGCGCCCCGGGTTCGCCGGACTCGCCGGCCCGCAGGACCACGGCTCCGGCGCCGTCGCCGAAGATGGCGCGGGTGGTGCGGTCGACGGGGTCGAGGATCGTCGAGAAGGTGTCCGCGCCGATCACCAGGGCCCGCCGGGCCACGCCCGCCGTGATCATGGAGGCGGCGGTGGCCAGGGCATACACGAACCCGGTGCAGACCGCCGCGACGTCGAACGCGGGGACCGTGCCGAGCCCGAGCCGGTGGGCGACCCCCGGCGCGGTGCCGGGGCAGGGCCGGTCGGGCGTGCTGGTGGCGAGGACCACCAGGTCCACGTCGGCCTCGGTGTCGTTGTCAGTGCCCTTTCTGCGGGCCGACTCCAGGGCGCGCTCCCCGGCCGCGACGGCCAGGTCCGAGGTGGACTCGCCCGGTGCGACGACATAGCGCAGGCCGATGCCCGTACGCGTACGGATCCACTGGTCGGACGTGTCCAGCTGGGTGGCGAGTTCCTCGTTGGTGACGGCGGTCGCGGGCAGCGCGCCGCCCAGACCGCAGACCACGGCGGCGCGGCTCATGAGGCCAGCTCCTCGACCTCGTGGGCGGCCGGCGCGGGCACGGTCCGTACGGGACGCGCCACGGCCTTGAAGGAGCTGCCCGCGCGGCGCAGCGCCGAGCGCACCTCGGCCGGTTCGGGCGCGGTCAGTGCCGCGATGTGTCCGTCGGGCCGTACGAGTACGGCCTTGGGGTCCTTGCCGAGGAGGGGGGCGAAGCCCGGCCAGGCGGAGATGTCCCGCACGCACACGTCCTCGGGTGCGGCGGCCGTCAGCGCTTCCCGGTCCGCCACCCAGCCGGAGTCCTGGCGCTCGCCCGCCCACAGCAGCAGCGAGAGCCGCGCCGGGTCGATCGAGGGCCAGCGTTCGGCGCCCTTCTGAGGGGTGCCGTGCGCGGCGAACACGGGGAGGCGGTCACCGGCGCGGACCTTGCGGGTGAGGCCGGGCAGCGTGTCGCGCAGGGACTCGGCGGGCCGGTAGCTGACGTCGTGCTGCGCCATCAGCGGGCCGCCGAAGCGCTGGAGGAGACCGGTACGCGAGGCCAGGCGCAGGGCGCCGTCGCGGGCCGCGATCTCGTGGCGCCGCTTGAACAGGCCCCAGCTGGTCTGCTTGGCGGTGGTCAGGACGATGCGTTCGGCGGCCAGGTGCCGGTCGGAGTCGTACGTGTCGAGGATGCCCGGCTCGAACAGGCCGCCCACGACACCGGCGAGCTTCCAGGCGAGGTTGACCGCGTCCTGGATGCCGGTGTTCATGCCCTGCGCGCCGGCCGCGCTGAACACATGGGCGGCGTCGCCCGCGAGGAACACGCGTCCCGCGCGCATCGTCTCGGCGACCCTGCGCCGGGCCCGGAAGATCGTCGACCAGTCCAGCCTGCCGACCAGGCCGGGGCGCGGCGAGCGCTCGTCGAGGAAGTGCTGGAACAGCTCGCGCGGCGGGCCCTGCTCCTTGTCCCAGTCCGGCACGCTGATCGCGAGCCGGAACTGCCCGTTGCCGAACGGCGCGATGCCGAGGGCGCCGGTGCGTGAGTAGCAGTAGACGAGCGAGTGGGGGTCCATGTCGCCGTCGACCGGACCGTCACCGATGGCGAAGAGCACGTCGTTGCCGGTGCCGAGGAGCTCGATGCCGGCGAACTCGCGGACCGCGCTGCGGGCGCCGTCCGCGCCGATCACCCAGTCCGCCTCGATCTGCTCGACGCGCCCCTCGGCGCCCTCCACCTCGGCGACCGGGCGCGGCCCGGACGTGTCGAGGCCGGTGAGCGTCCCGAACTCGATCTCGCCCCCGTACGCGGCGAGCCGGGTGCGGATGACCTCCTCGGTGGTGTCCTGGGGGATGACCACGCCGAACGGGTACGGGGTGTCGGTCAGCCGGCTCATCTCGATGGTGCCGATGGCCCGCTTGTCGGAGTAGTACTGCACGGAGTCGAGGCGGTTGCCCGCGTCGACGACGCCCTGGGCGGCGCCGATCCGGCCGAGGAGCTCCAGGCTGCGCGGCCAGACCACGCTGGCCCGGGAGTGCTGGACGGGCCCGGCGGCCGAGTTGTCGATCAGTCTCACCGGGACGCCCTGGCTGAGCAGTTCGGTGGCGAGCACCAGGCCCACGGGGCCCGCGCCCACGACGAGGACGGGACGTCGTCCGCCGGGGCCCTCGCGCAGAGGGATCGTCATGACAGGTGTGCCTTTCGTCGAGTCGGTGGCTACGGCGGTCAGGGGCGGTGCACCACGACGGCGCTCCAGGTGAATCCCGCGCCGGCGCTCAGCACGGCGGCGTACTCGCCGCGTTCGAGGCGGTACGGGCTCGCGCCCGCGGACAGTGCGGTCAGGTTGGACAGGAGGTCACCCGCGCCGAGGTGCCCGGTGCGGTCTCCGAGGTCGGCGACCGGCGCGTCCGTGACCTCGGCGACGGCCGGCCCGTACACGTCGCGGGCGGTGGCCCGGCCGAGCCTCGGGAGCAGTACGGTGCGCAGCTCCCGGCCGCCCCGGCCGATGCCCGCGTCGCGCAGGGCGTCGGCGAGGACCTCGCTGGTCTCGCGCCGCAGCCGGCCGAGGAACTCCGGTTTGCCCTGCGTGGCGAGGAAGGCCTTCTTGGTGCGGCGCACGTCCACGGCGGTGCTGCTCGTGTGCGGCGCCGGGTGGAACGCACCGGTGTCGCGGTGGGCGGTCTCCAGCGCGGGGACCGCCCGGGTCCGCAGGGCGCGCAGGGTGAGCGCGCCCTCCGGTACGTCGTCGGCGGTGGCGGCCCGAGCGACGACGGCCGCGGTGGCGCCGTCGCCGTACCAGACGCCGTAGTCGCCGGCCCAGCGGTCGAAGCCCGGCCGGGCGAAGCGGTCCGCCGTGGTCACGAGGACCGGCGCGCTGCCCCCGTCGGCCGTGATGCGGTCCACCGCGGTGCTCAGGGCCGCCGCCGCTCCGTTGCACATCTGCTGGATGCCGGTGGGGACCGCTCCGTGAGCGCCGGTTCCGGCCGCCACGTAGTGGGCGGGCGACCAGAAGTCGTGGCCCTGGTAGTAGGTCCAGGCGTGCAGGGTGGCCGACAGGTCCCCGGCCTTCGCGCCGACCCGCGACAGCGCGCGGTGCGCGGCCCGTACGGCCATCTGCGGCGCCGACTCCCCGGCGGACACGGGCAGTTGCTCGTATCCCATGGCGTCGGCCTCGGAGGCCGTCACCCGGCCGTCGGCGAGCGCGTCGACCGTCTTCTCGGCGGTGGGCGGCAGCCACTGGGCGGCCGACAGCCACACATGGCCGGGGATCACAGGCACTCCTCCCCCTCGGGCAGCGCGGTGACCGCCGCGGACGTCGTGGTATGCATCCGGCCGGAGGCGATGACGTCGCCGTCCTGCACGAAGTCGATGTAGAAGGTCCGCAGGTCCGGCAGCATCAGGCTGAGGTTGTCCTCGTGCGCGTACGGCTCGGTCTTGCGGATGTGGACCGTGGTGGGCGCGTCCAGTTCGGCGTAGCGCATGAAGTCGAAGTCGAAGCCGGCGACCGTGGTGCGGCTGACGGAGGCGCCCCACAGGTCGGAGACGCCGAGCAGGCACAGCTGGCGGGCGGCCTCCATGAGGACCATGCCGGGCACATGGTCCTGGCCGTGGTCGAACATGCTGCGGTTGTCGAGGGGGATCCGCACCGTGGCGTGCGCGTTGTCGGTGTTGACGGTGGCGGAGGCGAGCACCACGTTCGACGGGGAGCTGCGGCCCACGAGGTGCGGGGCCACATAGGCGTTCTCGCGCGGGATGTCCTTGAAGGGGACGAGTGGCTTGCCGCGGCCCTGGACGCGCACGGCGTCGTAGACCTCGGCCGGTATGTAGCCCACGTCCATCTTGACGAAGCCGAGGCAGCGCTTGGCCAGCTTCATGTCGATGCCGAAGGTCAGCCGGCGCACATCGCCCGGCGTGCCGCGGCGGTTGCTGGTGCGCACCGAGATCCGCAGCTCGCCGGGCGTCTCCTCCTCGGGCAGGGTGAGCAGACCCGGCAGCTCCATGGACCAGGAACGCAGCAGGAACTTGCTCTTGCGCGACACCCCGGCGAACTCGTGCCCGCCGTACGTCTCGGCCTGCCGGCAGCACTCCAGGAGCAGCATCGGGTCGGGGGCGCCGAGCCGTGAGGTGTGCTCGGTGTAGTAGGCGTGGGACGGGGGGAGCTGGGCCGCGGCGAGGTAGTCGTCCTCGCCGGTCTGCCGGCTGTCCGTCAGAAAGACCTCGGAGAGCGCCCAGCGGTGGAGAAGGGAACGGTCCACGGTGCGCATGAATTCGAGGTTCGCGGCGCCCGGCAGGCAGGTCTTGACTGCGGGGGATTCGGCGGTCTCGGCGTTCATATTCGTCCTCCTGATGCGGCGCGAGGCGAGCGGGGAATTCTCCCGAACTCCGGGATTTCCTTTTCTCTTTCCTCGCTTGATTCCATTGTCGAGGGGGGTGGCAAAGCGTTCACTAAAGGCGGCCTCAAGAGGCCGGGGGGCCTGGTTCAGGCCGCCCAGGCGAGCGGGCTGCGGTAGCCGTCGGCGGGCCGGTCCCACTGCGCGCGGACGGGCACCACGGGGGCGTCCTCGCCGGCGTCGGCGCGGGAGCGCAGCGTCGCGGTCAACACCGCGACCAGCGCGGCCAGTTCATCGGGGGTCGGGTTGCCGCGCACCACACGGAACGCGGCCTCCCGCAGCACGTCGGAGCCGCTCGCGGCGCTCACAGCGGGGTGATCCCGTGCTTGCGCTGCGGCAGCGCGCGGTGCTTGGTGCGCAGCATGGCCAGCGACCTGGCGAGCACGGCCCGGGTCTCGCCCGGCTCGATGACGTCGTCCACGAGGCCGCGTTCGGCCGCGTAGTACGGGTGCATCAGCTCGGCCTTGTACTCCTTGACCATCTGCTCGCGCATCGCGGCGGGGTCGTCGGCGGCGGCGATCTGCCGCCGGAAGATGACGTTGGCGGCGCCCTCGGCGCCCATCACCGCCACCTCGTTCGTGGGCCAGGCGAAGGAGAGGTCCGCGCCCACGGAGCGCGAGTCCATCACGATGTACGCGCCGCCGTACGCCTTGCGCAGGATCAGCTGGATGCGCGGGACGGTGGCGTTGCAGTACGCGTACAGCAGCTTCGCGCCGTGCCGGATGATGCCGTTGTGCTCCTGGTCGACCCCCGGCAGGAAGCCGGGCACGTCGAGCATCGTGACCAGCGGGATGTTGAAGGCGTCGCACAGCGACACGAACCGCGCGGCCTTCTCGCTGGCCTTGATGTCGAGCACGCCGGCGCTGGACATCGGCTGGTTCGCGACGACGCCGACGACGTGCCCGTCGATCCTGGTCAGCGCGCACACCACGTTGTTCGCCCAGTCGGGCTGGATCTCGAAGTACTCGCCGTCGTCGACGATCTCCTCGATCACGGCCTTCACGTCGTAGCCGCGGGCCGGGTCGGCGGGCACCAGGTCGGCGAGCGCGTCGGTGCGCCGGTCCGGCGGATCGTCGGTGGACACCGGGGGCGGCGCCTGCCGGTTGTTCGACGGCAGGAAGGAGAGCAGATAGCGCACGTCCTCCAGGCAGGACACCTCGTCGTCGTACGCGAACGCGGACACACCCGAGACCGACGCGTGCACGTCCGCCCCGCCCAGCTCGTCCATGCTCACGCGCTCCCCGGTGACCGCCTGCACGACGTCCGGGCCGGTGATGAACATCTGCGCCACGCCCCGCACCATGAACGTGAAGTCGGTCAGCGCCGGCGAATACGCGGCGCCTCCCGCACACGGCCCGAGGATCACGCTGATCTGCGGGATCACCCCCGAGGACAGGGCGTTGCGGCTGAAGATCCCGCCGTATCCGGCGAGCGCCGTGACGCCCTCCTGGATACGGGCGCCGGCGCCGTCGCAGAGGCTGACCAGAGGGGCGCCGGACGCCTCGGCGAGGTCCATCAGCTTGTGGATCTTCGCCGCGTGGGACTCGCCGAGAGCGCCGCCGAAGATACGGAAGTCATGCGCGTAGACGAAGACCTGACGGCCCTCGACCGTGCCCCAGCCCGTGATCACACCGTCGGTGTGCGGCCTGCGCTTCTCCAGGCCGAAGCCGGTCGCGCGATGCCTGCGCAGCGGCTCCAGCTCCGTGAACGAACCCTCGTCGAGGAGGAGTTCGATGCGTTCGCGGGCCGTGAGCTTGCCCCGGTCGTGCTGCGCCCGGGTCGCCCGCACCCCGGGTCCCGCGTGCACCTCGGCGCGCAGCCGGCGCAGCTCCTCGACGCGCACATGCACGCTGTCGGGCCGCTCCGGCTCACTCTCCCCGGGGATGTCCGGGCTTTGTGCGACGGGTTTCTCGACCACAGTGGTCATGCCATGTCCTCCCATCCGACCGGCACCCGAATGGCGCCACCCGGGGAAAAGGATTCGGGGCGGGCGGCAATGCGCGACTCAAGGCCGGGAAAAACAGCATTCCTTTTCCACGCCTTGAGCGGGCGGGCCGCACGATGCATACCGACCGCCACCGGAAGGGAAGATCATGACCACGCACCTCCACGAGTCGTCCGACTCCTCGCCGCGCTACGCCGTCCTCTTTCCCGGACAGGGAGTTCAGCGGCCCGGGATGGGCGAGCCCTGGCGCGCCACCGAGTCCTGGGAACTCGTCGAGTCCGTCTCGCGCGCCTCCGGCTTCGACGTCGCCGAGCTGCTGCTCACGGCCGACCAGGAGACGCTGTCGCGCACCGACCACGCGCAGATATCGGTGTTCACGGCCTCCCTGCTCGCGTGGTCGGAGCTGCGCAGGCGCGAGTCGGAAGCCCGGGTCGTGGCGGTCGCGGGCCACAGCCTCGGCGAGTACACGGCACTGGTCGCGGCCGGTGTCCTCTCCGTCGCCGACGGCGCCTGGCTGGTGGGTGAGCGCGGCCGTGCCATGGCCGAGGTCGCCCGGCGCCGGCCGGGAGCGATGGCCGCCGTCATGGGCGGCGACGTCGACGAGGTCGCCGCCCTCGTCGACACCTTCCGGCAGGAGGGCGCGGACCTGTGGGTGGCCAACCACAACAGCCCTCAGCAGACGGTGATCGCGGGCAGCCGTACGGCGATCGACGCGGCGGCGTCCCGCGCGGCGGACGCCGGCCTGCGCTACAGCGTCCTGCCGGTGACGGCCGCCTGCCACAGCCCCTACATGGAGCCCGCGAGCGCGGCCCTGCGCCGGGCCCTGGAGCTGACCCACTTCGCGGCGGGCGTGCTGCCGGTCGTCGCGAACGTGGACGCCCGCGCGCACTACGGCGGCAGCCAGTGGCAGGAACTCAGCACCCGCCAACTCGTCAGCAGGGTGCGCTGGGTCGAGTCCCTGAACACGCTCCACGAGGAACTCGACTGCACCGCGTTCCTGGACATCGGCCCCGGCGGCACGCTCGCTGGCCTGGCCCGCAGGGTGCTGCCGGGCGTACCGGCCCACAAGTTCACGACGCCCGCGCCACTGGCGGTGGCGGCGTAGCGGTCACCTGCGCCGGTACGTGCGTCGGTACGCGCAGAGGCCCGGCCCGGGGGTCAGAACCCCGGGCCGGGCCTCGGTCGTTGCGGCGGAACTCAGCTGATGCAGAGAAGGCCGAGCACACAGATGGGCTCGGGTGACGCCGTGCTGGGAGCGGGTGCGGGCGTGGTCGCCTGGGTCCCGCCGGACGACCCCGAACCCGAACCCGTACTCGTACCCGAGCCGGCACCCGTACCGCTGCCGGACTGGCCGGCCGACGCGGGCGAAGAGGTCTGCGGGGCAGGGGCGGCGGGGGTGGCCGTGTGTGCGGCGGCGGCCGGCGCGGCGGTGGTGTGCGGCGCGGCGCTGCGGGCCGGGGCGGCGTGGCGCGGGGCGCCGGTCGGCGCGGTGGGCGCCGCCGGGGTGGGCGCGTCGGCCGGGCGGGCGTGCCGCGGGCCGGTGGACTTGTGCGAACGGTCGCTGCCGCTCCGCGAGGCCCGGTCGTCCGGCGTGTCCGTAGCGACGTCCGTGTTGGCCAGGGCCGGCGAGGTGGTCACCGGGTCCGGGGCCGCGGAGGCGTGGGTGCGGTCGGGGGAGGCGTCGTTCGGCAGCGCGGCGATGGTGAGCCCGCCACCGACGATCGCGACGGCGGTCGCGGCGACGGCCCGGCGCTTGTTCTTCTTCCACTGCGCCAGCTTCCGCCGCCGTGCGGCGCGGCCGCCCTGCGAAGCGGCCACGGTCGCCGAGACGTCCACGGAACCGGCGGCGGTCTCGCCGCCCGCGTCGGCCGTGTCGAAGGCCTTGGCCGCGGAGAAGGGGTCGAAGTCGTCGAACGGGTCGGCGGAGCCGGCGGCGGCGTACGCCCCGGAGGCGCCCGCGGAGCCACCACCGTGGTCACGGTCGGCGGCGGGGGAACCCCCGAAGAACGACGGGGAGGCCGGGGCCGGCGCATGCGCCGAGGGGGCCGAGGACGAGGGGAAAGACGAGAACGACGTCGTCGCCGGCGGGGCTATGTCCGGGGCGTACGCGCCGCAACCCGGGCACACCAGAGCCCCGTTGAGGGTCCGACGGCAGGAGGAGCAGTAGTCCATTTCGGTCTTTCTGTGGCTGACTGCGCCGCCGGGACGCCGGGCATTTGGTCACGTTCGCACGCGAGATCGAGCGGCCAGCAACGCTATCGACGCTTTCCGAAGGCGATGCGCACACGGTGTGATGCTCCTGCGAAGATGTGTGACCGCTGTGACAGAAGGGGCCCGGACCGCAGCAGCGATCCGGGCCCGTCACCTCACAAGCTCGCTCCTCCTACCCCTCAGACCAGCGCGTTCTTGTAAAAGATGCTGGAACGCCGGTCGCCCTCTTCACCGGAGGCGAAGCCGAGGAAGAGACGGGACTCACCCGCGTCGGTGCGGTAGATCGCGAGGCCCTCGGGCTCCCGGTAGACCAGCGTGGAGCCGGCCTTGGTCAGGGTGGGGCCCTGGGCGATGGCACCGGTGTTGATGTTGATGCTGGTGATGTACGTGTTGCCCGGGTCGGGGTTGGACGCCGAGTAGCCGTCACCGGTGATGAAGTACATGTACGAGCCGTAGAGCGTGTATCCCTGCGGCGTGCCGGAGATGGCCGGCGGGGTGAACATGGCGACGGGCGAGCTGAAGTCGCCGTTGTCGGTGTCCGCGAGGTCGTAGACGGCGATGTGCTTGGCACCGTCCTTGTGGTAGCGGACGATCATGCGGTTGTAGACCGGGTCTATGGAGCAGGTGTACTCGGTCGCGCCGGAGATCGGCTGGAACTTCCCGAACCCCTGCGACGCGGCGTCGACGGTGGTCCCGGGGTTGTACCCGATGAAGGCGAGCTTGGTGCCGTAACCGTTGCCGTTCGCGTCGGTCTCGATCCACAGATTGCTGGTGCTGCCGACGGGCCGCACGCCGAAGGCGACGCCGTGCCCGAAGCCGTTGAGGTGCATGTACGACACGTAGTTGCCGGCGAAGTCGAGCTGGCTGATGCACAGGTCACCGGCCGACTCCGGGCTGTCCAGCCGCTTGGCCGCGACGAACAGGCGCTTGTTGACCGAGTCGAACGCGAAGCTCTGCTGGACGCGGTTGCTGTGCAGGTTCTTGTCGCGGAACAGGTCGTACGACGGCTGCGACAGATCGAACCGTGAGGTCGTGCCCACCGAGGCGGCAGCACTCGCGGCCCCGTACCCGACCCCGAACGCGGCGAGCCCCGCCCCGGTGGCGGTGCGCAGCAACCCTCGACGGGTCAGTGACGTACGGGAGTTGTGCTCCATGAGGGAACTCCTGAGGAAGAGTGGAATCCGAGTCCCCAGACTTTACGCAAGGGGGATCCCGTGCTCTTCGCCCGTACGCCTACCGTCTGCCGGTCGCGCTGAGGCACCGTCACGCGGTCCGGCGGTCCCGCGTGGTCCGGCGGATCCGGTCAGGACTGGAGAAGCCTGCGCTTCTGCTCCTCGAACTCGCTGTCGGTGAGCACGCCCTGGTCCCTGAGATCACCGAGCTGCTTGAGCTGTTCGATTTTGTTCGTCATATCGGTGGTCATGGGAGCGGTAGGGGGCGCGGCGGGGGGAGCCGGAGTTTCGTATTCCTGCTGGGCGGCCCAGCGCCCCTGCTGACGGCGGCTCACACGGTTCGACACGGCGGTCGCCGTTCCGGCGACCACGGCCGTGCGCGCGACCCCACGGAGTAGACCTGGCATGGCGGTTTCCCTTCTGCTCGTCGGCGGCTGTCGGCAGCCGCTCAGTGAGCGGCTTCCGTGCTGTCGAGCGCGGCCAGGATGGCAGGCACCGGGATCCGCCCGGAGGCGACCATCCTGGCGCCGCCGCGGCGGAGAGCTGCGGCGAAGGGCGCGGCCCAGCGGTTCTCGTAGATCAGGACGCCGGCGGAACTGCCGGGCTCCAGGGCGCTTGCGGCCTCCTCGATGTCGTCCTGGCCCAGGAGGCCGGACGACGCGCCTTCGAAGACGGCCAGGTCGAGCTCGCCGTCGCCGGTGAGGTCGGCGATCTCCAGGCCGCTCACGGAGCCGTCCTCCTCCTTCCTGACGAATGTCAGGTCGAGGATGCGAATGAGGCCGCGGTCCACGAGATCGACCAGGAGGGGCAGGCCCTCTCCCGTCATGCGGTTGCCGGGGAACTCCACGACCAGATAGTCGATCGGCCCCAGTTCTTCGACTTCGTCGTTCACGGCGCAACCCCTGTGTTCGTCAGCCCTGGTGTGCGTGGCCCCCGGTGTGCGTAAAAGGTGGTTCGTAACCCTCGGTGTCCGGGGCTCCCGGTAGACCCATTGCATCACCGGTCCAGTGCCCCCGCACGTCGGTGCACGCTCATCCGGCCGCCCCCCGGCGTCAGGAGCTACCCCGGTTCCCGCGCTGGTCGCGCGGGTCGGGGACTTGCTTCCAGCCGTCGACGGACCGGGTGATGAAGAGCACCCGGTAGATGTCACGGGTCCAGACGGTGGCACCCTCCCCGTGCTCGGCGAGTTCCGCGAACGCCTCTTCCTCCGAGTCGTACTGGAACTTCCGCCCCTTCGCGTTCCGGATCATCCACTCTCTGCCGGGTATCCCCGCGAGTCCCATGGCCACGACGATCGTCCCCTCCCCTTGGTGCGGGCGAGAGCGTAGCTCGTGACGTTCCGGACCGGTGTCCGCTCAGCTCGGTCGCACTGCTGAACGCATGTGAATGTTCCTGAACCGGCTTAATCCCACGCCCAATTGGCTGGTCGGCCCGAACTCTCCAAATGTGACAGAGCGTCATGGTGCTTTATGCGGACCGAATTCACGGAATCGCCGGTACGTCCACCCCTCTCACGCTGCTGGATCTCCAGTGCAGTTGCGAAGCCCATGTGGGCGATTAAAGTGGATTTGGCTCTATGTGAGAAACTGGCCCAAGGGGATAGTTATGCTCGCAATGAAAAGAAAGCGGGTCGTCCTGAGCTCGGTCTTCGTCGCCGCGACCATGGGGCTTGCGCCCCTCGGCTGGACGCAGGCCTCCGCGGCCACACCGAGCGAGACCCACGTCAGCGCAAGTACGACCGCCAAGGTTCCCAAGTCGCACCAGGACTACCGGCGCGGCTACAAGGACGGCGTCAGGTCCGGATTCCGCCAGGGGTCGCACCACTGCAAGCGGCACGGTCACGGGTACGGGGACGGGAAGGGCCGACAAGCCACCACCGTCGCGCACAGGAACGCGCAGCAGGACTACCGGCGCGGCTTCAAGGACGGCTTCAAGTCCGGGCTCCGCCAGGGACAGAGGTCGTGCCACCGCTGACCCGTCGTAGTTCCTCGGAACCCGAGGCACAGGCCGGCAGGTCAGGCTCACATCCACCGTCGCATCGGAAGCACACAGCAAGAGGCCCAGGTCGCTGACCTGGGCCTCTTGCATGGAGCCATCTGTGATGGAGCGGGTGACGAGAATCGAACTCGCCTTCTCGGCTCGGCAAGCAGGGGTGACAGGACGCCGGGCCACGGCTGTGCGGCCAAGTCGCGGATGCCCCCTGTCGGCCGTCGGACGGAACCGGCTGGACCGTCCGGGTGGACAGCCCCCTCCAGCCCGTAACTGCCACGCGACGACATGGGCAACATCAACTCCGCTCCCCCGAGATACGGCGCCGCCGACTTCGGTGCGGGGAGCACCCCGCGGATCCGGGACTTCCGAAGGAGCCACCTGCCCATGTTCACTCGTAAGCCGTCGGTACTCGCCGCGCAGGCACTGTGTGTCGCAGCCCTCGCGACGGTCGTCGCCACGGCCACTCCCGCATCTGCGCAGACGGTCGTCCCGTGCAACGAGACTGCCCTGTCTTCCGCCATCACCAACGCCAACACCGCAGGGAGTGGAACCCTGGTGCTGGCACGGGGCTGTACCTATTCGCTCGTCACGGCGCTGCCGTCCATCCAGGCGACGATCACCATCGTCGGCCGGAACACCACCATCACCCGCGACGCCACGGCAGGCGCGTTCGGCATTCTCTCCGTCGCCCTCGGTGGAAACCTCACGCTCACGAACACCACCATCACCGGCGGTAAGGCGCCCGACTTCGGCGGCGGCATCGCGAACCGCGGCAGGCTGACCGTGACCGGCAGCAGCATCCACGACAACGAGGCCAACTTCTCGGGTGGAATCGGCGGCGGTTCGGGGACCGTCACCCGGATCGTGAACACCTCCGTCTTCGACAACACCGCCAACGTGAACGGCGGCGGCCTCGCCAACGACGGAGACATGACCATCATCAACAGCCGCATCACCGACAACACCGCCACCGGCGGTGTCGGAGGTGGCCTGGCCAACGACGGCACGCTGCGCATCGTCAGCAGTGACGTGAATGAGAACCACGCTCCCGGGAACCGGGCCGGAGGTATCGCCAACGTCGGCGGCGGCACCACGAACATCACGTCCAGCAACGTCAACAACAACACGTCCGCCCTCGCCCCCGGCGGCATCCTCAACAGCGGCGGCACCGTTTCTCTGGTCGCCTCCCGAGTCAGGGGGAATGCGCCCACCAACTGCGCCGGCAGCGACATTCCCGTCCCGAACTGCGCCGGCTGACACGCCAGAGACCTGGCCCAGCGACGGGAAGTCGACGGCCCCGGATCTTTCCGGGGCCGTCGGCAGTCGGTGGTGCGCGACAACTGAACAGGTCCGGACAACGAACGAGGCCCAGGTCGCTGACCTGGGCCTCACATAGGGAGCGGGTGACGAGAATCGAACTCGCACTCTCAGCTTGGGAAGCTGATGTTCTACCACTAAACTACACCCGCGTAAGACGCCGGTTGATCCGGAGTCGTAACGTCGCTCACTGTACCTCATGCCAGGCCCCCGGTGTTTTCACCGCGGGGCCCGGCTGCGTTGTGCGTGCTGGATGTGACTGCGGGTGAAGGGAGTTGAGGCGTACGGTGGGGCCGGCTTCGAGGGTCCTTCCGTGTCCGGAGTGCCGCCTGGAGCGGCGTCCCTTTCATCCCGTAATGTGACCCCTCGTTGTCGGCCAGAAATGGTTGAGTGGCTCGTGGGGAAGGGACTCTGGGACTCGATGGAGCGCACATTCGTCCGTTGTGCCGAGGGGCACGTGTTCAGCACCGCTTCGTTCCCGATGCAGCGGGCCGACCGGCTCGGACCCGGCCGGCTGATCCGATGTCCGCGGTGTGCGCGGCTGAGGAACGCGGTTCCTGTGGAGTTCGAGAAGCGGTAGTCGGCGCGTAGCCGAAGGACAGGCGCGCGGGTGCGCCACAGTCGCGGTGCAATGGCCGGATTGTGGCGGGCCCGCGCGCTCTGCGTATCCTCGCTACGTGCTTCTCTCAGACAAGGACATCCGGGCCGAGATCGACGCCGGGCGGGTCCGCATCGATCCGTACGACGAATCCATGGTGCAGCCCTCGAGCATCGACGTGCGGCTCGACCGCTACTTCCGGGTGTTCGAGAACCACCGCTACCCGCACATCGACCCCGCGGTGGAGCAGGCCGACCTGACGCGCCTCGTGGAGCCGGAGGGCGACGAGCCCTTCATCCTCCACCCCGGCGAGTTCGTGCTCGCCTCCACGTACGAGGTCATCTCGCTGCCGGACGATCTCGCCTCTCGCCTCGAGGGCAAGAGCTCCCTCGGGCGGCTCGGGCTCGTCACGCACTCCACCGCCGGCTTCATCGACCCCGGGTTCTCCGGGCACGTCACGCTGGAGCTGTCGAATCTCGCGACGCTGCCGATCAAGCTGTGGCCGGGCATGAAGATCGGCCAGCTGTGCATGTTCCGGCTGAGCTCGCCCGCCGAGTTCCCCTACGGCAACGAGCGCTACGGGTCCCGCTACCAGGGCCAGCGCGGGCCCACGGCCTCCCGTTCCTTCCTCAACTTCCATCGAACACAGGTGTGAGCAGCAGCATGAGTGACGTACGCGAGAACCTTACGTAC
Source organism: Streptomyces sp. NBC_00569 (assembly GCF_036345255.1). Classification (NCBI taxonomy): domain Bacteria; kingdom Bacillati; phylum Actinomycetota; class Actinomycetes; order Kitasatosporales; family Streptomycetaceae; genus Streptomyces; species Streptomyces sp. NBC_00569. Next base: position 5,048,987 of record NZ_CP107783.1, on the reverse strand, counting down.
GAGAAGTTCGGCACCGCCGTGCGCGAGCTGGCGCAGACGATCGCCGACGACGGGTACGAGCCGGACATAGTGCTGTCCATCGCGCGCGGCGGCGTCTTCGTGGCCGGCGGACTCGCGTACGCCCTCGACTGCAAGAACATCCACCTCGTGAACGTCGAGTTCTACACGGGTGTGGGGACGACGCTCGAGATGCCCGTCATGCTGGCGCCCGTGCCCAACGCGATCGACTTCTCGGACAAGAAGGTGCTCATCACCGATGACGTCGCCGACACCGGGAAGACGCTGAAGCTGGTCCACGACTTCTGCCTCGACACCGTGGCCGAGGTGCGCTCCGCCGTGATCTACGAGAAGTCGCACTCGCTCGTGAAGTGCGAGTACGTGTGGAAGCGCACGGACGACTGGATCAATTTCCCGTGGAGTGTCTTGCCTCCCGTACATAAGTCTGGCGAGGCGCCCAAGGAGAACAAAGAAGCTCTCTGACGTGTGACGATTCGCACGCCACGTTTGAGCCCCCCGGTGATCACCGAGGGGCCTCAAGCATGAGCACCCCGCTGCTGTTCCGTGATCAGTAGCATCGTTCCCCGATCGACAGGACATCGGAGCTTACGGGGGCCTGGTGCTGGAGAGTCTGGTGACGACGGTCGCTGGTGCCCTGCTCGCCACCGTGGGTGTGCTGGTTGGCGGGGTCGTCACGCGCCGTGCCCAGGATCAGCAGTGGATACGCGATCAGCAACTCGCTGCTTATCAGGGAATGTCACCGCAGATCCCAACGCGGCGCCCATGAATGCACGTCGTATCCGCTGATGCTGGTCGGCAGCCATGCGACCCTGCCTCTCGTGTCTCGCACATGCCCGGTTGCGACGCCTCAAGGAAGCGGCGAACATCATATTGAACGTGTTCAATTCCTGGCGTCAATGGGGCCGGGGCGCTACGCTTCGCGATTACCATCGGTCCGTGCGCCTGGCAGCGAAGGTCGGCATGGAGAGACTTTGGGCGGGAGCTGCCACGTGCGAGGACGTGCACCTTCGCTGACCTGGGTCGGAGCCTTGCTGTGGCTCCCCGTGGTTCCCTCGGCTTCCCGACGGATCGGGCACGCGAGGAGCACGCACCCCAGTCACAGCCTGCCCCCGCTGTCATCCCGTCTGCCGTCGACCCACACGCATGTGGAGCGGGCGCGGGTCCTGGCGTCCAGGTGGAGCGCGCCACTGTACGAACGACTGTGAGGATTGATCACGGCACTGTTCGGACGGCCGCGATCATGGCGAAGGGCCAGTTCGAGAGGATCAAGCCTCCGAACTGGCCCTTCTGTCTGTACCCCCGGCAGGATTCGAACCTGCGACACCCGCTTCAGGAGCGAGGTGGGGTGACCCTGCAGCTGATCTGCGGAAGAAGCGCTTCGGCGGACGCGGGATTCAGGCTCTGCTCGCGACTGTCGTTCCCCGTGGCTCCCCGCTGGATCTGGCACGGTTGTGGCACGGGGAAAAGGCCTTGCCAAGGAACTCATCGCACGGCTTCGATCCCAGCCATGACTAACGGCTCAACCGTCAGCCTTGCCGACGACCAGATCCTCGGCAACCAGATCATTCGCGGCCTCAAGATCCTTCGTGACCATCTGGGCTGCTCGCTCCACGAGGCTCTGGACGCCTTCGTCGCTCGGTACGACGTCTTGAGGGAAGAGCGGCCAGAGGACTTCACGTGCGGTCATGACGAGTACTGGGCCGGCTTCTACTCGTGAAGCTCCCTGGCCAGAGGGTTCGTGCTGTGGGGTGATCGCCCCGGCTGGCCTCTGTTAGTTGGCCAAGTGCTTAGAAGGCGCCTTGGTGCAGGCGATTCTGTACGCACATGACTTGGGGTAATGCCGTTGCTGTCGAGGCTAGTTGGACGTGTTTCGACACGTATTCGACAGAGTCGAAGTCTGGCGTAGCACCTGGTTCCCGAAGGCTGTCTGCCCCGCGCACGTCACTCGTCGTCGCTGCGTTCCAGGACCAAGCCGACGGACCCGTCCTCAAGGCCGTTGCTGTCCTCCATGTGCAGATCGCTCCCGTCCGGAACACCGTCCTGGGCGAGTGTGAGTAGATGGCCGGCCAGCGTTCTGAGCCCTGCGGCGTTCGCCTCAATGACGACCTCGCTGCCGAGGTCGCGTACTTCTATACGTGCGTCCTCGTCCCAGGTGAAGATCTGCGCGACACCATCAGTCGTGGTCGTGACCTGGGTGCTGGCAGTAGGCGCGCTACCGCGTTCGGGGACCATGCTGCTGATGATGCCGGTCCGCTCGACGCTGCTTGCCCCCCCCAGAGGGGGCGAGACCACTGCTTTTTTGTATGTTCAATCCGCTTCGGCCTTGGCTGGGCCCAACTGTGCTTCCGGTAGCCATCTGCATACGCCCAAGGCTGCACCAGCGTTGGATGTCAGCGGAACAGCTCCGGCACAGGGCAGATCTCCAACGGCTCGTCCGGCCGATCCACCCAACCCCACCAGACGTGCCGACGGGCTCGGCCAATTGCGTGCATGACTGACAGGGATCCGCTCGTGCCGGCACTCACCGGCCCGGACTGCGCGGACCAACGGTGTCGTCCCTCATTGCCCAAACGCCCGTGATCCCATCGGCCATGGCCTTCCGGGCTTCGCGTTCAGGCGTAGCGGTTCGCCGTGCGGTGGTGTGCCGCTGCGGGTCGTCAGGCGAGGACGTTGACGGCTCGGGCGACGACGAGTCCGAGGATGAGCAGGGAGATGACGGACTGGACAGCCATGACGATCTTGGCCCAAGGGGCCAGTGGCATGACGTCGGTGGGGCTGAAGGCGGTGGCGTTGGTGAATCCGAGGTACAGGTAGTCGATGTAGCGGGGGCGCCAGTGCGCGGCGTTCAGTTCGGGGCTGAGGTGTTGGGGAAAGGCGAGAGCGGGGGTGGGCGCCATGGAGTGGGCCCGGGCGGCGGCTCCGCCGCTGTCGAGTTCGAAGTACAGCAGGGAGAACGCGAGGACGGTGGAGGCCCACACGCTGCCGCCGACCCGCAGGAGGGCATCGGCGGAGTTGGTCTCGCGACCACCGTGCATGAGGTCGTCGACCAGCTGGAGGGTCGACCAGATGGCGCCGCACGCCAGCACGCTGACCAGGGCGATCGATACCGCACGCATGGCAGCCGAGCGGCGGCTGATTCGAACCGGGTCGCCCGCGATCAGCGCCATCAGGAGCAGTCCTTCGACAAGGGGGAGCACCCAGCGGGGCCCCAGGCGCAGGTCGTCGGGCAGCAGCAGAGTCAGCACCGCGGCGGCGATGACGGCTCCGGCCATCGGCCAGCGGGCCTCGCCGTATACCGCCTGCTGCGGCTCGTGCAGATTGCTCGCATTGGAGGGGTGCTGTCCGGTCATGTTCGGCTGCCGCTCGGGTTCGGGTCGGCGAGGCTGGCGCAGTCCGGACCGGCCACAATCGTGTCCTTTCGAGCGCCGTGGCCTCATTGTGCGGACGCGCTACCGTATCGGCGTCCTGTGACACGCGGAGCACAGCACCAGGAATTCGGGCAGGCGGGGTTGATGCTCGGAGCGCATGAGTGTGGGCTGTGGCGCACGCTGCCCGTCGGCGCAGTGCGCAAGCAGTGCTGTGGGCGTGAGCGTCGCTCCGCTCCATCACAGTGAATCCGCGTGGTCCGAGTTCGCGGCCCTGCGTTGGGCGACGCACCCCAGTAGAGCGATACTTTCGCAGGTCAGCGTCTCAGCGCGCTTCCCCGTGGCTCCCCGCTGGATCTGGCACGGGAAACCCCTGAAGTTCCTCAACTTGCACAGCGGAACTTCTGCCGGCGGCTGCGTAGATGATCAGCGGCGTGACCTGCTTTTCGGCTGTGGGCAGTTGCCATCGTTGGTCACCGCCGAGCGTCTTCCCACGGCCCGGAGACGGCCCCGCGAACGGCCTGATCTTGGTTCACGCTGAGTAGGAGTGCTCATGTGGAACGGAGACGGGCGGAGGACGCTGAACGCATGAGCGAGCCTTCTGCCCTTCGGCAAATCGCGGTCGCCGTGGTTCTTCTCATCGCCGATCTGGCGGTGATCGCTTGGTTCCTCTGGAGCTGTTCATGGACCGGATGGAGGGATAACTGGAACCCGCAAGATGTGCCGGAGGCCCCAAGGATTGCGTGGCGTGCGGTGTGGATCTTGGCAGGGGCAGCGGCGGTGACAGGTGTTGGCCTTGTCGCCCTACGGTGGCGCATCTCGGGAGTCGTCCAGTTGTCCGTCTTGGGCGTCGGCGTGGTGATCTTCGCCTGCTTGGCGGTTCGTAAGTAGGAGCGGGACGGTGCCCTCGTGATCACGGACCTGGGGCCATGGCCTCATCCTTATCAGGTCAATCGTGGGCCATCATCGCCAGTGGCCGCGCCCTGATCTCCCACGGCCGGCCAACCGCTGCCGTTCGCCGCTGCCCGCCGCGGCTCGGGTTTATTGGTGTCAGCCATTGATGTCAGGAGTCGGGCCGCCCTTGGTGTTGGGCCGCCGAGGAACTGAAGCATCGCGCCGCTCACGATGAGAATCATGGCCACGCCGGCGAGGCCCGAGCCCACTCCGAAGGACCACCCGGCCAGCCTCGGCACTCCGTCCAAGGCGAAACCGGCACCGAACAAGATGAAACCCCAACCAGCCTTCTGGGGATGCCTGTACCGCGCTCCATGCCGACCGCTCAAAGTCAGCACCCCCAAGGACGCCAACAAGCACCCACAGGCCAACATGATCCACGAAGTCATAGCACCCCTCCGCGGGGAGATTAACCCGCGTGCGTTGAAGTCTTCACGAGGGGGCAAGAGCGTGAACTATCTTGAAAACCGTCGTGGCGCGAGTCACCGTGGGTTCAAATCGGCCTCCATCACGGCGGCGAACACCCCGGCAGCGCGCCACTGCGCGAATCGGTCGTAGACCCTGGACCAGGAGCCGTATGCCTCAGGGACGTCCCGCCACGGGCTGCCTGTGCGGAACCGCCAGATGAGCCCTTCCAGCTGGTCACGCAGGTGCTCCGGATAGGGGCCGTACTGCCCGATCGGCAGGTGAGGGCGGACCAACTCCCCGTCTTCATCGTTCAGTTCGCGTCGCGGCACGTGAGAGATCTACCAGTTCGATCGTGGCTGCCGGAAGCGATCACCGAACCGAGATCACGGCTCTCAGCAGACGTGGCCCTGCCGACTATGTCGGGAAGGCCCTCAGGGCCGACACCATCTCGCTGCTGTAGTTGTCACAGCTGTTCAGCAGCTCACGCCCTGCCTCAGAGGTGAGCAGGCCGCCACCAGCAGAAGCGGCCAGGATGGCTTCATGGCACCGCCCTTCGACTTCAAGGTTTCTGGTGGCGAAATACCCCAGGCTGTAAGCGCGGAGCCGGCTTGCGGCATTCGCGAGATAGCGCTCGCGCAGTCCTTCGTCTGCCACCACCGTCAGCGTGCTGTCAATGCACTGGTCGAGGTATACGGCCTGTTCCCGGGCGAGAATGACGATTCTGTCAGTCTGGACCTCACTCATCTCGCCCAAGGCTTCCCCCACCAAGATCCACCCACCGATCGCCTCCAATTGGAAGCTTTCGGCGAGTTCTGGATCGACCTCAGACTCGAACAGCGGTGCACGGCTCAGCCCAGTGATGGCCTGCTGGAACGCGTCGTCGGGCTCGCCGTCCAGCTGCGCCGCACCACAGCGGAGCAGGGAATCGACTGCTGCTGGGTCGACTCCCCAGTCCCTGGGCATCTCAATGTCCAGCAGAGGCGCCTGCAACTTCCGCAGCGCGAGAAACACGGCCTGATGCCGCTGCGCCCGGTCCATCCGCTGGATCTGCGCCGTCAACGCCTCGTCGTAACGCCAGTCCACTTGGCTCCCCTTCGCGCTCACACCGATATCCCGTGATCGCCAGGAAATTCGCCATCCGGTACGGCAAGACGCCGGGCACCTACCTGGCGGGGCTTCAGCTGCCGGGTTCAACCACCTGGATCCTCAGGCTCCCCCCAATATGATCACGACTCCAGACAGCCCTAGTGCCGCATCAGGCAACGTTCGCCCTGGTGAGGAACCAAGCCAACACAGCCACGCCGATGGGCAACGCAACAAGGTGGCCGACGAGGCTACCGACGCCCGGATCAGCCAGCGCAGGAAAGGCCCAGTTCACTGCTGCAGCCACGAGCAGTCTCACCGTTGCCAGCGCAAGGAGAGCGGCGACAACAGCAAGCCGACGCGGCGGGCCCGCCCCGCGGTACAACTCAGCCGCAGGCCCGATCGCGATCAGGCCCGTCACGAGGAGGACGAAACCAGTGTCGGGCAGGTTCTGGACGCCTGAGCAGTCGTATGCGTGAGTGGGGCCCGGCACACACAGTGCCGGGCCCCACTCACGTGTACGGGCGGCTGGCTAGGGCGTTGCGGAGCGCGGCTGGGTCGTCGGGATCCGTGGGGTGAAGAACAGGGCGAGCAGCGCCGTCAGGGCGAGGACGGCGAGTGCGGCGCGCAGGCCGTCGAGCCGTGCTGCGCTGTTCGCGTCGAGCGCCGCCTGTGAGACCTCCGTGCTCGTGCCGGATTCGTCGAGCGCGGTCTTGAGCTGGGCGTCCGAGAGGAAGGGGGCGCCGCTCTGGAGCTCGACGGAGGCCTGACTCCTGACGTCGGCCGGGACCGCCGGGTTCTGCTCGATGCTGGTCACGAACGAGGTCGTGAGCGCGGCGATGAGGATCGACCCGGCGAGTGCCGTACCGAGCGAGGCGCCCAGGTTGGTGACGGCGTTCTGGACCCCGCCGACTTCCGCGCTCTGCGCCTCCGGCACCGCGGACACGGTCACCGACCCCAGCTGGGACGCCAGCGCGCCCATGCCGAGCCCGATCAGCAGGAGGGGGACGGTGACGATTTCCGCACCGGCTCCCGCGTCGAGCGCGGCCATCAGGACCACCGCGCCCGCGAGCAGCGCGAGGATCCCGAGCCGCACCACCCGGCGCGGCGAGACGTCCGGGAAGAAGCGCGGGATCAGGATCGCGGCCGCCAGCAGTGTCAGCGAGAGCGGCAGGAGGCGGGCACCGGTCTTGAGCGCGGACAGGCCCAGGGCGACCGACAGATACAGCGGGACGACGAAGAACACGCCCATCTGCAGGAGGTACTGGAAGAAGAACATCGTCAGGCCGCCGGTGAGCTGCTTGTTCTGCAGCAGGGCCGGGTCGATGAGCGGCTCCTTGCGCCGCTTCACCAGGCGGGCCTCCCAGCGGAGGAAGAGCCAGATCAGCAGCAGACCGGCCAGCGCCAGCCACACGACCAGCGAGATCCCGAGCCACGAAGGCGCGCCGGGTTTGGGCTGGAACCAGCCCCATTCGTCCGAGCGGAGGACTCCGTAGACGGAGATCCCGAGGCCGAGGGCGGAGAGCACGCAGCCGAGGAGGTCGATGCGGGTGCGTTCGCCGACCGGCGCGTCGGCGATGGGGCGGGCGAGCACCAGGATGGCCAGCACGACCACCACCTCACCGGCGAACACCCAGCGCCAGGAGAAGTACGTCGTCGCGAGCCCTCCGACGAGCGGCCCCACCGCGATCGCCACGGCCGCCGCGGCCGCGACGAGTCCGTACGCGGTGGGACGGCGTTCGGTGGTGAAGTTGCCCGCCACGAGCGCCACGATCGCGGGCAGGATGAGGGAGGCCCCGAGCCCTTCGAGCAACGCCCAGCCGAGCAGCAGTACGGGGAGGTTCGGTGCGAGCGACGTGGTCAGGGAGCCGCAGCCGTAGACGCAGCAGCCGATCATGAACGCGCGTTTGCGTCCGATCAGCGCACCGACCTTGCCGCCCGGGATCATGAACATCGCCATCACGAGGGTGTACGCCGTGATGGCGCCCTGGATCCCCGTCACGGTCGTGCCCACGTCCTCGGCCACCGTGGCGATCGAGACGTTCATGACCGAGCTGTCGAGAGCCATCAGGAACTGACCTGCCGCGAGGGTCAGCAGGACGAGTCGCGCCCTCGCCGGACTCTCGGCGGTGTCTGCCGCAGGTGCCATGGGCGAATCGTGGCAGTCTGCCCGGGGAGGCAGGTGCTTTGACCCGCCACCGGCAGCAATCTGTCGGCGGCGACGGGGTGACGGCGATCGAACGTGAGTGGGGCCCGGCACTGTGTGTACCGGGCCCCACTCACATTCACCAGGTCTCTAGAACGTGCCCAGCTTGATGATCGACAGGAGCGCGATCAGCTGGATCGCGCAGGCGGCCAGCGCCTTCGGCCACGGTAGGTCGTGCGACCTGCCGACCATGAGCGTCAGCAGGAAACCGGCCAGGGCCCACGTCGCCCAGCCGAGGATCTGCACGAACGGGGCGTCGCCGCCGAGGAACATCGCGACGAGCAGGCGCGGGGCGTCCGTGATCGCGGTGATCAGCATCGCCAGTCCGACCGTGGGCTGCCATGCTCCGTCACCGCCGAGCTGGCGGGCCAGCGTGTGCGTGACCACGCCCAGGACGAAGAGGCTGATCGTGATCGCGACGCCGGTCGTGAGGACGTACGGGACCGCCGACGAGATCGTGGCATTGATCACGTCCTCGCGGGCCGAGTCGAAACCGAAGATCGCGAGCAGCCCGTAGAGGAACGTCACGATGAGGGCGGGGCCCCACATCGCGTAGTCCCGCATCTGGAGGTACGTCTGACCGGGCCGCAGGACGACTCCGGACAGGAGCTGCTTCCAGTGCAGCCGCGGCCCGACGGGCGCGGCCGGGGCCGAACCCGCCCGGTACGTGTCGCCCTGGCTGTACGGGTCCTCACCCACGGAGAACGCCTGGGTGTGCCCCGGGTTGTTCGCCGCGTACGGGTCGTAGCCCTGGCCCTGCCGGCCGTGCCCCTGTGGGCCGTTCGGGTCACCGAAGTACTCCGGCTCCCCGTGGCCTCCGGACTGGGGCCACTGCTGCTGACCGTACGGCTGCTGCGGTTGCTGCCCGCCTCCGTACTGGTGCTGCTGCGGTTGCCCGTTCGGGGGCGCGGGAGGGTAGCCGTACGGGGCCTGCCCCTGGGGGGCTCGCTGTCCGTACGGTCGCGATTGCGGGGCGCGGTTGTCCCGGCCGCGTCCGATCCTGAATCCAGCCACGTCATCGAACGTACCTGGTCCCGGAGAGGGAGGTGCCGGGCCCGGTGGATCGGGCCCGGCTTTGCTGCCGAGCTGTGACATCCCCTAGGGGTGCGGGAGGGGCGTCTACGGGGTGGTCGGGAACACGGATCCGTACTGCAGGGGATTGACGGACGACGGCAGTCGGAGCGTGCTCGGGGAGAACGCGTCGGCCTGGGCGTCCTCGGCGCCGCGCAGCTGCCAGGCCGCGCCGAGCGAGCCGTTCTCGCCGGGGGAGCCGACCGTGACGTCGGGCAGGCCGTCGCCGTCGTAGTCGTCGGCCGTGAGGGAGGCTCCGAAGAGGTCGCCGGCCTCGGCGACGCCGGGGATGCCGGGGGTGTCCTGCTGGATACCCACGCCGACGGCTTTGCCTTCGGTGTTCACGATGCCGTCCTTGCCGCCGCGCAGCACGGTGATGGCGCCCGCCTTCGCCCTGCTGCCGATGGCCTCGCCGGGGGCGCCGACGATCAGGTCGTCGTAGCCGTCGCCGTCGAGGTCGGCGACGGTGAGGGCGTTGCCGAAGTTGTCGCCGGTCTCGGCGGTGCCGGGGACGTCGGGTGTGTCCTGGTTGAACGTCTCCTGGCGGTCCCAGAACTGGCCCGTGCCGTCGCCGTACTGGATATGGATGCCGCCGCCCTTGGTGTACTGCTCGGGGCCGCACGGGTCGTCGATGTTCTCGTCGGCGTTCTCGCGGCAGTTGCCCATGGCGAGGTCGGTGTAGCCGTCGCCGTCGAAGTCGCCGACGGCGAACGCGCTCGCGGTGCCGTTGCTGCTGTTCCAGTAGTTGAGGAGTCGCTGCTCGCTCTCGCTCCAGGCCGACAGACGGATCTGGGACTGCGTGTACGGCTGGCTGTTCGTGTAGTACGTGACGGCCACGTCGGGGGTGCCGTCGTGGTTGAAGTCGCCGGCGGCGAGGACGGGGGCGCGGCCGCCCATGTGGTCCCCCATGAAGACCGTGGTGGTGGCGCCCGTTTGGAGCAGGACCTTGTCGGTCGCGCCGATCACAATGTCCTGTTTGCCGTCACCGGTGAAGTCGGCCGCGACCAGGGACTTTCCGTACGCGGCGGAGGCTGCGGGGCCGTCGGCGGCGGTGCTGCCCGTGGCGAAGCCGGTGGCCGAGCCGTGGATGACGGCGACGGTGCCGGCGTCGGTGCCCTTGCCGGTCACGTCCTCGCCGGGGGCGCCGACCACGAGGTCCGTGTGGCCGTCGCCGTCCATGTCGGCGGTGGTGACGGAGGCGCCGAACCGGTCGCCGGACTCCGGGGTGCCGGGGACGCCGGCGGTGGCCTGGCTGATCCGGGTGCTGCCGTGGGCACCGAGGCCGGACTCGCTGCCCCAGACGACGTTCACGTAACCCGCTTTGGAGACACCGGAGACGGAGGCGTTCGGGAGTCCCACGGCGAGGTCGGCGTAGCCGTCGTGGTTGAAGTCGGTTCGTACGGACGGGAGTTCGGCGGTGGTCGCGGCGCCTGCGACCGAGGCCGTGAGGCCGGTGGCGGCCAGGGCGGTGGCTGCCGCCAGGGCGAGGGTGCGTATGCGCACGGGGTGCTCCAACTCTGGCTGTCCGTGAGGGGAACGGAAGGTGTGCCTCATGTGACACGTGAGGTGGGGCGGGGGTTGTGTGCGGGGGCGTGTTTCCTGCCGCGAACGCTACGAGCCCGCCCGGATCATCTCCACCACCCGGGACGGGCTCGTCGCGTTCATCCGGCACGTACGCGTCAGCCAGTGATCCGTTCGCCGAACTGAGGCGTTCCCGTGAGGGACAGGCCCGCGGTCTCGGCGCCGAAGCTCACCGAACCCGTCGTGGACAGGCCGGACAGATCGCCGTACCCGTCACCGTTGACGTCGCCGATGGTGGCGTTGCTTCCGTCGGTCGGAAGAGGCTCGGTGTACGAGTTGTACGGCCGGTTGACGTACACGACGCCCTGCGGGTGGTCGCTCAGGGGGACCGAGATCTCGACCTCGTCTGAGGAGTTGCTGCCGGTGAGCCGGCCGGTCACGAGCTTCGCGGCAGAGGGCCCCATGATGCGCTGGGACTTGCTGTAGGCCTTGCCGGAGCGAGTGATGGGGCCCTGGAGGACCCACACGGAGCAGCCACCGGCGATGTGGACCGACGGGCGCGGGGCGGGCGATGCGGGGACGGCGGCGAGGTCGACGCCGTACGCGCAGCCGGAGGGGTCTCCGCCGCCGTAGGTGAGAGGCAGGACGGTGCCGGAGCCCAGGCCCTGTGCGCTGCCCCAGACGACGGTGACGGAGCCCTTGTTGAACGCGCCGTCCGTGTCCTCGTCCGGCGTTCCGACCACCAGGTCGGCGTAACCGTCGAGGTCGAGGTCGAGGTCGGCGGAGGCCACGGATCCGCCGAACTGGTCGGCGGTCTCGGGTGAACCGGGGATCCCGGTGCTCGCCTGGGTGATCAGCTTCCGCTTCGCGGCGGAGGGCCCGAGGCGGTTCCGTACAGCACGACGACAGCTCCGGCCGCTTCGTGGCCGGACACGGTGGCCTGCGGGGCGGCGACCGCGAGGTCGCGGTACCCGTCTCCGTTGAAGTCGTCGGCGTACTTGGCGGACGCCGCCGTGGCGGGGGTCGGCAGGGCGAAGGGGGTGAGACCGGCCGCGAGCAGGGTGGCCGCGGCCGTGACGACGCGTATGCGCATCGGGGGAGTCTCCAAGGTCGTATCAGTGGGTCAGTGGGCGATGACCGAGCCGAGGCCTTCGTATCCGCCTGTGAAGCCCAGCTTGTCCGCGCAGATGTAGAAGGAGCCGGTGACGGACGTGCCGCGGGTGTTCCAGGTGCAGCCCGTGGTGTTCTCGGACGCGATGCCCACCGTGAGGTCGGCCTTGCCGTCGGCGTTGTGGTCGGACAGGTCCACCGCGTATCCGAAGGAGTCCCCGGCTTCGGCCGCCCCGGAGACTCCGGTGGTGTCCTCGTGGACGGCGCGGGACCCCGTACCGGACAGACCCTGCGCCGAGCCGAGAAGCACGGTCACGGAGCCCGCGTTGCCCTTGCCGTTGACGTCTTCGGCCGGCGCGCCCACGACGACGTCGCTGTAACCGTCCCTGTTGGTGTCGGCGGCGGCGATCGAGTAGCCGAACTCGTCGCCGGACTCGCCCGTTCCCGGCACGCCCGTCGTGTCCTGGTTGATCAGGGTCGGCGTCTGGCCCGGATCGATGCCGGACGGACCGCCGTACCAGACGGAGATCTCGCCACCGCGGTGACCGCCCGGCTTGTCGGTGTCCGGATCGTCGTAGTCGCCGAGTACGAGGTCGCCGTAGCCGTCGCCGTTGGTGTCGCCGATGGCTCCGACCGTGCCGTCGGCGTGGGTCTGTTCTGTACGCGTGAACGGGGCGTAGTTGTCGACGTACACGCGGCCGCCCGGGTCGGCGTCGTACCGGCCCGGCAGCATGACGCGTTCTGCGGAGTTGTCGCCGTCCACGTTCCCGACGACAGCGCCGTGGACGGTGCCGAGGAGGTGGTCGTGTTCCTTGCCCGCAGGAGCGCCCGTCCGGGTGAACGGGCCGAACAAGTACTGGGCCGCACAACGGGATCCGACGACGATGTCAGGGGCGCCGTTGCCGTCGGTGTCACCGGTGGCGAGGCCTTCGGCGAAGGTGCAGCCGTCGTCCGGGACGGTCTCCGGCTGGATGGTGGTGCCGGACCCGAGGCCGGATGCGCCACCCCAGACCACGGTGAGGCTGCCGGCGTCGCGGTCGGTGCCGATCGCCTCGCTCGGGTCGCCGATGAGCAGGTCGGCGTAGCCGTCGAGGTCCAGGTCCGCCGTCGCGAGCGCTTCACCGAACGCGTCGCCCCATTCGGGAGTACCGGGGATCCCGGACGTGGCCTGCGTGATGACTTTGCGGCGGTCGGCGCTGATGCCGTTCGCGGAGCCGTAGAAGACGACAACAGCTCCGGCGAGGTCCTTGCCCGAGACGGCGGCGCTGGGGTCGGCGACGGCGAGGTCCTGATACCCGTCGCCGTTGAAGTCTCCCTGCAGCCCGGAGGGCGCGGCGGAGGCGGAGGTCATGGGGAGGGTGAGCAGGCCAGTGGTGAGGGCCGTCGCCAGGAGGAGGGCGCGCTTGCGCAAGGGAGCTCCAGGGGGTGCTCGGTCGGGAAGGGGCCCGCACCGAAGTGGTGCGGGCCCCACGAAACGAACGCGGGCGCTAGTTGGCCGCGTTGCCGCCCAGCTCCGGGTAAGCGTCCGTCGAGATGGCGAGGGACGTCGCCGAGAAGGAGCGCGCGCCCGTCGTGGTGATCTTCGTGCCGTTCGACGGGAGGTAGGTCAGCGCGCCGTTGCCGCTGTTCTCGCCGTACGCGCCGATCGTCAGGTCGGCCTTGCCGTCGCCGGTGACGTCGGTGAGCTTGACCTCGTTGCCGAAGTAGTCCTTCGTCTCGTCCGAGCCGGGGACACCGGCCGTGGACTGGGCGAGGAACTGGCCGCCGGACTGCGTGTCGATGCCGTTCGCCGAGCCGTAGAGGACCGTCACGGAACCGGTGTCGGTGACGCCGCCCAGGTTTTCGCCGGCGGCGCCGACGACCAGGTCCTGGTAGTTGTCGCCGTTGATGTCGCCGAGGGACAGCTCGCCGCCGAAGTCGTCGCCGCGCTCGGATCCGCCGGGCACGTTGCCGGTGTCCTGGCTGATGGCGGTGGTGGTGGCGGGGCCGCTCGCCGAGCCGTACGTGATGTTGACCTTGCCGCCGTCGGTCGATTCCGTCGGGTCCGGGGACCCGTCCGTGGGCTCGTCCCACTGTTGACCGGTCACGATGTCGCCGAAGCCGTCGCCGTTCACGTCGCCGATGTCGGTGATGACGCCGGGCTTCAGCGTCTGCGCGGACGAGACGACGAGGCCGGACGCGCTGCCGGGGATGTAGTAGTTGGTGTTCCAGCCGTCGCCGGTGTTCGTCTCGAAGCCGTCGACCACGAGGTCGGTGGCACCGTCGCCGTTCACGTCACCCGCGGTGAGCGTGAGCGGGCCGGTGCCGTCGCCGGACTGGATCGGGGGCTTGAGCGTGTAACGGCCGCCCGCCGTACCGGTCTTGGCGATGCCGCCCTTGTAGACGTAGACCGTGGCGGCCGAGGAGCCGACCGCGAGGTCGTCCTTGCCGTCGCCGTCGAAGTCGCCGGCGGCGAGCGTCTTGCCCCACTGGTCGTGGGAGGAGACGGCGGGGTCCGCGATCGTCGTGCCGCCGGTGAGGCCCGACGGGGAGCCCCACATGATCATGACGGTGCCGCCGTCGGTGTCGCCGTCCACGTCCTCGTAGCGCGCGGACGTGGCCAGGTCGTCGTAGCCATCGGCGTTGAAGTCGCCGTACGCGCTGACCCAGCCGAAGCCGTCGTTGGTCTCGGCGGTGCCGGGGACGCCCGTCGTGTTCTGGCTGACGGTCTTGCGGGCGGCGGCGTTCAGGCCGTTCGCCGAGCCGTACAGGGCGACGAACTGGCCGGCGCCCTTCTTGCCGCCGACCGTCGCCCACCCGGCGGAGAACGCGACGTCCCCGATGTGGTCGCCGTTGAAGTCGGCCTCGTGGTGGTGGACGGAGTCGGCGGCGAGCGCCGAGCCCGTGGAGAGGGAGAGCAGCCCACCCGTCAGCGCGACCGCCGCGGCCGTCGCGAGAGCAGTACGTATGTGCTTGTGCATGCGGGATTCTCCTGCAGCATGCGGGGATGCCTGGCGGGCATCCGCAGTCAATGGGGTGCGTTCCGCGGGTGTTTGCCGGGAGTTGTCCCAGGCGTGGCCCTGCGGTTGGCGAACAGGAGACTCCTAGTGGGGCGGGAGGGTTGTATGTGGTTCACAACTATTTCCGGCCGCCCGGGTTCTCGGCGTTTCCGGGGCCGCGTTCGTTCAGCGCAGGACCGTCCCGAAGGCGCGCCCCGCTCCGCTCGTCGCCGTCCCGAAGTCCGCGCCGTTGAAGGACGTGGCGTACGACGTGGTGACGTACGGGACCGCGCCGCGCAGGACCCAGACGGCGCCCGCGTCGGCCGAGGTGTCGATGTCCTCGCCGTTCGCGCCGATCGCGAGGTCGGCCCGGCTGTTCTTGTTGATGTCCTTGAAGCGCAGGGACGAGCCGAAGTGGTCGCCCGCCTCCGGGACGCCGGGCACCCCGGCCGTGTCCTGGTGGTAGGCGCGGCCCGCGCCGAGCCCGCCGGTGCCGCCCTTGAGGACGGTGACGCTGCCCGTTCCGGTGACCGTGCCGACGCTCTCACCGGGCGCGCCCACGGCGACGTCCGCGTAGCCGTCGTGGTCGAGGTCGCCGGCGCTCACGGCGGCGCCGAAGCGGTCCTCCGGCTCGTCGGCGCCGGGCACGCCCGCGGAGTCCTGCGTGTACGTCTTCGTGGCGCCGAAGGAGCCCTGCCCGCCGTAGCGCACGGTCACCGAGTTCGCGGCGGCGTTGCCGGTGACGAGGTCGGTGTAGCCGTCGCCGTTCACATCGGCGGCCGCGGCCGCCTCCCGGGTGGCGTGCGGGTCGTCGCCCTCGGCGAGTACGCCCGAGTAGTAGCCGATGTCGCCGACGCCGCCCTTCATGTACACGGTGTAGGGCTTGCCGTCGGCGCGCTCCCCGTAGAGGACGTACGTGTAGCCGTCCTTGGAGAGGAACGTGGCCGCCTCCATGCCCTCCAGACGGACGCCCTCGGGCAGGAAGTCGACCTCGGGCGCGATGGCGCGGGTCGGGTCCGCGCTCTCCGCGTAGTACCACCAGCCGTCGGAGCTGATCACGGCGAGGTTGGCGGAACCGTCGTCGTCGATGTCGACGAAGGAGGCGGCCTCGCCGAAGCGTTCGGTGTCGGTGGTGGGGGAGTTGAGGACCTTGGCGCCCCGGGTGAAGGCCTTGGGGCCGCCCCAGACGATGGTGACGGAGCCCGTGGTGTTGCCGGTGACCCGCTCGCCGGGCGCGCCGACGATCAGGTCGGCGTAGCCGTCGTCGTCGACGTCGCCCGAGGTGACGTTCTCGCCGAACTCGTCCTCCGGCTCGCTGACTCCGGGAACCCCGGCCGTGCTCTGGGTGACGGTCACGGAGTGGGACGGGCTCACGCCGCTCGCGGAGCCGAACGTGACCGTGACGGTGTTCGCGCCCGGGGTGCCGACGGCCAGGTCGCGGTAGCCGTCGCCGTTGAAGTCGTCCTTGAGCGTGGTGGCGGCGGAGGCGGTTCCGGCGAGCGACAGGGTGAGTCCGGCCGCCGCGACGACGGCGGCACCTGCGGCGATGACGAGCTTGCGTAGACGCACGAGAAGCACTCCCGGGAAATGGGGGGAAGGGGTTCCGGGGGGTGTGACTCGTGGGGTGAGGGGATGGTTGTGTCCGGATGGCCGTGCGGTGAACGGCGGATACGAGAGGGCGGGGCGGACAGCCGCTCTCAGAACTCCGCTGTGGAGAAGGTGACTTGGGGCTTCCCGGCCAGGAGCGAGCCGCCCTTGACCCCGGGGTACACGGCGATGGCGTCCGTGCTCTCGCCGCGGTACGTGCGGACCACGAGGTCGGCGCGTCCGTCGCCGTCGAGGTCGGTCGCTTCGAGGACCTGGGTGGTGCCGGCGGTCTCGGGAGTGACGGTCACGGCCGCCTTGCCGTTCGCCGGCAGGACCTTCGGGGCCTTCGACGCGCCGCCGGACACGACGAGTTCGGCCACGCCGTCCCCGTCGAAGTCACCCGTGGTGATGGCCGTTCCGGTGGCCTTGAGGCCGGGGGCGCCCGGCCGGGAGAGGGTGACCCCGGAGACCGTGAGCAGCGCCGTGTCCGCGCCGGCGCCCTTGGTGAAACGGCCGACGGCGAGGCCGAGGCCGGGCGGCAGCGCGGCGCCGGAACGGGCCGGTCCCTGCGGGCCGCCCAGCACGATCCGCGACGGCGACGAGCCGCCGGACGTACGGCGCACGAGCAGGTCGTCGTACCCGTCGCGGTCGACGTCGAAGGCGGGGCCCACGGGTACGTTGCCGGGCGCGGTCAGTGGTTTCCCGGCCGCGCGCGGGGCGCCCTTGCGGGTGAAGGGGCCGCGCAGGAAGCTCAGCCGCCCGCCGCTCGCGTGCACCGTGAGGTCGACCGAGCCGTCCCCGTCGAAGTCGCCGCACACCGGCTGGTCCGGCCAGTCGTTGCCGAACCGGGCCTGCGCGGGCACGACCAGTTTCACGCCCCGGTGGGTGAGCCCGCCCGGGCCGCCGAAGAGGATCTGCAGCGGCACCGGCGGCTGCCCCTGCCCGTCGAAGGGCGGATCCGTCGACACGACCAGATCGGTGAAGCCGTCCTTGTCCAGGTCGCAGCTCGCCTCGGAGTCGAACGCGGCGGGCGTCTCGCCCTCGGTCGGCGCCGCGTACTTCGTGGGACGCAGCAACTGCCGTGCCCCGGGCACGAGTCCGTGCCCCTTCTTCCCGTACACGACCCCGATCCCGGCGTCGTCCCCGAGCCCGTCGTGCACGAGGTCGTCGAGTACGAGGTCGGGGGCGCCGTCGCCGTTGAAGTCGTCCGGCACCTTGCTGCCGCGGCCGCGCGGGACGGGGAGCGCGGCGCCGGACGTGCCGGACATGGCCACGGGGTGGTGCTCCTTGGACGGGGCGGCCTTGTCGTGGTCGCCGCAGCCGGTGAGCAGCAGCAGGGGGAGGGGCAGCGCGAGCGCCGCGAGCCTGCGGTACGGGGGGAAGGAGATCACGCTGTCTCCGGGGAGTAGAAGGCCTGCTGTTCGTTGCGGTCCCCGGAGATCCACCAGCGGGTTCTCGCGGTGTCCGGGCCGGACCGGCTGATGATGGACGGCGGTTGCGCTCCCGGCTGGGGAGACGACGCGTGGGTCATGTGTCGTCCAGGCCGAGTTCGTGCTGCCCCAGCCGCACCGCGCGCCGCGGTTCGAGACCGTCGTCCCCGCCGGGGATCCACCAGTACGCGGACGGCCGCCCGTTCACGGTGGCGAGGACGTCGTCGTGTCCGTCGCCGTCGTAGTCGCGCAGGTCGTCGGCGGGGGAGAGGCGCTGGCGGGAGTGGTCGGTCAGCTCCTTCGCGGGGATACCGAGGTCCTGGCAGATCACAGTCCGGACGTTCGCGAGCTTTGGTTCGGCGGCCTTCCGGATCAGGAAGATCGCGCCCTGTGCGTCGCGGACGTCCCGCGAGCCGAGGACGGCGTCGGGCCGGCCGTCGCCGTCCACGTCACCGAGTGAACGGCCTGTGCTGCCGCCGGCGATCGGCGACTCGGCCGGAATCCTCGGCACCGGGTACAGGAAGGCACCGTTCCGCTCGTTGCTGCCGACCGAGAGGCCGGGCCGCAGCTTCTCCCAGTCCGGGGTGTCGTCCCCTTCGGGGGCGGTGCCCTCGGGGAAGCCGCGGGTCCAGGCCGCGTTCCAGATCTCGTCGGTGCCGTCACCGTCGAAGTCGCCCACCCGGTCGGGGTCGGGGGCCTTTTGGGGGTCGTCGTACGTGCGGGCCGGGGTGAGGCCGTGCGGCCCGCCCCGGTAGGCCTGGACACCCTTCGGCGTGAGGTCGCGGTCGCCCTCGCTCTCCGGGTCCGTCCACAGGAACCAGGCGTACACGTCGGTGTAGCCGTCGCCGTCGAAGTCCCCGGCCTCGGCGCGGTACCCGGTGGAGTCCTCGCCACCCGGCCGCCGCGTCCCGAAGTTCTTCGAGTCGTGCGGTTCTCCGTCCCGGAACGGCCCGTTGTGGACGGTGGCCGCCGGCCCGGTGTCGCCGCCCAGCTCGAACACGTCGATGTCGCCGTCGCGGTCGAAGTCGCCGAGCGCGGCGGGCTGGACAGAGGGGGCGCCGACCGAGGAGGCAGGGGGGACGTCGGGGAGCCGGAGCCCGGTGGGGGAGGTCTCAAGGCCGCGGGGGCCGCCCCGGTAGTAGGTGGCGGAACGATTCGCGTAGGAGGCGAGCAGATCGGTGTAGCCGTCGTCGTCCAGGTCGCCGCGGAGGAGCTCCGGCGGGATGTCGCCGTCGGCGAGCCGGGCCGTGGAACGGACCCGGGGATCCAGCCCCTTCGGCCCGCCGTAGACGACGCCGAGGCGTTCGTGGGTCACGGTGGCGAAGTCGGCGTAGCCGTCGCCGTTGAAGTCGTCGGGCGAAGGGGTTTCGGAGGGGGCGCCCTTCGTGGGCGGACGGATGGCGGACGCGTTGTTGTCGCCGTCACCGTTGCCGTCGGTGCCGTGCCCGCCGCCGTCCGAGCAGCCGGTGGGCAGCACGGCCAGGAGGGCGGCGCACCCCGCGGTGGCCACAGCCGTGCGTATGCGCGTGTTCACGTCGTATCTCTCCCGCCCCACCGGTCAATGCCGATCACATCATGCTCGTGCATGGACATCGCGGGAAGGCTGCGGGAAAACAACAGGCCGGCCCCGCCTTCACGGCAGGACCGGCCCGTTGCCCGCGTACGGACCGCTACTTCACCGGCTCCGGCTCCGGTGCGTCCTCGGTCTCCTCCGAGCCGGCCGGGTCGACCGGTGTTTTCACGGAGTCGAGGAGCAGCTGGGCCACGTCGACGACCGTGACGGACTCCTTGGCCTGGCCTTCGTTCTTCTTGCCGTTGACGGAGTCGGTCAGCATGACGAGGCAGAACGGGCAGGCGGTGGAGACGATGTCGGGGTTCAGCGACAGTGCCTCGTCGACACGCTCGTTGTTGATGCGCTTGCCGATCCGCTCCTCCATCCACATCCGCGCGCCGCCGGCGCCGCAGCAGAAGCCGCGTTCCTTGTGGCGGTGCATCTCCTGCTGGCGCAGGCCCGGGACGGCGTCCATGATCTGCCGCGGGGGCGTGTAGACCTTGTTGTGACGGCCCAGGTAGCACGGGTCGTGGTAGGTGATCAGACCCTCGACCGGGGTGACCGGGACGAGCTTGCCCTCGTCGATGAGGTGCTGGAGCAGCTGGGTGTGGTGGATGACCTCGTAGTCGCCGCCGAGCTGCGGGTACTCGTTGCCGATGGTGTTGAGGCAGTGCGGGCAGGTCGCGACGATCTTCTTCGCGGACTTCGGCTTCGCGGACTCGGGCACGACCTTGCCGTCGTCGTCGAGTTCCTCGCCGAACGCCATGTTCAGCGCCATGACGTTCTCCTGGCCGAGCTGCTGGAACAGCGGCTCGTTGCCCAGGCGGCGGGCGGAGTCACCGGTGCACTTCTCGTCGCCGCCCATGATCGCGAACTTGACGCCCGCCATGTGGAGCAGCTCCGCGAAGGCCTTGGTGGTCTTCTTCGCGCGGTCCTCGAGCGAGCCGGCGCAGCCGACCCAGTACAGGTACTCGACCTCGGTGAGGTCCTCGATGTCCTTGCCGACGACCGGGACCTCGAAGTCGAGTTCCTTGAGCCATTCCAGGCGCTGCTTCTTGGCCAGGCCCCAGGGGTTGCCCTTCCTCTCCAGGTTCTTGAGCATCGTGCCCGCCTCGGACGGGAACGCGGACTCGATCATCACCTGGTAGCGGCGCATGTCGACGATGTGGTCGATGTGCTCGATGTCGACCGGGCACTGCTCGACGCAGGCGCCGCAGGTGGTGCAGGACCACAGGACGTCCGGGTCGATGACGCCGTTCTCTTCGAGGGTGCCGATCAGCGGCCGCTCGGCCTCCGCGAGAGCCGCGGCCGGGACGTCCCCCAGCTGCTCCTCGGTCGCCTTCTCCTCGCCCTCCATCGACTTGCCGCCACCGGCGAGCAGGTAGGGGGCCTTGGCGTGCGCGTGGTCGCGCAGCGACATGATCAGGAGCTTCGGCGACAGGGGCTTGCCGGTGTTCCACGCGGGGCACTGCGACTGGCAGCGGCCGCACTCGGTGCAGGTGGAGAAGTCCAGCAGACCCTTCCAGGAGAACTGCTCGACCTGGCTGACACCGAAGACGTCGTCCTCGCCCGGGTCCTCGAAGTCGATCTCCTTGCCGCCGCTGGTCATCGGCTGCAGCGCGCCCAGCGCCGTGCCGCCGTCGGCCTCACGCTTGAACCAGATGTTCGGGAACGCGAGGAACCGGTGCCAGGCGACGCCCATGTCGGTCTTCAGGGCGACCGTGATCATCCAGATGAAGGAGGTCGCGATCTTCAGCCCGGCGAAGAAGTACGTGAGGTTCTGCAGCGTGGAGACGTCCATGCCGCGGAACCAGGAGACGACCGGGTACGAGACGAAGAACGAGGCCTCGTAGCTGTCCACATGGTGCTGGGCGCCCTCCAGGGCGTGCAGCGTGAAGATGCAGATGCCGACGATGAGGATGACGGCCTCGACGAAGTACGCCTGGCCGGTGTTGGACCCGGCGAAGCGGGACTTGCGGCCCGGCCGGTCCGGCCGGTTCAGCTGCCGGATGACGATCAGCGTCAGGATCCCGAGGGCCGTCATCGTGCCGAGGAACTCGACGAAGACGTTGTACGGGGCCCATTCACCGATGATGGGGAGCAGCCAGTCGGCCTGGAAGAGCTGGCCGATGGCGTTCACGATCGTCAGCAGCAGCGAGAAGAAGCCCACCGCCACGAACCAGTGCGCCACACCTACGATGCCCCAGCGGTTCATCCGGGTGTGGCCGAGGAACTCCTTGGCCACCGTCACGGTGCGCTGTACGGGTTCGTCGGTGCGGGTGCCGGCGGGGACGTTCTGGCCGAGCCGCATGAAGCGGTAGATCTGCGCGATGGCTCGGACGAACAGTGCGACGCCGACCACGATCAGGACCAGCGACACGATGATCGCGGCGAGTTGCATTCGGGGGCTCCTCGGGCCTGCGAGGGTGGATATTCAGCGATTACTAAGCGGTAACTTATTTCAGTCCATGCTGAGACTACCCACTTGTGTGGCCGCACTGTAGCCAGCCGGGCGGTGATCTGCGTCGCTGAGGCAACCCTCGGTCGACAGCGAAAGCAAATCGTGTTATTCACCCCATATTGCGACATAAGCGACTAGCTTATGAAGGTCTCCGGCCGGGCGTGCCCCTCCGGTGTCACCCCGATACCGCAAACCGAGCTGACGGGACGTCCGCCGTGTCCTACGGGATCGCCGCCGCCGCGACCGCCCTGCTGGCGGCCTCCGCCCTCACCGTCCTGCTGCGTCGCGTCGCCCTGCGCACCGGATTCACCGTCCGGCGGATCGGCCGCGCGGGGCGGCGGACGCCGCGCCTGGGAGGCCTCGCCGTCGCCGTGGTGACGGCCGCCGTCACCACGGTCGGAGCCTCGACCGGAGTCGCCCCGCTCGACTCCGGCGCGCTCACGCTGCTGATCGCGGCCGGGGCCGTCGCCGCGCTCGGGTTCCTCGACGATGTGCGCCCGGTGGGGGCGCGGGCCCGCGTCGTCGTCGAGGCGGGGGCGGCGTCCTTCGTCGTGCACGCCGCTCAACTCGGGTTCCTCGTAGGCGCGTTGGCCGTCCTGTGGATCGTCTTCGTCGCCAACGCCTGCCGGCTCATCGACACCTCGGACGGGGCGCTCGGCACCGTCGCCGTCGTGACCGCGCTCGGCCTGAGCGCCTGCGCCGCCGCCGGAGGGCTCGGCCCGCTCGCCGCGCTCCTCGGGGTGCTCGCGGCGGCGCTCACCGGGTTCCTCATGCACAACTGGCACCCCGCGCGGATGCACCTGGGGGGCTGCGGGGCCCTGTTCACGGGCTTCTTCCTCGCGTGCGCGGCGGTCCTGGTCAACGCGGGCCACGAGGCGCTCCCCGGTGCGGGCTCGCTCTTCGCCATGACGGTCGTGGTGACCGCGGACGCGGCCCTGGTGGCGGTGTCGCGGCGGCGCGCGGGGCGGACTCTGTTCCAGGGCGGCGCGGACCACATCGCCCACCGGCTCCGCCGGCTCGGCCTCACCCAGACGGGCGTGGCGGTGGTGCTCGGTGTCGCCTCGCTCGCCGGTGCGGTGACCGCGCTCCTGCTGCACGACGGGACGCTGGGCCCGTCGGCCGCGCTGTGGCTGGTCTGCGCGGTGGCCGGGTCGGTCGCCGGGCTGCTGCGGGTGCCGGTCTACGGGGTGCGGCGGCGCGGCCACCGGCCCGTACGGACCGCTGTGGTGGACGTCGCACGGTAGTGACGAGGCCTCGGCGTAGTGGCTGACCTGCACGGATAGCCTGACTGCCCATAAGGGCCACATAAAAGTTGAGTCGGCTCGACTCAGCTCTGTTGACCGAACAGCGGTCGTCATGCATCCTTGAGCCAGATCCACTCAAGTAGTCATGCTGGAGGAATTGAAATGGCACGTGCGGTCGGCATCGACCTGGGCACGACTAACTCCGTCGTCAGCGTTCTCGAAGGCGGCGAGCCCACCGTCATCACCAACGCCGAGGGCGCCAGGACCACGCCGTCCGTCGTCGCCTTCGCCAAGAACGGTGAGGTGCTCGTCGGAGAGGTCGCGAAGCGCCAGGCGGTCACCAACGTCGACAGGACGATCCGTTCGGTCAAGCGCCACATGGGCACTGACTGGAAGATCGAGATCGACGGCAAGAGCTTCAACCCGCAGCAGATGAGCGCCTTCATCCTGCAGAAGCTGAAGCGCGACGCCGAGGCGTACCTGGGCGAGAAGGTCGCGGACGCGGTCATCACCGTCCCGGCGTACTTCAACGACTCCGAGCGCCAGGCGACGAAGGAGGCCGGCGAGATCGCCGGTCTGAACGTCCTGCGCATCGTCAACGAGCCGACGGCCGCCGCCCTGGCCTACGGTCTCGACAAGGACGACCAGACCATCCTCGTCTTCGACCTCGGTGGCGGCACCTTCGACGTGTCGCTCCTCGAGATCGGCGACGGCGTCGTCGAGGTGAAGGCCACGAACGGCGACAACCACCTCGGTGGTGACGACTGGGACCAGCGCGTCGTCGACTACCTGGTCAAGCAGTTCAACAACGGCCACGGCGTGGACCTGTCCAAGGACAAGATGGCGCTCCAGCGCCTGCGCGAGGCCGCCGAGAAGGCGAAGATCGAGCTCTCGTCCTCGACCGAGACCACGATCAACCTGCCCTACATCACGGCGTCCGCCGAGGGCCCGCTGCACCTGGACGAGAAGCTCACGCGCGCCCAGTTCCAGCAGCTCACGTCCGACCTGCTGGAGCGCTGCAAGACGCCGTTCCACAACGTCATCAAGGACGCGGGCATCCAGCTCTCCGAGATCGACCACGTCGTTCTCGTCGGTGGCTCGACCCGTATGCCCGCCGTCGCGGAGCTCGTCAAGGAGCTGACCGGCGGCCAGGACGCCAACAAGGGTGTCAACCCGGACGAGGTCGTCGCCATCGGCGCCGCCCTGCAGGCCGGTGTCCTCAAGGGTGAGGTCAAGGACGTCCTGCTCCTCGACGTGACCCCGCTGTCCCTCGGTATCGAGACCAAGGGAGGGATCATGACGAAGCTCATCGAGCGCAACACCACGATCCCGACCAAGCGTTCCGAGATCTTCACGACGGCCGAGGACAACCAGCCGTCCGTGCAGATCCAGGTCTACCAGGGCGAGCGCGAGATCGCGGCGTACAACAAGAAGCTCGGGATGTTCGAGCTCACCGGTCTGCCGCCGGCCCCGCGTGGTGTCCCGCAGATCGAGGTCGCCTTCGACATCGACGCCAACGGCATCATGCACGTGACCGCGAAGGACCTGGGCACGGGCAAGGAGCAGAAGATGACCGTCACCGGCGGCTCCTCGCTGCCGAAGGACGAGGTCGACCGGATGCGCCAGGAGGCCGAGCAGTACGCGGACGAGGACCACCGTCGCCGCGAGGCCGCCGAGACGCGCAACCAGGGCGAGCAGCTCGTCTACCAGACGGAGAAGTTCCTCAAGGACAACGAGGACAAGGTCCCCGGCGAGGTCAAGACCGAGGTCGAGGAGTCGCTCACCGAGCTGAAGGAGAAGCTCAAGGGCGAGGACACGGCCGAGATCCGCACCGCCACCGAGAAGGTCGCCGCCGTCTCGCAGAAGCTGGGCCAGGCCATGTACGCCGACGCCCAGGGCGCGCAGGCCGCCGGCGGTCCCGAGGCCGGCGCCCCGGGCGACGGGCAGAAGGCCGCTGACGACGACGTCGTCGACGCCGAGATCGTCGACGAGGACCGCAAGGACGGTGCCGCGTGACGGAGGAGACCCCGGGCTTCAGCGAGAGCGACGAGCCTGACGTCCCTTCCGGCGCCACCCCCGACGACGCCGAGCCGAAGGCCGCTCCCTCGCCCGACAAGGGTGAGGGGGCGGCCCCGGCCGGGGACGCAGCAGCATCGGCAGGAGCCGCTTCGGCGGTTCAGAACGTAGGCCTGACGGCCCAGCTGGACCAGGTACGCATGGCGCTCGGCGAGCGCACCGCGGACCTCCAGCGGCTCCAGGCCGAGTACCAGAACTACCGTCGCCGGGTGGAGCGGGACCGGGTCACGGTCAAGGAGATCGCGGTCGCGGGCCTCCTGACCGAGCTCCTCCCCGTACTCGACGACATCGGCCGTGCCCGTGAGCACGGAGAGCTGGTCGGCGGCTTCAAGTCGGTCGCCGAGTCGCTCGAGATGGTTGCCGCCAAGATGGGGCTCCAGCAGTTCGGCAAGGAGGGCGAGCCCTTCGACCCGACGATCCACGAGGCCCTGATGCACTCGTACGCGCCGGACGTCACCGAGACGACCTGCGTCGCGATCCTGCAGCCGGGCTACCGGATCGGCGAGCGCACCATCCGCCCCGCGCGGGTGGCGGTGGCCGAGCCGCAGCCCGGGGCCCAGCCGGCCAAGGGCGAGTCCTCCAAGGGCGGGGAATCGGCTGCCGCCGACGACAAGGAGAGCGGTGGCCCGGACGAGGGCTGACGTCAGTAAGCAGCGAGAGGAGGGACGTCGAGGATGAGCACGAAGGACTTCATCGAGAAGGACTACTACAAGGTCCTCGGCGTCCCCAAGGACGCCACCGACGCCGAGATCAAGAAGGCGTACCGCAAGCTCGCCCGTGAGAACCACCCCGACGCCAACAAGGGCAACCTCAAGGCGGAGGAGCGCTTCAAGGAGATCTCCGAGGCGAACGACGTCCTCGGCGACCCCAAGAAGCGCAAGGAGTACGACGAGGCGCGCGCCCTGTTCGGCAACGGCGGATTCCGTCCGGGGCCGGGCGGGGCCGGCGGCGGCACCTTCAACTTCGACCTGGGCGACCTCTTCGGAGGCGGCCCCCAGGGCGGTACGGCTGGGGGTGCCGGCGGGTTCGGCGGCGGGCTCGGGGACGTCTTCGGCGGCCTGTTCAACCGGGGCGGCGCGGGCACCGGCACGCGCACGCAGCCGCGCCGCGGCCAGGACATCGAGTCCGAGGTCACTCTCAGTTTCACCGAGGCGGTCGACGGGGCGACGGTGCCGCTGCGCATGTCGTCGCAGGCGCCCTGCAAGGCCTGTTCCGGTACCGGCGACAAGAACGGCACACCGCGCGTGTGCCCGACCTGCGTCGGCACGGGCCAGGTCTCGCGCGGTGGCGGCGGCGGTTTCTCGCTGACCGACCCGTGTGTGGACTGCAAGGGCCGCGGCCTGATCGCGGAGACACCCTGTGAGGTCTGCAAGGGCTCGGGCCGTGCGAAGTCCTCCCGGACGATGCAGGTCCGCATCCCGGCCGGCGTCTCGGACAACCAGCGCATCCGGCTGCGCGGCAAGGGAGCCCCCGGCGAGCGCGGCGGTCCCGCGGGCGACCTGTACGTGGTCGTGCACGTGGACTCCCACCCGGTCTTCGGCCGCAAGGGCGACAACCTCACGGTCACGGTGCCGGTCAGCTTCCCGGAGGCCGCGCTCGGGGGCGAGGTCAAGGTCCCCACGCTCGGCGGGCCCCCGGTCACGCTCAAACTGCCCCCGGGGACGCCCAACGGGCGGACGATGCGGGCCCGTGGCAAGGGCGCTGTCCGCAAGGACGGCACCCGTGGCGATCTGCTCGTCACGGTGGAGGTCTCGGTCCCCACGGATCTGACCGACATCGCGAAGGACGCTCTCGAGGCGTACCGGAAGGCGACTGCGGACAGCGATCCGCGGGCAGAACTGTTCCAGGCCGCGAAGGGAGCATGAGCGTATGGACGGCCGTCGACGACAGAGTTCCTTTGTTGGCAGGGCCTACGAGCTGACCGACGAGACTCCGGTCTATGTCATCTCGGTGGCCGCCCAGCTCAGCGGGCTGCATCCGCAGACCCTGCGCCAGTACGACCGTCTCGGCCTGGTCTCCCCGGACCGCACGGCGGGCCGCGGCCGGCGCTACTCGGCCCGCGACATCGAACTGCTCCGCCAGGTGCAGCAGCTGTCGCAGGACGAGGGCATCAACCTCGCGGGCATCAAGCGCATCATCGAACTGGAGAATCAGGTCGCGGCGCTTCAGCAGCGGGTCGCGGAACTCTCGACGGCGGTCGAGGGCGCCGCGGCGGCGATGCAGCAGCGCGAGGCGGCCGTCCACGCCTCCTACCGGCGGGACCTGGTCCCGTACCAGGAGGTCCAGCAGACGAGCGCGCTGGTCGTCTGGCGGCCCAAGCGGTCGTCCGAATAGCCCGGGCGAGCGGGTTGTGAAGCCGGTGTGAAAGGGGCCGGGAGGTGAGAACCTCCCGGCCCCTTTCGTATGCGCCTTCCTGTGCGCCTTCCCGTGCGTTTTCGGGTGGGCTTCGGGTGCGCACAGGCTGGTCAGAGCTGGTGAAGACGGCACGGAGGTCATGTGTTCGAACAGTGAGTTTGCTCACTGGGCGGACCGGCGCGGGAGGGCTGCGGGGGCCGGGACTGGTGCGGCTACTGGGGTTACCCCGAGTATGGGCGGGTTCACCTCCGGAACGCACGGACCCGATTACGAGTCGTTACGGATTCACCTCTTGACGCTGCGATTCAGGCCGAGTTGGCTTCCAGCCACCTCGGCCGCAACGACGCGGTCACTTCAGGGAGGTATGGAAAGTGAATCCGCGTACGAAGCGCGCCGCCTTTGTCGGCGTGGCGTCCGCCATGGCCGTGGCCCTCACCGGGTGCGGGAGCAGCTGGCTCGAGCCGGAGAGCGACTCCGCGGGCAGGGCGTCCGCCCGGCAGAACCAGGACCTGAAGATCGGCGTCCTCCTGCCGGAGAAGGAGACCGCGCGCTACGAGAAGTTCGACTATCCGCACATCAAGAAGGAGGTCGAGGACCTCACCAGCGGCAAGGGCAGGGTCCTCTACGCCAACGCGGAACAGAACGCGAAGCGCCAGGAGAGACAGGTCGACCAGATGATCGCCGACCGGGTCGACGTACTGATCCTCGACGCGGTCGACTCCAAGTCCATCGCGGGATCGGTCAAGAAGGCCAAGGACGCGAACATCCCGGTCATCGCCTACGACCGTCTGGCCGAGGGCCCCGTCGACGGCTATGTGTCGTTCGACAGCGACCAGGTCGGCCATGTGCAGGGCATGGCGCTCCTCAAGGCCCTGGGCAGCAAGGCGTCCAAGAACAGCCGGATCGTCATGATGAACGGCTCGGTCACCGACCCGAACGCCGCGCTCTACAAGGACGGCGCCCTGGCCGAGCTCAAGGACCAGGTGACGATCTCGAAGTCGTACGACACCAAGGACTGGAAGCCGGAGAACGCGCGGGCCAACATGGCAGCCGCCATCCAGGCCGTCGGCGCGCAGAACATCGCCGGTGTCTACTCCGCGAACGACGGCATGGCCGGCGGCATCATCGCCGCGCTCAAGGCCGCCGGTGTCACCGACCTCCCGCCGGTGACCGGCCAGGACGCCGAGCTCGCCGCCGTCCAGCGCATCGTGTCGGGCGACCAGTACATGACGGTCTACAAGCCGTATCCCGAAGAGGCCTCCACCGCCGCGCAGATGGCGGTCCTCTTCGCGCAGCAGCGCGACATCGAGTTCAACGCGCTCGCGAAGGACCGCGTCGACAGCCCCACCACCCCGAACGTGCCGTCGCTCCTGGTCCAGGTCGTCCCGATGACGCAGAGCAACATCAAGTCGACGGTGGTCAGGGACGGGATCTACAAGGTCGGGGACATCTGCACGGCGAAGTACACGGCGGACTGCGCGCGGGTCGGGCTGAAGTAGGCCGGCGGACGGCACGGCGCCCCTCGGTCCGGAGCGCCGTGCCGGATCAGCTGCCGGAGACCGTGAACTCGGCCGTGTTGTTGGCCGGCCGGAGGTCGAAGGGTTGTGCGGAGATCCGCTGTGCCCGTTCGGGGGCCGGAGGATCCTTCCGCGGAGGTCAGCGGTCCTGTTCCAGCATCCCGGACTGGCCGATGAGATAGCCCAGTTGGGCCCGGCTGTCGCTGCCGAGCGTGCTGGCGAGCTTGGCGATGTGGACGCGGACGGTGCGGATGTTCATGCCGAGGCGTTCGGCGATGACGGCGTCCGTGTGGCCCTCGATGAGCAGGGCGGCGATGGTCAGCTGGCGGGAGGTCACGCCGTCCCTGGCCGGGGGCTGCTGCGCGGCCACGGGGAACATGGGCGTGGCCAGCCGCCACAGCCGCTCGAACGTCGTCACGAGGTACGAGATGAGGGCGGGGTGGCGTATCTCCAGGGCCACGGTGCGGTCCGTGTTGGCCGGGATGAACGCGACGGTCCGGTCGAGCAGGACGAGGCGCTCGGTGACCTCGTCGAGGGTGCGGACCGCCACGTCGCCGCGCAGCTGTTCGTAGTGGGCCAGCACGGCGGGGGAATGCCGCGAGGTGTGCTGGTAGAGGGTGCGCATCCGGCATCCCCGGGCGAGGAGTTCCTGCTCGATCGGGCGGGCCGCGGCAAGGCCGGCGGGAGGGCGCCCGCCCCCGGGCTGGATGGTGAGGAGCTCCTGGGTGGCGACCGCGCTGGCTTCGCCGATGGCGTCGTTGATCCGCTGGAACCCCAGCAGCACATGGATCATCGGTGAGTTCTGAAAGGACGCCCGCTCGGCGTCGAGCGCCATGAGCGGTGCGAACGCCTTGGCCAGTTTCGCCTCCCGGTGCCGCTGGTGCGCGATCTCGTCCTCGATGCCCCCCAGCAGGCCCGGCAGGGCCACGGAGGGCGGCACGGGGCGCTGCCACCGGGAGTCGTCCGGATCCGCGCGCAGCAGCCCGAAGTCGAGGAGGCACGGCACGGCCGCGGCCTCTTCGTCCTTCACGCGGCCCTCGCGCAGGGCCCGGGAGTAGAGCTCCGTACCGGCGGCGCACAACTCCTCGGCTCCGTGAGTGTGGGCCTCGGCGGTCACGTGTGGCTCTCCTCGGTCGACATTCAGTGATCCTGGTCGAGGATGCCGGACTGCGCTATGAGAAAGCCGAGTTGTGCGCGGCTTCCGCTGCCCAGCGCGGCCGCGAGCTTGGCGATGTGGGCTCTGCAGGTGCGTACGTTCATGCCCAGGCGGCGGGCGATGGCCTCGTCCACGTGGCCTTCGATCAGCAGCTTGGCGATCGACCGCTGGACCCCGGTGATGCCGTCGGTCGGGGGCGCGTAGGGGGTCTCCTCCAGGAGGGGGACCGCGCGGCGCCACAGTTGCTCGAAGACCTTGGCCAGGTATTCGACGAGGCCCGGATGGCGGAGTTCCAGGGCGACCGGATGCTCTCCGGGGACCGGTATGAACGCGACGGTCCGGTCGAAGACCATCAGCCGCTCTATGAGTTCCTCGAGGGTGCGTATCTCCACGTTGCCCTTGGCCATGTGCTCGGCGTACACGAGGGTTCCCTGACTGTGCCGGGCCGTGTGCTGGTAGAGCGTGCGCATGGTGATGCCGCGCGCGATGACCGCCTGGCCCCGCTCGAGTGCCTCCGTCAGGGAGTGCTCGCTGCGCCCGCCGCCGGGCTGGACCGTGAGGATCTCGGACTGGCACTCGGCGATGGCGAGTTCGATGGCCGAATTGATCCTGTTGATACCTTCGAGCACGGTGACGGCGTGCGTCGTGGGCAGATCCTGCGCACTGATGGCCATGAATGGCTCGAAGTAATCGGTCAGTTCGACCGCCAGGCTTCGTCGCTCCTGGATTTCCCGTTCGATGGGGTGGAGGCGCTGTGCCAGGGCGGCGGCGGGAGGAACCGGGCGGAGCCAGCCGGCGTCATCCGGGTCTGGGTGGAGAAGGGCGAAATCCATCAGGCAGGGAGCGGCCGTCACTTCGCTTCGGGCGATGCGTCCGGAACGCAGAGCACTGGCGTACAACCGCCTGCCCTCGTCGCACAGTTCAGTCGTGGCATGAGGATGTGTCCGATGTGCGTCATTCGTGGTCATAGATCCACCCCCCAGGGTCCTGAACGTGCAGGAACATGATGCATCGATGCTGTGGTGTTTGGATGGCCGAATGAGCCATCGTCTAGTGAGTCGGGGGAGAGAAGCCATGGAAGTGAGGACGAAGCCCACTATGTGCAAGAGAATGCTTCGCTCGGTGATGGCTGTTGCCTTCTCCGCCGGTTTGGCTTTCGGTGTGCTCAGCACCCAGGACCTCTCCTGGAGTGGCACACCCGCCACTCACGTGTCCGCCGCCAAGAACATCGCGCCTCCGGATCTTTCCTGGAGTGTCGCTCCCGTGGACGCGGCCGCATGACCACTCCGCCCGACGACAGAACATTTCGCCGTGAGATGGCGACGGCCTACCGGTCCGGGTGGCATTTCATCGACCTCGCCACGGCGATTCCCCATCGCGGCGATTCGTTGATGGTCACCCTGTTCGGCGAGCCGATCGTCGTCGTGCGGGACGAGTTCGACGACGACGAGATCCGGGCCTACCGGTGTCTTCGCCGCCCTCGGGGTGCCCCACAGCCCGTGCGGTGCGCCGTCAGATACGGAATGGTCTTCGTCAACCTCGACCAGCGTGACCACCAGCTGGTCCGGGAGGCGGGACCGGAAGTTCCGCGTACCACCTCAGCCACCCCCCGCAGTGCCTGACGCGATTCCCCCGTCGTTGTAGATCGCGCAGGTGCTTCCCCCCGCAGCGGCGCCACCGTGGACCTGAACACGGTGGCGCCGCTGCAGCTTTGTGCGGCTGTCACGACGGGGTCCCGTTGCCTGTCGCCCGCGTCAGTGTGATCTCGATGGCGACCCGGTCCGGATTCGGCGCGGGCACGCGCTCGTAGCGCTCCGCGTACCGGCGTACCGCCTCCGCGACGCGGTCCGGCTCCGTACGGACCACCGCGAGCCCTTCGAGGGTCGCCCAGCGCCGGCCGTCGACCTGGCAGACCGCGACCCGGGCCCCGCCCTCCTGTGCCGCGGACCCCGCGAGCACGTGCGACACCTTCGCGCTCGCCTTGTTCGCGATCACCCGCGCCAGACCCGCCTCGGGGTCGTACGTGACGCCGACCGGCACCACGTGCGGGGTGCCGTCGGGGCGCAGGGTCGTCAGCGTGCACAGGTGCCGTTCCCTCCAGAAGCCGAGGAAGGTCGGGTCGGGGTTCAGGGGGTCGTTCCGCTTGGCCATGCTCCGGAAGATATCCCCGTTCCAGGACATATCCCGCCCCGGGATACCCGACGCGCACCCTTGAGTGGAATCGACTCAACTTTGTGTATGCTGGCAGGGTCAGTGTGCTGGAGAGGCAGACGTACAGGAGGAGAGTGCGCACGTGGACGCCGAGCTGACGAACCGGAGCCGGGACGCGATCAACGCGGCCACCAGTCGGGCCGTGTCCGCGGGGCACGCGGATCTGACCCCCGCGCATCTGCTCCTGGCGCTTCTCGAGGGCCAGGAGAACGAGAACATCACGGACCTGCTGACGGCCGTCGAAGCCGATCAGGCCGCCGTGCGGTCCGGGGCCGAGCGGGTCCTCGGCGCGCTGCCCAGCGTGACCGGCTCGACCGTCGCGCCGCCCGGGCCCAACCGGGACCTGCTGGCGGTCATCGCCGACGCGGAGCAGCGCGCGAAGGAGCTCGGGGACGAGTACCTCTCCACCGAGCATCTGCTCATCGGCATCGCCGCGAAGGGCGGCACTGTCGCCGACGTACTGACGGAACAGGGGGCGAGCGCCAAGAAGCTGCTCGCCGCCTTCGAGAAGAGCAGGGGAGGGCGCCGGGTGACCACACCCGACCCCGAGGGCCAGTACAAGGCCCTGGAGAAGTTCGGCACCGATCTCACCGCCGCCGCGCGCGAGGGCAGGCTCGACCCTGTCATCGGGCGCGATCAGGAGATCCGGCGTGTGGTGCAGGTGCTGTCCCGCCGTACGAAGAACAACCCCGTCCTGATCGGTGAGCCCGGTGTCGGCAAGACCGCCGTCGTCGAGGGCCTCGCCCAGCGCATCGTGAAGGGGGACGTGCCGGAGTCGCTCAAGGACAAGCGGCTCGTCTCGCTGGACCTGGGCGCGATGGTCGCCGGCGCGAAGTACCGCGGTGAGTTCGAGGAGCGCCTCAAGACCGTCCTCTCCGAGATCAAGGCGAGCGAGGGGCAGGTCATCACGTTCATCGACGAGCTGCACACGGTCGTCGGGGCCGGCGCGGGCGGCGACTCCTCCATGGACGCGGGCAACATGCTGAAGCCGATGCTCGCGCGCGGCGAGCTGCGCATGGTCGGCGCGACCACGCTCGACGAGTACCGCGAGCGGATCGAGAAGGACCCGGCCCTGGAGCGCCGCTTCCAGCAGGTGCTGGTCGCCGAGCCGACGGTCGAGGACTCGATCGCGATCCTGCGCGGGCTCAAGGGCCGGTACGAGGCCCACCACAAGGTCCAGATCGCCGACAGCGCGCTCGTCGCCGCCGCGTCGCTCTCCGACCGGTACATCACCTCCCGCTTCCTGCCGGACAAGGCCATCGACCTCGTGGACGAGGCGGCGTCCCGGCTGCGCATGGAGATCGACTCGTCGCCCGTCGAGATCGACGAACTCCAGCGCGCCGTCGACCGGCTGAGGATGGAGGAGCTGGCCCTGTCCAAGGAGACGGATCCGGCCAGCAAGCAGCGCCTGGAGAAGCTGCGGCGCGACCTCGCCGACAAGGAGGAGGAGCTGCGCGGCCTCACCGCCCGCTGGGAGAAGGAGAAGCAGTCCCTCAACCGCGTCGGTGAGCTGAAGGAGAAGCTCGACGAGCTGCGCGGCCAGGCCGAGCGCGCCCAGCGCGACGGCGACTTCGACACCGCGTCCAAGCTCCTCTACGGCGAGATCCCCACCCTGGAAAGGGACTTGGAGGCCGCCACGGAGGAAGAGGAGGAGGCGTCCAAGGCCGACACGATGGTCAAGGACGAGGTCGGCCCGGACGACATCGCGGACGTGGTGGCGGCCTGGACCGGCATTCCGGCCGGGCGGCTCCTGGAGGGCGAGACGCAGAAGCTGCTGCGCATGGAGGACGAGCTCGGCAAGCGCCTGATCGGCCAGACCGAGGCCGTACGGGCGGTGTCCGACGCCGTGCGCCGCACCCGCGCCGGGATCGCCGACCCCGACCGGCCGACCGGATCCTTCCTGTTCCTCGGCCCGACCGGCGTCGGCAAGACCGAACTGGCCAAGGCACTCGCCGACTTCCTGTTCGACGACGAGCGGGCCATGATCCGCATCGACATGAGCGAGTACGGAGAGAAGCACTCCGTGGCGCGTCTTGTCGGCGCCCCTCCCGGCTACGTCGGGTACGAGGAGGGCGGTCAGCTCACCGAGGCGGTGCGCAGGCGTCCGTACAGCGTCGTCCTGCTCGACGAGGTCGAGAAGGCGCACCCGGAGGTCTTCGACGTCCTGCTCCAGGTGCTCGACGACGGCCGTCTCACGGACGGTCAGGGCCGCACGGTCGACTTCCGCAACACGATTCTCGTGCTCACCTCGAACCTCGGCAGTCAGTTCCTGAGCGGACACAGCCTGGTGGAGCCGACGACGAGTGAGGAGCAGAAGAAGCAGCAGGTCCTGGAGGTCGTACGGGCGTCGTTCAAGCCCGAGTTCATCAACCGGCTCGACGACCTCGTCGTCTTCTCCGCGCTGAACAGGCAGGAGCTGGAGCGGATCGCGAAGCTGCAGATCGGCAGGCTCGCGAAGCGGCTCGCCGAGCGTCGGCTCACCCTGGACGTCTCCGACGCGGCCCTGGCCTGGCTCGCCGACGAGGGCAACGACCCCGCGTACGGCGCGCGCCCGCTGCGCCGGCTCGTGCAGACCGCGATCGGTGACCGGCTCGCGAAGGAGATCCTCTCCGGCGAGGTGACCGACGGCGACACGGTCCGCGTGGACTTCTTCGGCGACGGCCTGATCGTGGGCCCGGCCACCGGAAAGACGCTGTAGCGCGAGGCGAACGCCGATGCCGGACCGGCTCGGTGCCCTGCCGCTCGGGAGGACGGGCGGCGGGGCCGCTGCTCCGCGGGGGTGATCCGGTCACGCCGGTGCCGGAACTCGGTCCGATCCAACCGGTCGGGGGTTGTCACTTCCCACCCGCCATGGGGGAGGATGGCGGAATCCGTACGAAGGGACCAAGCACGTGAGCATCGACCCGTCCTCGATTCCGAATTTCGGGGGACAGCCCCAGCAGCCGCAGGGCTCAGGACCGGCGGGCCCCGTCGTCCCCGATCAGGACCTCGTCAAGCAGCTCCTCGAGCAGATGGAGCTCAAGTACGTCCTCGACGAAGAGGGTGACCTCGCGGCTCCGTGGGAGGAGTTCCGCACGTACTTCATGTTCCGCGGCGAGGACGACCAGCAGGTCTTCTCGGTGCGGACGTTCTACGACCGCCCGCACGACCTCGAGACCAAGCCGGCGCTCCTCGAGACCATCGACGACTGGAACCGCCGCACCCTGTGGCCCAAGGTCTACAGCCACACCCACGACGACGGCACGGTCCGCCTCATCGGTGAGGCGCAGATGCTCATCGGCACGGGCGTCAGCCTGGAGCACTTCGTGTCCTCGACGGTCAGCTGGGTGCGCGCCGCCATCGAGTTCGACCGCTGGCTGGTCGAGCAGCTCGGCCTGGAGCAGGCCGTGGACTCCGCCGACGACGAGAAGCCGTCCGACGACGAGTAGGCACGTCAGCAGCCGATCACAGGGGCCTGTGCGCGTACGCGACCAGATACGTCCCGTACGCAAGTGAGAGCCCGGCCAGGGCGCCCATCACCAGAAGGGCGCTGCGCGGCCGGGCTTTCGCCGTTCGTGCCAGTGCCAGGGCCAGCGGCAGCAGCAGGGGGAACGCGGGCAGCAGGAAGCGCGGCTTGGACGGGAAGAAGCCGGCGCCGCCGAGCGCGACGAGCAGGAGTACGCCGCTGTAGACGATGAGCGGCAGCGGGGCCGCCCGCTCGGCGATGAGCAGCGCGAACAGCAGCACCGCGGAGGCGACGATCAGGAGCGTCACGGGGAAGACGAAGCGGTCGCCCTGGAGCAGCAGATGCCGTACGACGCGCAGCGCGCCGACGCCGAAGTCGAAGCGCGAGCCCCAGTCCCGCTGCACGGCGAAGTAGCCGCCGAGCGGATCGCCTCTTTGGACGCCGACCCACAGGACGTAGCCGGTCCAGCCGAGCGGGGCGATCGCGGCGCCTGTCCACAGCCTGTGGGAAACGTTTCTGCCGCGGTTGTGGATCACCTCGTACGCCGCCGCGACGAGGACCGCGGCGGCGACCGCGAAGCCGTTGGGACGGGACACCCCGGCCAGCGAGGCGAGCGTGCCCGCCCAGATCCACCGGCCGGTCAGGACCGCGTACAGGGACCAGGCGGCGAAGGCGGTGAGCAGCGGCTCGGTGTACGCCATCGTGAGGATCACGGAGTGCGGCAGCAGCCCCCACAGCAGGACCATGAAGACGGCGACGGGCCGCGAGTGCAGGCGCACCCCGATCAGGTAGATCCCGGCCGCCGCGGCCAGGGACGCGGTCCAGGCGATGAGCATCCCCGTGGCGCCGCCGCTGAGCGGGAGCACGGTCCCCACCGCGCGGACCAGGCCGGGGTAGAGCGGGAAGAACGCGAGGTCGTTGAAGATGATGCCCGGCTTGTAGTGGACGGAGCGGCCGTAGCCGTTCGCGGCGATCCTGAGGTACCAGAGCGAGTCCCAGGACCGGCCGAGCAGGGTGCCGGAACGCTTTCCGGTCAGCGAGGCGGCGACCGTCATCGCGACGACACCGGTGAGCCGGACCGCGGCGAACAGGCCGAGTGCGGTGAGCAGGGGGGCGGCGGCCCGGAGCCGGGCCGAGCGGGAACGTGGTTCGGCGCCGGGCTCCGCGACGGGGACAGTGGCGGAGGCCGGGCCGAGTTGCTGCTGGGTCACACCTCCGCACCCTGCGGGCACCTCACGGGGCGCGCGAGCCGGGAGGGTCCGCACGGGTGCGAGTGGGGGACGGTCGGCGCGGCTGCGTGACAAGAGGCGCCGGGAAGTCCATGTCGGACCGTCAGGAACCGTGTTCCGGGGGCGAGAGGAACCGTGTCTGTGGCCGAGTCGGGGACACGTAACGTCAGAACGCATCAATTGCCCCACGGGACACGCCAGTTGAGTACCCGGTCAACGGTGTGTCGCGGCACCGAATGCCGCCTCCCCCGGCCATGAATCGAACAATTCAAGCCTTGATGGCCACCGGAGCCCCTTTCGGCGCGGCTGACCACGGGCCACTATGGGAAGGAGGTGGGTCTGCGCCGCGGGGCCGCGAGCGGGAGCCGACAGGGGGAAGTTTGACGTGAGGACTTCTACGACTGACATCGAGACCGGACTTGTCGATCTCAGCCGTTGGGGCCTCCAGGAGGCCATGGCACTGAGGGACCCGCTGGTGGCGGAGGCGCAGAACGCGCTGCTCGAACATCTGACGGAGGACGCCGTCGGGCAGGTCGTGGGCAGCGGGGACGGGAGTCCGTACTTCAGCCCGCGACAGCACGGCGGCACGGCTCCCCAGGAGCCCCGGCACGAGCACGGGCCGCCCGAACCGGTATCCCCGTGCGACCTGCCTGACGAGCCCGACCGGCCTGTCCTGCCGTGCTGACGCGGCACCACGTGTCGGTCGCCGACCTTGAGGCCATCGCGACCGGGCGCATCACCGCACCCACCGGGACCCGTATCGCGGCGGCGGAGCGCAGCCGCCGCATGCTCATGCTGCGGGCCCTGGCCGCCGCGGAACGCGAGACGGAAGAAAGCGCAGGACCGCTGCCCCCGCTGGCGCACGCCTTCGAGCTGCTGGCCCGCGCGGAGGCCCTCGATCCGCATGCCGTGGCGAGCGTGCTCCGGCACCCGCCGGTTGGCGTCTGGGCGGTCCGCCTACTCGGGCGACTGCAGGGCGGCGTCGCCGGTCCCCGGCCCGGCGAGCCCCCCTTGTGGCGGGAGGCGGGCTACGCGCACGCGCTCGCCGCGGCGGCCGCGCTGCGGGCCGGACTTCCCGCGCGCGTCCGCTTACCCGCGTGGGCGGGCAAGGTGATCCTGCCGACCGTCGGGCACGCCGTACTCGACGACGCCCCCGGTGACCACGACGTCGCCACGCTGGAGACGGACGGGCGCGGCCCCGCCCGCGTCACGCTCGGCCCGCACACCCTCGAACTGCCCGCCGATCCGCACCTGCGCGCCCCCGGCTGGCACCCCGCACGCCTGCTGAGCTGGACCCCGCGCGAGCCGGGCCCCGCCGTTCTGCTGGACGATGCCGACCCCTACCGCGACTTCCGGTCCCCCTGGCCGCCCCCTGCCCCGCTCACGGACGGAGAGTCGGACACCTGGCAGCGGCATCTGCACGACGCGGCGCGCCTGCTCGGGGCCCGTCACCCGGACGCGGCCCGCACGGTGCCGCTCGTCCTGAACTCGCTCGTGCCCCTGCCGGGCATGCCCCGCTTCCGCACCTCCAGCGCCTCGTACGCCGAGGCGTTCGGCAGCGCACTGGTCTCCCTGCCGCGCGACGCCGTCGACTTCGCGGTCACCCTCGTCCACGAGTCACGGCACTCCGTGCTCAACGGTCTGAGCCACCAGATCCAGCTCGTCGACAGGGCGGCGCGCGGGCCGCGCCAGGACACGCTGCTCTACGCGCCCTGGCGTACCGACCCGCGCCCGCCGTGGGGCCTGCTCCACGGCACGTACGCGTTCACCGGCGTCGCCGACTTCTGGCGCACCGAACGGCACGCCCTGGCCGGCCCCCGTGCCGTCCTCGCGCACTTCGAGTTCGCCGTGTGGCGCGACGCGGTGGCGATCGCCCTGCGCACGCTGGCCGGCCAGCCCGGGCTCACCCCGTGGGGCCGCAGCTTCGTCACGGAGATGGCGCGCCAGACCGTCCCGTGGGCCGACGACGACGTACCGGCCGAGGCATTCGCCCCGGCGCGGGCCGAACTGGCCGATCTGCGGTCCACATGGTGCAGCCACAACCTCGCGCCCGACCCGGCCGCGACCCGGCTGCTCGCCGACCACCGGCTCGGCGGCGGCCCGGGCGAAGAGGTGACCGTGCCGCCGTCCCGGCCGCGCGCGGACCCGCCGCAGCGTCAGCCCGAACTCCGCTGTGAACTACGGAGGCTGCACATCGCTGATGCAGGAACGTTCACCCCGGACACCCTTGCGCGGCTCTCCGGCGTGGAACGGTCCCCGGACCTCCTCGAAGCGGACATGTGCCTCCTGCGCGGCGGGCCGGCGAACGCGGCGCGCGCGGTGGACCGCTACCGCGCCGTCCTGACCGGCGCCCCCGCCACCCGCCCGGCGTGGGTCGGCCTCGGTCTCGCCCTGGAGGCGTCCGGCGAGGGCGAGACCGCCACGTCCCTGCTGCACCGCCCTGAGCTGGTGCGGGCGCTCGCCCTGGAGGAGCGGGCCCGCGGCGCGCGGACGCCCGACCCGCTGGAACTGGCCCGCTGGACGGCGCGGATCCCCGGGCTCATCACACAGCCCGCGACGGGCGTGCCACAGCTCTGACCTCGCCCGGATGTGTCCAGGGCGGGGTCATGTCGATACTGCCGACGTCACCTCGGCGGCGTCACATCAGCAGCGGGTCGATGTCGCAGTTCGCCGGCCTGCCGTCCGCGGCCGCCGTCGTCGCCGGGTGGTCCTCGCCGAGGGTGCGCCCGTAGCGCTCGGCCGTGTCGGCGTACAGCTCGTCCGCCTCGTCGTCACGCCGCAGCTGCCGCAGCCCGAGCGACAGGTTGAGGGCTGTGGCGAGGGTGATGGGGTGGTCCACGCCGAGCTTGGTGCGGCACAGGTCGAGCGCACCCGTGGCGAGCTCCACCGACGCTTGCATCTCGCCGAGCTCGAACAGATCGGCGGCGAGATTCGCGGTGCAGGAGAGTGTGTTGGGGTGGTCCACGCCGATCAGCTCGATCAGCTTCTCCCGCGAGTCCACGTTGCTCGCGCGGGCCTCCTCGGTCCGCCCGGCCAGGCGCAGACAGATCGCGTGGTTGACGCGTCCCGCGACGGAGTGCGGATGCTGCGGGCCGAGCAGTGCCTCGTACCCCTCGTACCCCTCCTGCCCGAGTTCGAGTGCCCGGGTGAGGTCGCCGCTGTGCCGTACGTCGATGGCGTGTGAGGCCAGCGCGTTCACCGTCTGCGGGTACAGGTCGCCGTATCGGGTGCGGAACATGGCGAGAGACCGGCCGGACAGCTCCAGGGCAAGGGCGTGCTGGCCGGCGCGCCGCTCGGCCACCGACAGGATCCTGGTTGCGGAGATCGTGTCCGGATGGGTGTCGCCGACGGTGTTGCGGAAGCGCTCCTCGACGTCGCGCGCCTGGTCGCGGGCAGCCAGGTACTCGCCGCCTTCCTGGAGGTCGAACGTCACCGAGGCCATGGTCGACAGCGTCGACACCGCGTTCTCGCCGAGCTCCGCGACCTTGCGGCTGTGTGTCATGCGGTCGAGCGCGAGCGCAGCCCGGAAGTGCCCGATGAACCGTAGGTTCAGCGCGTGCCGGTGGGCGCTGAGGAGGGTCGACGGGTCGTTGGGCCCGAAGAGGCGCTCGCAGGTCTCGAAGGCGTGCTTGTCGAGTTCGAGCGCCGCCTGGAAGTCGCCGCGCAGCCGCAGGTCCCAGGCGAGCATGCTGGTGATGTCGATCGTCGACTCGTGCTCGGGGCCGAGGACCTCGGTCATCCCTGCCAGTGTCCGCTGATCGAGTTCGTACGCCTCCGAGTAGCGTCCCAGGATGCGCAGGGAGTTCGTGTAGATACGGGCCGCGTTGAGTACGTGCTCGGCGGTGTCCCCGTCGGCCTCGCGCCAGGTGTTGTACGTCTCCTTGGCCAGGTCCAAGGAGCCCTGGTGGTCGCCCCAGTAGTACATGTACTGGATCTCGTTCAGGACGAGTTGCCTCACCCACGGGTCCGTCGACTCGACGGCCCTGCTGTTGAGGACGTGCGGCAGCAGGTCGCCGTACTGCTGCCACCGGTGGGACTTGTTGGGCTCACCGGCGTCGTCCCTGGCGAGCAGCCGGTGGGCGCCGGCGCGCATCTGCGACTTCAGCGGCTCCGCCATCTGGTTGATGAGGACGCGCTGGACCAGGCGGTGCAGCTGGATGGTGTTGGTGTTGTGGTTGATGCGCGCCAGCGCGTAGCGGTTGATCTCGCGGATGGCGCGGCCGAGCCGGATCGGGTCACTGAGTGCCGCGCTGAGCTCCGGGGGCACGGGGGCGTCGCGGACGCCGGTGAGCAGCCGCCGGGAGATCGGCTCGGGCGCGAAGAAGGCGCACATCTGGAGGAGTTGAAGAGCCGCCGGGTGGTTCTTGCGGAGCCGGTCCAGGGACACGTTCCAGGCGGCGGCGACCGACAGCGGATAGTCCACCGGCGGGTCGCTGACCATCAGCTCGTTGGCCTGCTGCTCGAACATGCGCAGGTACTCGTCCGCGGGCATGCCCGTCTCGGCCAGCCACACGGCGGCCTGCTCGATGCCGAGCGGCAGGTCGCCCAAGGTCTCGGCGAGCCGGTCCGCGGTCGCGTTGTCCAGGTTCGGTGCTCTCATCTGGAGCAGCGAACGGCTTTCCTCGCGGGTGAACACGTCGACCTCCAGGGGACGTGCCGACGAGGCCCACTGCGCGTTCCGTGAGGTGACGAGGATGCGGCCCGGGCCGTTGGTCGGGAAGAACTCCCGCACGGATTCCGGGTCTTCCGCGTTGTCGAAGATGAGGAGCCAGTTCTTGAACGGTTCGCCTACGCGCAGGGCCTCGATGACGGCCGGCACCGCTGTGTTCGCCTCGCCGCTGCCGACGTTCAGACCGAGCCGGTTGGCCAGCTGGACGAGGAACTGCCGGATCTGCTGCGGCTGTTCGGCGGGGATCCACCACACGATCTGGTACTCGTTCAGATGCCGGTACACGTACTCGACCGCGAGCTGGGACTTCCCGACGCCGCCCATGCCCTGGAGCGCCTCGGGGAGCACCGCCGTGGTTCCTTCCTGGAGCCTGCGGTGCAGGTCGTCCAGGAGCTGGACGCGGCCGGTGAAGGCACGGTTTCGGGGAGGGACGTTGCCCCAGACGGGGGGCGGCTTCTGCAGCGCGTCACCCCTTGCCCCGGCCTGGGTGGACTGCAAGCCGCTCACTTCTTCGACCCTTTCCTCGTTGCCGGTGTCCGGCGGGGCGGTGGGCTCGGCCCCACCGCCTAACTGGCTGGGTTCTCCGGAGGTTGTGGCCAGCGGAGGTGGAGGTTCGTCGAGGCGTGCCTCAAGCTCCCTGGCGGCGGTGGCGTGTGGTCCTGCCATGGCCGCGAAAGCGGGCAAAATAGACGAAATCCACGGCCGTAAGCCTTCCATGGAGACACTGCTCGCGCGATCCGGCTCGCGGAGAAGGGCGACCCCTTCCCCGTACGCCGGTGCGGCGACCGCCAAATGGTCCAGGGCGAGCATCAGCGCGCGCGCCGTCTCGCCGCGCGTCCCGTCCGAGAGCAGCTCCCGGCGCACGCCGTCGCCGAACTCGAGCTCGACGCCCGGCCCGGCGGTCCCGCCCGGCTCGGCCTCCGTGCGCCGCAGCAGCCCGCTCAGGAGCAGCTCCGCCACGTGCCAGTTCCGCGCCCCGGGGATCAGCCCCTCCTGGAGCAGGCGCAGCACGTCGAGGTTGAGCGGGACGGCCGCGGAGAGGCGGGCCAGGTGGTAGGCGGTGGGGGAGAGCTGGGCCCGCACGGTCTTGACCTGGACGTCGGCGGGCAGTGCGGCGGCGGGCCTGCGCGCGACGGCGGTCTCGTCGCCGGGCGTCCGGTCCAGGACGCGCACGGTGTAGCCGCCCTTGCTGTCGTGCGCGAGGAAGCGGGCGAGGCCGCCGATCCCTTCGGGGGTCAGCGTCACCACGGGCAGCCGGACCCCGTCGCAGGCGTCGGTCTCCGAGAGGTCGGCGGTGGGCATGACCAGGCCCACGGGCTCGGCGGTCCAGGCGCTGTTGGGGGACGCGGGGCGCGGGCTGGTCAGCTTGAGGCTGCTGGTCCGCGTGCCCGCCCTCGCCCAGACGTGCTCGGGCAGCACATGGACGATCGCGACGGGCATCGTGCGGGCCCACCGGGCGAGCCTGCGCCGGGCGCTGCCGTCGCCCCAGTGGTCGGCGTGCAGAT
Organism: Streptomyces sp. NBC_00569; assembly: GCF_036345255.1. Classification (NCBI taxonomy): domain Bacteria; kingdom Bacillati; phylum Actinomycetota; class Actinomycetes; order Kitasatosporales; family Streptomycetaceae; genus Streptomyces; species Streptomyces sp. NBC_00569. The sequence continues at coordinate 5,005,836 of NZ_CP107783.1, read as the reverse complement.
CGGTGAGGACGAGGACCAGATGCCGGCCGTCGGTGCCGGCGGCGCCCTCACCGCCGGAGCCGTCCTCCTGCCAGCGCACGGTCCGTACGTCACGGAAGGCGCCCGAGCAGTGCAGGGTCTCGGCGAGGCGCTGCGCGGTGTGCGACCACAGCCGCATCGAGTCGCCGGAGTCCACCAGGAGCGTCACGGTCAGCCAGCGCTCCTGGCCCGGCTCCAGCTGGGGCAGCCACATGCCGGTCTCGGCGTGCAGCTCGGCGGTGGCCTCCTCGTTGAGGAAGACCTGGCTCCGGGAGGAGATGCGTCGCTTCAGCGGGTTCAGCGCCTTCTCGATCTCCCGCGAGCGGTCGAGCGCGAAGCCGTTCCCGAGGCTCATGAGGAGCGAGTCCACATGGCCGCCGGGATCCGGGTCCTGTGCCGAGGGCCCGGTCAAGGGAGCGGGCTGCTCCACGGGTTCCTCCGTGAGCTCCGGCACGGGGGCGTCCAGGTCCTCCGGGCGCGGGCGTTCCGCCTCGGGTGCTTCGGGCAGCTCGGCCGACGGGCCAGGCCGTGGCCTGCCGCGCCGGGCGTCCTTCAGCCGCAGCCAGCGCTGCGCGGCGAGCCACAGGACCTCGCCCGCCTCGTACCAGTGCGGCTGAGGGGACGCCTCGGCCAGCGATGCGGCACCCGGCCCGATACCGTCACCCGCCACGCCGCCGTGGGAGGGCGACCGGTTCATCCAGTGCCGACCTCGTCGAGCCGTCGCCACAGCGCGTGCAACAGCGTGCTCATGGACCCCTCGTCGGGGCCCGCGGGCGTGGTGCGCAGGAACTCCGAGTTGAGGAGCTGGTCCGCGGCGAGCGAGCCGCCGGTCCTCGCGTGGCTGAGGAAGTCGCGGATCATCGCGGTGCGCCCCTCGTCGTCCTGCGAGAGCTGCGCCGCCAGCATGGCCGCGAGCTGGCCCGCGTCGGGCGCGGGGAGATCGAGGTAGAGGCAGCGCCGCAGCAGCGCGGGCGGCAGCGTGCGCTCGCCGTTGCTCGTGATCACGACGACGGGGAACGCGGCGCAGCGCACCGCCCCGTGATGGATGACCGCCGTGCCGTCCGGGTCGTCCGTGTGCACCTCGGCGTCGGGGAGCCTGGAGCGCACACGGGCCAGCTCCGGGATGCGGAACTCGCCCTCCTCGAAGACGCTCAGCAGGTCGCCCGCGAGGTCCGTGTCGGACTTGTCGAACTCGTCGACGAGCAGGACGCGCGGGGTCTTGCGGGGCAGCAACGCCGTGCCCAGCGGGCCCAGTTGGACGTAGTCGCCCAGGTTGTTCAGGCCGTCCGGGTCGGGTGCCGGATCGCCGGCGGCGCCGGGCTCGGAGCCGCGCAGGGCGCCGCGGGTGGCCGCTTCCTGCACTCTGCCGATGGCGTCGTAGGCGTAGAGGCCCTCTTTGAGGGTGCTGCGGCTGGTGATCGACCAGCGCAGGACGCGGCCGAGGGAGAGTTCACGGCTGATGCAGTGGGCGAGGCTCGACTTCCCGATGCCGGGAGGGCCCGCGACGATCAGCGGCCTGCGCAGGAACAGCGCGGCATTGACGAGATCGAGTTCCTGCTCGGACGCCTTGCGGACGACGGGGCCGTCCGGCGGGCCGAGGCGGCGGGTGAACTCGTCCTCGTCGTCCGGGGGCGGATCGGAGACCAGGGGTGCGCCGGTGAAGCGGCGCCAGGGCGGGGGCGGGGGTAACTCGCGGGACAGGGGCTCCTTGCCGCGGGGCCTCGCCGTGCCTCGGTAGATGCGCCATGCGCCGGGGTCGGCCGCGGCGCCGTCGGTCTGTGCCGGAACGTGCGGATCCCTGTCGGCCATCGACCGTTCCCCCTCACCCTGGTTCGTGCCCGGTCGGTGCACGTCCGTACTCCCCAACCGCCGTAGCCCGAACACCTGGTTGGGCTGGAAGTCTTCAACTCGCTGATTCCGGTACTTCGGGAAGGCGGCTCGGATCGTCCCACAGCACAGCGATACGAGAGTCGATGGAACCCTCCGGCCCATCGTCGCGTGTTCCGGGAGAGAAGCGCAAGCGCGTGACCGTCTCCAACAAGTCGTCCCAGGCACCCGTTTCGGCGAGCCTGTGGAGTTCCGCGTGCTCGGTGTCGTCGAGGGGTCCCTGGTGAGCCCAGAGCAGCACCGGCAGGCCCGCCTGGAGGCCGAGCGTCAGCTCGCTGAGCCCGTGTTCCGAGTCGGGCGACGAGCCCAGAGTCATCAACACAATGGCCTGATTGTGCTTCAACTTGGCGTAGAGAGCCTGCTGTTGGGACCCGGCGCCGATTTCGCACCGGTGCACGCGCCCCGCGCCCCCGTTCCTGAGCACCTCCCAGCGCGCGTTCCACACCCGGTGGACCTGGCGTGCCTCCATCCGCTCCAGGCTGCGTATGACGACCTTGTAGTCCATGCCCAGCGGAGGGCGGTACGGGGCCGACGTGCCGAGGCCGGGCTGCCGCGACCCGAAGGGGGTCGGCCGGGTCCAGTCCTCCACCGGTGTGTTCGCCATCGCCAGGGAGAGGATGAACTCCACGACGATGCCGCCGTGGTGGTTGCGCAGCCGCTCTTCCTCCCGGTCGACGAGGGTGGCGACCCAGTCGGGCACCTCCGTCAGGCGCAGTTCCCGGTCGTCCCGCTGGCGCGGCTCCCACGCGTTGCCGGTACTCGTCCAGCAGGTGAGTGCGACACGGTCGGGTGACTCGGTCAACGGCTGGAGCCGGATCACCAGAAAGGCGTCACGGCCGGGGGCTCGTCGCCAGCTCCCGGTGGAGGAACGGACGGTGTCGAGCATCCGCTGCCCCTCGGGTCCCGCGGCGGCGAGGGAGCGGACGTGGCGGCTGAGCCAGACCCGGAGCGGGTCGCCCCGCTCCGGGCCGACCAGATAGGCCAGTTCGTGCAGGAATCGCACGCTCCTCGGTATCCCGTCCGAGGGAACGTTGCACTGCTCCAGGAGCTCGTACGCCTCGCGTGCCGTGCGGGTCGTCCTCGGCAGCGGCCCGAAGCTGTCCCCGGCCACATGGCGGAACAGGTCGGCGAGGTCCGGCACGGAGCCGCGGTCCAGGCCGCTCAGGAGCGGGTCGAGCGCGGCCCGCTGCGCCGGGTCGCCGGCCGGCGGCAGTGGCGACTCCACGAGGGCGGACGCCTGGAGCGAGGCCAGATCGTCGTCCGCCAGATAGCGGACGGCCTCCACCAGCCGCAGCCAGCCCAGGGGCACGGCGCCGAACACCCGCACCATTTCGACGATGTGCGGTTTCTTCTCGCCGAACTCGGCCACGGACAGGCGCTGTCCGAGATGGTGCAGCGCCCGGTCCACGCACATCCGGCGGCTGCGCCGGTCCTCCATGACGGACACCCGCATCAGCGCTTCCACGAGCTGCTCTTCGCTCGCGGGAAAGGCCGGGTACGGGGACGGGCGCTCAGGCATGGCCGTCTCGGCGGTCGAGCCACCGGGTGGCACCCGTCGGATGAATGTCCGCAGTCGGTCGAGCCACTTCCACGTGTCCCCCTCACGCGTCCCGCGGCAGCGGTCGTACTGTCGCTGCCCGAGCCAGCAAGGGTATGACGAAGAGCCGCGTGTGGGTACGGTCGCAACCGTCCCATTTGGATCACGCGTTCATCGGGGTACCGCTCGGGACCCGGGTCTCAGGCGAGCTTCTTGAGACGGTCGACCGCCTCTTCGAGCACCGGGATCCGCTTGCAGAACGCGAACCGTACGAAGGGGGCGCCCGCCTCGCGGTGGTCGTAGAACACCGCGTTCGGGATAGCGACGACACCCGCGCGTTCGGGCAGCGCGCGGCAGAACGCGAAGCCGTCGCTCTCGCCGAGCGGGCGGATGTCGGTGGTGACGAAGTACGTGCCCGCGGGCCGGAACACCTCGAAGCCGGCCGCCGCGAGACCGTCCGCGAGGAGGTCGCGCCTGGCGCTCATGTCGGCGCGGAAGGCGTCGTAGTACGAGTCGGGCAGGGCGAGTGCCTCGGCGACCGCGTACTGGAAGGGGCCGGACGCGACGTAGGTGAGGAACTGCTTGGCCGAGCGGACCGCGGTGACCAGCTCGGGCGATGCGGTCACCCAGCCGACCTTCCAGCCCGTGAACGAGAAGGTCTTGCCGGCGGACCCGATGGTCACCGTGCGCTCTCGCATGCCGGGGAGCGTGGCGAGCGGGATGTGCCCGGCGTCGCCGAACGTCAGGTGCTCGTACACCTCGTCCGTGATCACCAGGAGGTCGCGTTCGACGGCGAGGGCCGCGATCGCGGTGAGTTCCTCACGCGTGAGGACGGTGCCGGTGGGGTTGTGCGGGGTGTTGATCAGCAGGAGGCGGGTGCGGTCGGTGACCGCGGCGCGCAGCTCGTCCAGGTCGAGCCGGAAGGCGCCACCGTCGGGGCGCAGGGTGACGGGGACGCGGGTGCCGCCCGCCAGCGCGATGCTCGCCGCGTACGAGTCGTAGTACGGCTCCAGCGCGACGACCTCGTCGCCGGGTTCGACCAGAGCGAGCAGCGAGGCGGCGATGGCCTCGGTGGCGCCGGCCGTGACGAGGACCTCACGGTCCGGGTCGAAGGACAGGCCGTAGCGGTGCTCCTGGTGGGCGGCGATCGCGGTGCGCAGCTCGGGGACGCCGGGGCCCGGCGGGTACTGGTTGCCGTGTCCGTCGCGCAGCGCCCGTACGGCCGCCTCACGGATCTCCTCGGGGCCGTCCGTGTCGGGGAAGCCCTGGCCGAGGTTGATCGCGCCGGTCGCCGTGGCCAGCGCGGACATCTCCGCGAAGATCGTGGTCCCGAACTCGGCGAGGCGGCGGTTGAGCAGGGGGCGCGCGCTGGAGGTCATGACCGCCATCCTGCGCCGAACCTCTGGAGTTCCTCAACTCTGCTTCGCGGACGAGCACCTGTGTGGGAACTCGAAGCACTGCCTCTGAGCAGGGGGAGAGCCGTTGTCGACTGTCGTCATCTGTCGTCGTTGGCCACCCTGGGACGGCCCAGAGACGGCCCAGGGCAGAGAGTTTCACTCCGGGCCATTCCGGCCGGCCAGCTGGACGGCGCCCGGCTGCTCCGTTCGCACGATCTGATGCGCGGACTCCCCCGGCTCTATGTCGGCTGCGGACCGTGGTGACCGGCGACCACCTGTTGGACCGGCCTGCCAGGGAATCCTGAGCGGTTCGCCCATCATCGAGCCGGATAAAAAAGCAGGTCCATTCGGCCCATAAATCATTTATATAGGTCGCGCGCCGAATTCTTCCATGCCGGTGAAATCGCCCGGAGGGGCCGTAACTGAATTGTCTTTCTGTGTAATATGCCAGCCGCAGAATCCTATTCTGCGCGGCTGGGAATCTCCATGATCATCCTCCCCAAGGAGTTGCCCCCTCAATGACGCTGCATATCCCTGACGCGCCTCTTCGGCGCACATTTTCGGTGTGGCTCGCGGCGGTGACGGCCGTGGTGCTCGCCGCTGCCGTACTCGCGATGACGCCGACACGCGCAAACGCTGCTGCCGATGCTGTGCTTCTGGGCACGGCAGACAGTTTCGGAGTACTGGCCGGCGCCACGGTCACCAACACCGGTCCCACGGTGGTCAACGGTCTCAACGTCGGCGTGAGCCCCGGGACGGCCATCACCGGGTTCTTCCCTACGACCCCGACCGGGCCCGGCATTGTGACCCCGCCCGGGACTCTGCACTCTGCCGATGAGGTCGCGGGCCAAGCCAAGACCGACCTGAATACGGCGTACAACTCGGCCGCCGGACAGACTTCGCCGACCGAGGAGTACAACGACGATCCCCATGAGTTCGGTGGCCAGACGCTGACGCCGGGCCTCTACAAGGCGGACGTCTCCGCCGGGATCACCGACACACTCACCCTGGACGCCCAGGGCAACCCCGATGCCGTCTGGGTGTTCCAGATCGGTTCGACGCTGACGACGGCAGACAACAGCACAGTGAGCTTCATCAACGGCGCCTCGCCGTGCAACGTGTACTGGCAGGTCGGCAGCTCGGCCACACTCGGTACCAACTCCACTTTCGTGGGCACCATCTTGGCCGACACCTCGATCACCGCCACCACGGGGGCGACCATCAACGGCCGGCTGCTGGCCGATGCGGGCCTACGCGGTGACGGCGCCGTGACGCTGGACTCCAACACGATCGGTCTGTCGGGTTGCGGGTCTGCCACGACGGGTGAGACCACGGGCGCCACGACGGGTGAGACCACGGGCACCACGACCGGTACCACGACGGGTGAGACCACGGGCACCACGACCGGTACCACGACGGGTGAGACCACGGGCACCACGACCGGTACCACGACGGGTGAGACCACGGGCACCACGACCGGTACCACGACGGGTGAGACCACGGGCACCACGACCGGTACCACGACGGGTGAGACCACGGGCACCACGACCGGTACCACGACGGGTGAGACCACGGGCACCACCACCGGCGAGACCACCGGCGAGACCACCGGCGAGACCACCGGCGAGACCACCGGCGAGACCACCGGCGAGACCACCGGCGAAACGACCGGCGGAACCACAGGTGGCCACGACCACGACTGCAAGCCCCATAAGCACAAGGGGTATGGCGACAGCGGCTATGGCGGCAAGGACGACGGCTACGGCTGTGATGCTGCCTAGCGCGATGGTCGGCGCGGCACGGGAGCGATTCCCGCACGACCTGCGGTTCGCGAAGGCGTAGCCGCATCACGTGATGGAACCGTCCGGCGGGGGTGCCTGCTCGGGGGCAGCCGCCCGCGTGCGGGAGTAGGACGGGCGGCGCGCGGCGCGGATCATCATCGATTCCGTCGCGCGCCGCCGCTAGAAGTTCAGGAGAAGCAGGTGAGAGAAGTCGAGACGGACAGGCCGGATGCCCCCGTACAGGGTGGCGTGGCATCAGCGGATGCAGACGAATCGGACCGGACCGGCGCCGAGCCGACCGCACAGAACGGGGGCGGGAGCCCTCTTGTGTTCCAAGGGCCTGCAGAGCCGCCCGTCGCTCTGAAGGCCGGAGTTCGTATCGCCGTAGTCCTGTGTCTGGCGACCGCCCTGACGCACGTGCTCCTGGTGTTCCTGCAGGTGGCGCCGCCGAATCCCCTCTCCCGGCAGTACAGCCGGCAGGTCAACGCCTGGGTCTTCCCGTTGTTCGAGCAGAACTGGCGGCTCTTCGCCCCGGACCCGGAGTCGGTCAACCGGCAGATCTCGGCAAGGACCATGCACACCGCCCCGAACGGCACCACCCAGGTCAGCGGCTGGTTCGACCTGACTGCCGTCGACACAGCCGCAGTGAAACACGACCCCTTCCCGAGTCACACAGCGCAGAACATGCTGCGCCGGGCCTGGAATTCCTACCTCACAACGCACGGCAGCGACGACCGCCCGCGCTCGCAACGCGCTCTGATGATCCAGCAATACCTGCGCAACATCGCAGCGGATCGCGTCGCCGCCCATCGCCACGGCGCATTCGAGTCCATCCAACTGCGGGTGATCATCCTGCCCATCGCCGGTCCGTCCGCAGCGGGCGGCCCCGGTCCCGGCGCCGCACCAAGGCCCGCCGGCACCCGTTATCTGCCCTGGTGGAAGGTGGCCCGCCATGCAGCAGGCTGAGCAGACATCGACTTCGGCGACATCGCCGTCGCGACCCGGACACGGCACCGAGCGGGCGAGCGCACGCACGCCGCAGCGAATGCCCGTCCGCATCGGTAGGCTCCTCACTCTCCTGCTGGAGCGGCCCATCTCCCTGTACGCTGCGGCGGTTCTGCGCATCGGCTACGGGTTCCTCTACCTCACCTTCCTGCTACGCGAGTTTCCCCACCGCAACGAGATCTGGGGTCCCGGCTCACCGTGGACGCCGGCACTGGCCAGGCAACTCTTCGACCAGACCGGGTGGGCCAGCATCCTCACGCTGTCCGACAGCCGGGCCTACTTCGAGGTCTGTTACACGGCAGCTCTCGTCATCTCCGCACTGTTCATGCTGGGCTGGCGGACCAGAGCGGTGTCCGTGCTGTTCGCGGTCGTAGTGACGTCGTTCCACGCCAGGGCGATCTACATGACGGACGGAGGGGACACCCTCATCCTCCTCATGGTCCTCTACCTCGTCGTCACCGCATGCGGCCGACGCTGGTCCCTCGACGCGCGCAGGACGCGGCTCCGAGCATCCGCCGGCAAGACGGTCCGGCCTCCGCTGGACCAGGCGTCCGGCGAGCTGCGACGCCACCTCCGCGACGCGCGCCTGACAGTGATCACCGTGCTGCACAACTGCGGCATGCTCGTCATCGCCGCCCAGGTCTGCTTCCTCTACGGATCCGCAGGCCTGTACAAGGTGCAGGGCGCCGCCTGGGACAACGGCACCGCTCTCCACTACGCCCTGAACCTCGACGTGTTCCAGCCCTGGCCCGGGCTCTCCGCCATGGCGGACGAACACGACGTACTGCTCGCCATCGCCTGCTACCTGACCGTGCTGTTGCAGGTGGCCTTCCCGTTCGTCCTGTTCGGCAGGCTCAAGTACCCCGTATTGGCGATGCTGTTGGGCATGCACGTGGGTATCGCGGTGTTCCTGGGCCTGCCGCTCTTCTCCGGAGCCATGATCGTCGCGGACGCCGCGTTCCTTCCGGACCGCTTCTACCGGTCTCTGGGACGGCTGTGGCGACGCACCTTCCGGGGCTCGGGATCCGGAGGAACGGCCGACGCGTCCCGGGCACCCCGCGCACTGGTGCCTGCTCAGAGTGAACGGGCTGGCTGAGGCCCCACCCTCACCCCACTACACCCCCAGCTCCCATCCCGTCTGCCGTCGACCCACACACCGTGGAGCGGGCGTGGTTCATGGTGTCCAGATGGAGCGCGCCACTGTAGGCGGAGGAGGGGCAGCGCTACGCCTCGGCCCGCGCCCATGGGATGCACGCCTTGCGGCACTTCTACGCCTCCGTGCTCCGGGGAGAGCATGAAGGCCGTGAGCGAATACCTGGGACACGCTGACCCGGCTATGACCCTCCGGGTGTACGCGCACCTGATGCCCAACAGCCGCGAGCGATCCCGGCGAGCCATCGACCGAGTCCTCGGGCCGCCCCATGTTGAAGATCACGGCCCATAGACGGCCCGGCCGACCGTCAATCGCCCCTGGTTCTGCTTCCGATGCAGGCCAGGGGCTTTCGCGTATCTGGAAACCTCTGGAGTTCCTCAACTCTGCTTTGACGGGGCGCAGGCCCGGGAATCCCCGAGTCACGCCCGACGGGGGCGTTCTCGGGGGAATGAGAGGAAGGTGAGGGCCGTGATCATCGGAGCCATCATCTTTGGACTTGTGATCGTGGGCATCGTCGTGGCCGTGTCGTCCGCGGGAGGCTCGGGCAAGGCGCGGAGCGGGAAGACATCACTGAGCAAGGGCCGGTCGGGCCGCTCCCGCAGCAGCTGGTGGGCCGGCGGCGGCGGAGCGGTGGGCGGGTCCTCCTGCTCGTCGGGGAGCTCCGGCGGACACCACGGGCACTCCTGCGGCGGCGGATCCTCGTGCGGGGGCTCAAGCTCCTGCGGAGGCGGGTCCTCCTGCGGCGGCGGCGGCGGGGGCGGGGGCGGGGGCGGGTGCGGCGGCGGAAGCTGACCGCGCCACCAGGACACGTACGGCCCACAGGGAGGCGGCTGACACGGGGCAGCCGGTCCGCGTGGGCCGTACGTATGCGGGGGACGGCGGGAGAAGCGTGCGACGGTCAGGGCGCCATATGCGCCTGGAATGGTCCGTTGCGCGGGAACGGTACGCAAGTTGCCCGGAGAAGTTGAACAGTTGAGCTGTGCGTCCCCGGAGGGGATGGAAACCCGGCGAAGTTGGGTAAAAACGCTGTGGTGGTGCCACCGTTCATGATTCCCTCTTAACCGTCAAAGCGGCCCTCGTACGTTCTCGTGGGCACGTGCCGGCCCTCCCCCCTCAGCGCCGGCCTCACCTCCTTTTGCGTGTTAGCGGAGCCGACCCATGCTCACGACCCTGAACACCGCCTACACCGACACGCGCGCGGACGACCTGGCCTGGGCACTCGGTCGCGAACCGCTGCCCGCGCTCGCCGCGCTCGATCTCGAACTCGCCGGTGCCAAGCTCCAGTTGAGACTCCTCGGCGCCTCGCACCAGGTCCTCCTGGAGGAGGAGCAGGGCAGCTGCTCCGAGACCGTCGCCTGTATCCCGGGCAGCAGCACCCCGCTGCCGCTCGGCGTCGCCAAGCGCGTCGGCGACTGGGAGTACGAATTCGCGGCACACGTCGAGACCCTCTCCGAGGGCTCGTTCGCGGGCCGCGCACAGGAACTCATCGCGCTGGTGTCCGACCACCCCAACGGACTCGCCGGGGTGTTCCCCGGCAGCCCGCACGCCTTCACCGCGCTGCTCGCCCACCGGCAGGACGGTCAGGTGCGCTGGCGCACCTGGCACGCCTATCCGCAGGAGGGCCAACTCGTCGTCACCCGGACCCGGGTGGGCGTGCGGACCCCGGCCGCGATGCTGTGACGCCATGGGCCGCCATGCATGCGCGAACGGGCCCATTTCCACACGTGTGGGTGACTGGGCGGAGTTGCGCGGTGACGTAGCGTTCGCAACGTGATCGAGCCGCGCACCCCCGTCCCGTCCGGCGTTCCGCGCGCCCGGAGCGAGGAGGGCAGGGCACCCCTTCCCGTGCCCCCTCTCCCCGTGAAGCAGGCGACGGGGCGGTTCCTCGTGCTCGCGGGCGTCTTCCTCTGCGCGGCCTGCGGACTCGTGTACGAACTCGAACTGGTCGCGCTGGCCTCGTACTTGATCGGCGACTCGGTCACCCAGGCGTCCGTCGTCCTGTCCGTGATGGTCTTCGCCATGGGCATCGGCTCGCTCGGGGCCAAACGGCTGCGGCTGCGGGCCGCCGCCGGGTTCGGTGCGGTCGAGGCCGCGCTCGCGCTGGTCGGCGGGTGCAGTGCGATGGCGCTGTACGCGGTGTTCGCGTGGACCGGCGACTGGGGCGGATCCTGGGCGGGCGGCTCGCGCTACATGCTCGTCGGGTTCTCCCTCGCCATCGGTGTGCTCATCGGGGCCGAAGTGCCCCTCCTGATGGTGCTCATCCAGCGCATCAGGCGGCAGGACCCCGGCGGCGCCGTCGCCGACCTGTTCGCCGCCGACTACGTGGGCGCGCTCGTCGGCGGGCTCGCCTTCCCGTTCCTGCTGCTGCCGATGCTCGGGCAGCTGACGGGCGCGCTGCTGACCGGCGCGGTCAACGCGCTCGCGGGCGGCGCCCTCGTGCTCGGCCTGTTCCGCAGGGATCTCACACGCCGCGGCCGCTGGACGCTCCTCGTGGCGAACCTGGTCGTGCTGGGCCTGCTCGCCTGCGCCGCGGCCCTCGTCGACGACTTCGAGCGGGCCGCCCGGCAGGCCATGTACGGCAAGGACGTACGCGTCGCCGTCCAGACCGGCGTACAGGAGGTCGTCGTCACCGGCGGGAAACACGAACCGCTCAACCTCTACCTCGACGGGCGCCTGCGCGTCAGCGGCCGCGACCAGCGGCGCTACCACGAGGCCCTCGTGCGGCCCGCGATGGACGGACCGCACGCGCGCGTGCTCATCCTCGGCGGCGGTGACGGCCTCGCCGCCCGCGAGGTCCTGCGCTTCCCCGGGGTGCGGCAGGTGGACATCGTGGAGATCGACCCGGGCGTCGTACGCCTCGCGAGAAACGATCCGCCGCTCAGCGCGCTCAACGGGCACGTCTACGCAGACCCGCGCGTGCGGGCCGTGACGCAGGACGCCTTCCGCTGGCTGCGCGGGCCCCACACCCCGTACGACGTGGTGATCTCCGATCTGCCCGACCCCGGGATCACGGCCAGCACGAAGCTGTACGCGCAGGAGTTCTACGGCCTGGCGGCCCAGGTCCTCGCCCCGGACGGGCGGCTCGCCGTGCACGCCGGGTCGCTGTCGTCGCGGCCCCGCGTGTTCTGGACGGTCGACACCACGCTGCGCGCGGCGGGCCTGCGGACGGTGCCGTACTGGGTGGGCACGGGCGCACCGCCGGCCCCGGCCGGGCGGCGGCACGGGGCGTGGGACCGGCTCACCGGGATCGCCGACGGGCCCGACCGGACGCTCGACGGGACGCGGGCGCCGAGCGACTGGGGGTTCGAGCTCGCGGGCCCGCGACCGCCGCCGGAGGGGGCCGTGCCGCGCGAGCGGGTGCGGGCGGCGGAGCGCTCGAGGATCACCGGACTCGCGCCGTCGACCTTGATTCATCCGCGGTACGCCGACTGAGTACGGGCCGAAGACGGGACGCGTGGGGCCGGGCGTGGGTAGGCTCGGGCGGCATGGAGCATGAGGTGTTCGTTCCGGTTCCGGCGGAGTCGTTGAGGGGCGCGCTGGCGGCCCCCGAGTTGGTGGCGCGGGCGGTGCCCGGACTTCAGCGGGAGGCCTCCGGCGACGGCGGCCGGCTGAAGCTCCGCATCGGCGGCCACACCATCACCTACCGCGGCTCCCTGCGTGTCACCGAGACGGAGACCGGGGCGTTCGCGGTCGAGGGCGACGGTACCGAGGCGCGTGGGACCGGTTCCGTGAAGTTCGCGGTGACGGTACGGGTCGCCGCGGCGTCCGGCGGTTCCAAGGTCACGTTCGTGGTGTCGGGCAGCGGGGACGGCCGGGTCGCCGAACTTCCCGACGACGCCGTGCAGTCCGCGGTGCGCCGCCTCCTGACCCGTTTCGCGGAGGCACTCGGCACGGTGGCGGAACCGGGCACGGACCCGGGGGCGGAGGACGCGGCCCGTACTGCGGACGAGAGGGACGCGGGGGACTCCACCGACGACTCCGACGACTCCGACGCCTCCGTCTTCGAGACCGAGATCCCGCCGCCCTCGCTCGCCCCCTTCGCGAAGCTGGAACCCGAAGCCGACGCGGCCGGCGAAGACGCCGGGTTCGACGCCGACGTGCCGCCCGCCGAGGCCGCCCACGCCCGCCGCACCATGATCGGCCGCAGCGCCGAGGAGGTCGACCACGCGCCGCCGCGCGGCCGCTACGCCCCGGTGCCCGCGCCGGAGTCCACGACGGCCACCGCCACGCTGCGCTGGGCCGCGCCCGCCGCCGCCGTCGTGGTCGCGTCCGCGATCGTCGTCGGCCGGGTACTGCGCCGCCGGCGCTGATCCAAAAGTAAGGTCGGCCCGTGACTATCCAGGAAACGACGCTGACCGCGGGTGACGCGGAAGTGACCGTGCAGCCGGGCAACGGCTGCCGCGTGAGCAGCCTGCGCATCGGCGGCACCGAACTCCTCCGGCAGGGGGAGCGGTACGGCTGCTTCCCGATGGTGCCGTGGTGCGGCCGGGTCAGGGACGGCAGGTTCCGGGACGGCGGGCAGACGTACCGGATGCCCCTGAACTCGCCGCCCCACGCCATCCACGGCTTCGCCCGCGACGCCGAGTGGACGACCGCCCGCGCGAGCGCCGACGACGCCGTCTTCACGTACGACCTCGCCGAGCCCTGGCCCTGGCCCGGCCGGGTCACCCAGATGGTGCGCCTCACCGAGGACTCGCTCACGCTGACGCTCGGCATCGAGACGTACGGCGACTCGTTCCCCGCGCAGGCCGGCTGGCACCCCTGGTTCAACCGGACCCTCGACGGCTCCGCGGACGGCGTGCGCGTCGACTTCTCCCCGGCCTGGCAGGAGGAGCGCGGCGACGACCACCTCCCCACCGGCCGGCGGATCGAGCGCGCGGACGGCCCCTGGGACGACTGCTTCGGCATGCCCGACGGCGTGGACGTGACCCTGACCTGGCCGGGGCGGTTCGAGGTCAAGGTCGCGAGCCGGGAGCAGTGGGTCGTCGTCTACGACGAGCAGGAGGCGGCCGTGTGCGTGGAGCCGCAGACCGGCCCGCCGGACGGCCTGAACACGCTGCCGCGCCTCGTCACCCCGGTGGACCCCCTGGAGGCGACGACCACCTGGACGTGGCGAGCGCTCTGAGCCTGAGCCTTGAGAGCCTGTCTTTGAACCCCCGCCTGCGCCCCGACGCCCGGCACGCACCCTCGGCGCACGGCGCCGGCCACATGACCTGTGACGTCGCACGCCGAGGCCACGCACCGACCGCCGCTGCGCCGGAGCCACCTGTCCTGGGCTCTAAGCTCGTAGCCATGACGAACGACGTGCGCGACGCGCTTCTCCAGCAGATCAAGGACAAGGCCGTGGTGCACGGCAAGGTGACGCTCTCCTCCGGTCTGGAGGCGGACTACTACATCGACCTGCGCCGCATCACCCTCGACGGCGAGGCCGCCCCGCTGGTGGGCCAGGTGCTCCTCGACCTGACCGCCGACCTCGACTTCGACGCCGTGGGCGGTCTGACGATGGGCGCCGACCCGGTCGCCGGCGCCATGCTGCACGCGGCCGCCGCCCGCGGCGAGCGCCTCGACGCGTTCGTGGTCCGCAAGGCCGCCAAGGCGCACGGCATGCAGCGCCGCGTCGAGGGTCCGGACATCAAGGGCCGCCGTGTCCTCGTCGTCGAGGACACGTCCACCACCGGCGGCTCCCCGCTCGCCGCCGTGGAGGCCGTGCGCGAGGCAGGTGCCGAAGTCGTCGGCGTCGCCACGATCGTGGACCGCGCCACCGGTGCCGCCGAGAAGATCACCGAGGGCGCCGGGGTCCCGTATCTGTTCGCGTACGGCAAGGACGAGCTGGGCCTCGACTGAGGCCGGTCGATAACGGGCCGGACCCAGTACGCGACCAGGACTGGAGCTGTCCGGCAAGTCTGGAAAGATGGGGGCGACGATGACGTCGCCATCCGGGGCCGATCCAGACGAGAGGCCCCAGGTCAGGGTCTGACAGCACACACCCGCACATCCCAAGGAGCGGACACATGCCCATCGCAACCCCCGAGGTCTACGCCGAGATGCTGGACCGGGCGAAGGCCGGCAAGTTCGCCTACCCGGCCATCAACGTCACCTCCTCGCAGACCCTGAACGCCGCGCTGCGCGGCTTCGCGGAGGCCGAGAGCGACGGCATCATCCAGATCTCCACCGGCGGTGCGGAGTTCCTGGGCGGCCAGTACAACAAGGACATGGTGACGGGCGCCGTGGCCCTCGCCGAGTACGCGCACATCATCGCCGAGAAGTACGACGTCACCGTCGCGCTGCACACCGACCACTGCCCCAAGGGGAAGCTGGACGGCTACGTCCGCCCGCTGCTCGACATCTCCGCGGAGCGCGTCAAGGCCGGCCGCAACCCGCTGTTCCAGTCCCACATGTGGGACGGCTCCGCGGAGACCCTCGCCGACAACCTGGCCATCGGCCAGGAGCTGCTCGCGAAGGCCGCCGCCGCGAAGATCATCCTCGAGGTCGAGATCACCCCGACCGGTGGCGAGGAGGACGGCGTCAGCCACGAGATCAACGACGAGCTGTACACGACCGTCGACGACGCGATCCGCACCGCCGAGGCCCTGGGCCTGGGCGAGAAGGGCCGCTACCTGCTCGCCGCGTCCTTCGGCAACGTGCACGGCGTGTACAAGCCGGGCAACGTCGTCCTGCGTCCGGAGCTCCTCAAGGACCTCCAGGAGGGCGTCGGCGCCAAGTTCGGCAAGACGGCCGGGTCGCAGCCGTTCGACTTCGTCTTCCACGGCGGCTCCGGCTCCACCGAGCAGGAGATCGCGACGGCGCTGGAGAACGGCGTCGTGAAGATGAACCTCGACACCGACACCCAGTACGCCTTCACGCGTCCGGTCGCGGACCACATGTTCCGCCACTACGACGGCGTCCTGAAGGTCGACGGCGAGGTCGGCGTGAAGTCGCAGTACGACCCGCGCACCTGGGGCAAGTCCGCCGAGGCGGGCATGGCCAAGCGCGTCTCCGAGGCCTGCGCCAACCTGCGCTCCACGGGCACGAAGCTCAAGTAGGCATTCGCGTACGACGCCGGAGGGAGATGACTGTGCGCTACGACTTCGACACCCCGGTCGACCGGCGCGGCACCTGGTGCGTCCAGTGGGACGGGGTCGCGGACCGGTTCGCGGTGCCCGATCTGCTGCCGTTCACCATTTCCGACATGGACTTCGCCTGCGCCCCCGAGGTCCTCGCGGCGCTCGGGTCCCGGCTCGCGCACGGCGTGTTCGGGTACACGGACTGGCGGCACGACGACTTCCGCGGCGCGGTACGCGACTGGTTCGCGACCCGGTACGGCACCGAGGTCGACGTCGACCGGCTCGTGTACGCCCCGTCCGTGCTCAACCAGATCTCCCAGCTCCTGCGCATGTGGACGCGGCCCGGCGACGGCGTCGTCCTGCACACCCCCACGTACGACGGGTTCTGCAAGGCGGTCACCGGCCTCGGCCGTGAGATGCGCACCGCCGGTGTCGACGACTGGGCGGGCCTGGAGCGGGAGCTGGCGCGGCCCGACAGCCGGGTCCTGATCCTGTGCTCGCCGCACAACCCGACGGGCAAGGTGTGGACGGACGCCGAGCTGACCCGGATCGCGGACCTCGCCCGGCGCCATGACGTCGCCGTCATCAGCGACGAGATCCACGCCGATCTCACGCACACCGGCCACGTCCACCGCCCGTGGACGCCGTACGGCGACGGCCTGCGCTGGGCTCTCGTCACCTCCGCCACCAAGGCCTTCAACTTCCCTGCGCTGAGCGGGAGTTACGGTTTCATCGGCGATCCGGACGACCATGCCGAGTTCGTGCGGCGCATGGACACCGCGGAGGGCCTCGCCTCGCCGGCCGTGCTGTCGCTGACCGCGCACATCGCCGCGTACCGGGAGGGCGGGGCGTGGCTGGACGGCGTGCGGGATTACACGCGGGGGAACCTGGCGATGCTCGCGGAGCGGCTCGGCGCCGCGTTCCCCGAGCTCGGGTGGCGGCCGCCGCAGGCCGGCTATCTCGCCTGGATCGATCTGCGTCCCCTCGGCGTCGACGACGACGCGCTCCAGCGGGAGCTCGTCGAGCGGGAGCGGGTGGCGATCATGCCGGGCGGAACCTACGGGGCGCCCGGATTCCTCCGCCTGAACGTCGGCTGCCCGCGCTCCAAGGCCGAGGCCGGCGCGGACGCGCTGGTACGGGCGCTGGGCCGCTCGTGATGATCACCGGCATGGAACGCACCGCCGGTCATGGCGCAGACTGGAACCCATGAGCCTTCACGAGAACCTTCTCGGGGGACCGCCCCCGACCATGCTGCCCGACGACCCGGAGCCGCGCGAGCTGCTCGCGAGCGGCACGGCGCCCGCCGATGTCGCCGCGAAGTACCCGACCTCCTCCCTCGCCTGGGCCCGCCTCGCCGACGAGGCGTACGAGCGCGGCAGCGTCGTCGAGTCGTACGCGTACGCCCGCACCGGCTACCACCGCGGCCTGGACTCCCTGCGCCGCGCGGGCTGGAAGGGCCATGGCCCGGTGCCGTGGGAGCACGAGCCGAACCGCGGCTTCCTGCGTGCCCTGCACGCCCTCGCGCGCGCCGCGCAGGCCATCGGCGAGCAGGCGGAGTACGAGCGCTGCGCGCAGTTCCTCAAGGACTCCTCGCCCGCCGCGGCCCAGACCCTGGGCTAGATTCCCGCACCTCAGCAGGCCCGCCCGTGACGATGTGACCGGGCGGGCCTTGCCGTTTCGGGGGACGATTGCGGAGGATGCCGGTGGGGACCGGGGCCCCCGTGCCGGAATTCGGCAGGGGCGGACCGCTACCCGGAGTACGTTCAAGGAGACAGCGATGTCCCACGAGGCTCACGAGTCGAACGAGCCAGAGACGCCGTATCTCGACTTTGCGGGGACCACCCCTTACGAGGACTACGTCCAGGCCGACGTCCTCACCCACCTCCAGCACACCCGCTCCGACGACCCCGGAGAGATGGTCTTCCTGGTCACGACCCAGGTGATGGAGCTGTGGTTCACGGTCATCGTCCACGAGTGGGAGACCGCGTCGCGGGCCCTGCGCGGCGACGACGTGCCGACCGCGGTGGCCGCCCTGAAGCGCTCCGTGCGCGAGCTGGACGCGCTGAACGCGTCGTGGCGCCCGCTCGGCCAGCTGACCCCCGCGCAGTTCAACTCCTACCGGGCCGCTCTCGGCGAGGGCTCCGGCTTCCAGTCGGCGATGTACCGGCGCATGGAGTTCCTGCTCGGCGAGAAGTCCTCCTCCATGCTCGTCCCGCACCGGGGCGCGCCGCGCGTGTACGCGGAGCTGGAGAAGGCCCTGGAGGAGCCGAGCCTGTACGACGAGGTGCTGCGGCTGCTCGCCCGCCGCGGCCACGCCGTGCCCGAGGCCGTGCTCAAGCGGGACGTGGCACAGAAGTATGCGCCGTCCCCCGAGGTCGAGGCCGTGTGGACCGCGCTGTACGCCGGTGACGAGGGCGACGAGCTCGCCCGCCTCGGCGAGGCCCTCACCGACGTCGCCGAGCTGGTGTGGCGATGGCGCAACGACCATCTGGTGGCGACCCGCAGGGCGATGGGCGCCAAGACGGGCACGGGCGGCTCCGCGGGCGTGGCCTGGCTGGAGAAGCGCGCGCAGAAGAACGTGTTCCCCGAGCTGTGGACAGCGAGGTCCCATGTCTGACGTGACCGCCTCCGGCGTGACCGCCCTGGCCGGGAAGGCCCGGGAACTGGACACCGCCGACGAGCTGGGCAAGCTGCGCGAGCGGTTCGTCCTGGACGACGCCGTGTACCTCGACGGCAACTCGCTCGGCGCGCTCCCCGCGCATGTGCCGGGGCGCGTCGAGGACGTCGTGCGCCGGCAGTGGGGCGAGCTGCGCATCCGTTCCTGGACCGAGTCGGGCTGGTGGACGGCGCCCGAGCGGATCGGCGACCGGATCGCGCCCCTCGTCGGTGCCGCCGAGGGGCAGATCGTCGTCGGCGACTCGACCAGCGTCAATGTGTTCAAGGCGCTGGTGGGCGCGGTGCGGCTGGCCGGTGAGGGGCGCGACGAGATCATCGTCGACGCGACGACGTTCCCCACCGACGGGTACATCGCCGAGTCCGCCGCCCGGATGACGGGCTGCACGCTGCGTCCGCTGACCCCCGCGGAGGTCCCGGGCGCGCTCGGTGACCGTACGGCCGCGGTGCTCCTCAACCACGTCGACTACCGCACGGGCCGTCTGCACGACCTGCCCGCGCTGACCGCCGCGGTGCGCCGCGCGGGCGCCGTGTCCGTCTGGGACCTGTGCCACAGCGCGGGCGCGCTGCCGGTCGGGCTCGACGAGCACGGGGTCGACCTCGCGGTCGGCTGTACGTACAAGTACCTGAACGGCGGCCCTGGTTCACCCGCGTACCTGTATGTGCGCAGTGATCTCCAGAGCCGCTTCGACTCTCCGCTGCCGGGGTGGAACTCGCACGCCGAGCCGTTCGGGATGCGGCCCTCGTACGAGGCCGGGGACGGGGCGGTGCGGGGCAGGGTCGGCACTCCCGACATCCTGTCCATGCTCGCCCTGGAGGCGGCGCTCGACGTCTGGGACGGGGTGCCGGTCGACGCGGTGCGCGCCAAGTCGCTCGCGCTGACGGACTTCTTCCTGGAGTGCGTCGAGGAGTATGTGCCCGCGGGGCGGGTCGAGTCGGTGACGCCGGTGGCGCACGCGGAGCGCGGCAGCCAGGTGGCGCTGCGGTCCGCTGACGCGGGCGCCGTCATGGAGCGGCTGATCGCGGCGGGTGTCGTCGGTGACTACCGCGCCCCTGACCTGCTGCGGTTCGGCTTCACTCCGTTGTATCTCGGGTTCGCCGAGGTGGAGCGGGCCGCGCGGGTCCTCGCGGATCAGCTGGCGGCCGCTGCGGCGTAGCTGTAGCGACGCCTCAGGCGGTGTAGACGCCCGCTTCCGCCGCCGCGACGGCGGCGTCGGCGGCCTGGTCCGCGTCGGCTTCGGTCGGCGCGGACCCGGCCGTCAGGAGCTGGTAGTAGAGGGGTGCGGACACGGCGCGCACGACGGCGGCCGGGTCCGTGCCGGGGCTCAACTCGCCGCGCAGTACGGCCTGTTCCACGCACGGAGCCCATTCGGTGACCCGCACCTCGTAGAAGCGGCGCAGGGCCGCCGCCGTCTTGTCGTCGCAGGTCGCGGCCGCGATGACGGCCCGGAACAGGGCGCCCTGGCGGGGGTCGGCCAGCGTGCGCCGCACCAGGCGGGCGTTGGCCCGCAGGTCGCCGCGCAGGGTGCCCGTGTCGGTGCGCGGCAGCGACTGCTCCGCCATGTCGGCGAGGAGATCGGCGACGAGCCCCGTGACCGAGCCCCAGCGCCGGTACACCGTCGTCTTGCCGACCTCCGCGCGCCGCGCGACGTCCGCCAGGTCGAGATGGGCGAAACCCTGTTCGGCGAGCACGTCGCCGGCGGCGTCGAGGACGGCGGCGCGGACCCGTGCCGTGCGCCCGCCGGGACGGACGGTGCCGGGCTCAGCCTGCACGGCGCCGGGGTCCGAAGGGGCGGCCCCGGGCTCTGCTTGTTCGGGCATACGGCCAGGGTAACGGCACAGGGGAACCGTTTATCCGGTTACGGTGTGTGTCCGCCCACGTCACCGGCCTGGTAGCGTCCGCATACTTTCCAATTCCGCCGTGACGCTGAGAGGTTGGAGCATGCCGGACGACGCCGCCGCCCGCGACGAGGCCGAAGAGGCATCGGCCTTCTCGCACCCCGTGGTCCCGCCCGACGTCACCGTCGCGTACGGGGATCACCCGGACCAGGTCGTCGACTTCTACGCGCCCCGCGACGGTGCGGAATCCGCGCCCCTGGTGGTGGCCCTGCACGGCGGCGCGTGGCGCGCCCCCTACGACCGGCAGCACCTCACGCCGTTCGCCGACTTCCTGGCGCGGCGCGGCTTCGCGGTCGCCAACGTCGAGTACCGGCGCGGGAGTTCACTGCCCCAGCAGGGTGGCACGGGTCCGGTGGCGGGGCGCTGGCCGGAGACGTTCGACGACATCGCCACCGCCCTCGACGCGCTTCCCCGCCTCGTACGGGAAGCGCTGCCGCAGGGCGATCCGCGGCGCACCGTCGTCGTGGGGCACTCGGCCGGCGGGCAGCTCGCCCTGTGGGCCGCCGCGCGGCATCTGCTGCCCGAGGACGCGCCCTGGCACACCTCCGCCCCCGCACCGCTGCGCGGCGTCGTCGCGCTCGCCCCGATCGCCGACTTCGTGACGGCCCGCGACCTCGACGTCTGCTCCGGCGCGCCCGCCCAATTCCTGGGCGGCGAGGCCGTGTTCGAGGAGCGGCTGCCGTACGCCGACCCCGCCGCGCTGCTGCCCACCGGCATCGCGACGACGCTGGTGCAGGGACGGGCGGACACGACGGTGCCGTACGCGGTCGCGGAGGCCTACGCGGACGCGGCGGCGAAGGCGGGCGAGGTCGTGGGGCTCACGCTCCTGGAGGACGTCGGCCACTTCCCGCTGATCGACCCCGCCGCGGACGCGTGCGCCGTGGTGGCGGAGGAGATCGCCCAGCTGGCGTGGTGACGGCGCCCGTCCCCGGCGGGAGCGTGTAGTACCTGCGACGGAGGGCCCAGGACCCTCCTCCCGTGGGACGCCTTCGGGGCGGGCCGCCGCTTACGGTCTGTACGTGACCGAGACCCAGACCCAGACCCAGACGATGCCGACGGGGGCCAAGAGCCGCAGCCCCGAGTACCGTCTCGCCGCCGGTGCGCTGAGCGGCCTGCGGCAGGACCTGTTCAAGGATCCCTTCGCCTACCGTCCGCTCCCGCCGTGGTCGCCGGACGGCCCGCTGCTCGGGCGGCTTCCGGAGCGGCTGCGCCGCTACGCGGTGTGGACGCCGCATGCCGTGGTCCTGGGCGCCGCCTTTTTCACGCTGCTGATCGCATTCGCCGTCGGCGACTCGATGGGCGGCGACGTGATCCACACGCTGTCCGGGTTCGTCCCGGCGCTCGCCGTGGCGATGACGCTGATCAGGCCGGTCGGGGCGTGGTGGATATCCCTCGTGTCGACGCCGTTCGTCGCGGTCATGGGAGGGGACGGATTCGGCGCCCCGTGGGCGCCCGCCGGGTTCTTCGCGCACCTCGTCGTGATGACGGTCGTCGCCTCCAGGACCCGGCCCCGCACGGCGGCCTGGATGTGGGCGGGCACGGCCGCCTTCGGCTTCTTCGCGTCGGTCCTCTGGTACAGCATGGACCCGGACACCGCGCCGATGCTCGTCATCTCCGCGCTCGCGCTCCTCGTCACCACGTCGGTGCACATCAGGCGCGAGGCGAAGGTGGAGATGACCGCGCAGCGCCAGGTCACGGCGGTGGAGCGGGACAGGCGCACGCTCCTGGAGGAGCGCACGAACATCGCCCGCGAGCTGCACGACGTGGTCGCGCACCACATGTCGGTCGTCGCGATCCAGGCGGAGGCCGCGCCCTACCGCGTGGAGAACCCGCCCCCGGAGCTGGAGCAGGCGTTCGTCACGATCCGCGAGAACGCGGTGGCGGCGCTCACCGAGCTGCGCCGCGTCCTCGGCGTCGTACGGGCAGAGGATTACGAGGCGCCCGACGCCCCACAGCCGACGCTCGCCGACCTCGGCCGGCTCCTGGAGAACGTGCGGGAGGCCGGGCTCCGGGTCGGGCAGACGGTCACCGGCGCGGTCCGTGACCTGCCGCAGGGCGTCGAGCTGTCGGCGTACCGCATCGTGCAGGAGGCGCTGAGCAACGCGCTGCGGCACGCGCCCGGCGCCGAGGCGCGCGTCGAGGTGTCGTACGTCCTCGGGGGGCTCGGCCTGCGCATCGTGAACGGCCCGCCGACGGGTCTGGTCAAGCCCTCGCCGGGCGCGGGCCACGGGATCACGGGCATGCGGGAGCGCATCGCGATGCTGAGCGGCGAGATGACGGCGGGCCCCACGGCGGACGGCGGCTACGAGGTGGCGGCGTTCGTGCCGGTGGCCGCGCCGGAGCCGGAAGCGACGACAAAGGCGACGCCGACGGACCGGCCGGGGGACCCGGCATGACCATCCGTGTACTGGAACCGGGAGACCCCGCATGACCATCCGTGTACTGGAACCGGGAGACCCCGCATGACCATCCGTGTACTGGAACCGGGAGACCCCGCATGACCATCCGCGTACTGATCGCCGACGACCAGATGATGGTCCGTGAGGGCTTCTCGGTGCTGCTCAACGCGATGCCCGACATCGAGGTCGTCGGCGAGGCGGTCAACGGCCGGGAGGCGATCGCCCGGGTCCGTGAACTCTCCCCGGACGTCGTCCTCATGGACATCCGCATGCCGGAGCTGAACGGCATCGAGGCCACCCGCGAGATCGCCGCGATGGACGGCAGCGCGAAGGTGCTCGTCCTGACCACCTTCGACCTCGACGAGTACGTCTACCAGGCCCTGCGCGCCGGTGCCTCCGGCTTCCTCCTCAAGGACGCCTCGGCCCGCCAACTGGCCGACGGTGTAAGGGTGGTGGCCCAAGGCGAGGCGCTCCTCGCCCCCTCGGTCACCCGCCGCCTGATCACGGAGTTCTCCAAGTTGTCCGAGATCCCGAAGCTGCCGGCGGTGGCGAACCCGGAGGCGTTCGGTGAGCTGACGGAGCGCGAGACGGAGGTGCTGGTCCTGATCGCCCAGGGCCTGTCGAACGCGGAGATCGCCGAACGGCTGGTCGTCGCCGAGTCGACCATCAAGACCCACGTCAGCCGGGTCCTGGTGAAGCTGGGCCTGCGCGACCGCACCCAGGCGGCGGTGTTCGCGTACGAGGCCCGGCTGGTCAGGCCCGCGTAGGGAACGTCAGGTCCGGGGGCCGAGGTCGAGCGTCTCGCGGTGTGCGTGCCACCGCGTCATCAGGCCCTTCAGCTCGCTGTCCAGGAACTGCATGAACGCCGCCGTCTCGGCGAGCCGCAGGCCCGCGGGACTGTCCGGGCCCAGTGATTCCACCCCGTCGCGCAGGACCTTCTCCCAGCGCGCGAGGAGCTGGTCGCGGCGGGTGAACGTCTCGAACCACAGGTCGTTGTGCAGCCGGTAGCGGTCGCGGCGCGAGCCGGGCTCCCGCTCGCGGCCGACCATGCCCGCCTGCGTCAGATAGCGCACCGCCCCGGACACCGCCGCCGGGCTGATCTGCAGCCGCTCGGAGAGCTCGGCGGAGGTCAGCGCGCTCTCGTCGGAGGCGAGCAGCGAGGCGAAGACACGGGAGGCCATCCGCTGCATCCCGGCCTCGGTCATCTCCGCGGCGAACCGCTCCACGAAGCGTGACACCCCCGCCTCGGCGGCGTCCCGGCTCGTCCCGGTGCCGCCGTCGCCGTCCTTCGTCGCGCTCATGTCCCGATCATCTCCCCTGGGTGACGTGCAGCCTCAAGTTTATACGCTTCCTTAACTTCACAAGTTTGTGAAAGTAGCGTACGTTCTGAAACATGACGAAGGCAATGACCGTCTCCGGACTGCACAAGTCGTTCGGCAGGACGCACGCGCTGGACGGCCTCGATCTGGACGTCGAGGCCGGCGAGGTGCACGGCTTCCTCGGCCCCAACGGCGCGGGGAAGTCCACCACCATCCGCGTCCTGCTCGGCCTGCTGCGCGCCGACTCGGGTGCGGTGCAGCTGCTCGGCGGCGACCCCTGGGCCGATGCCGTCGCCCTGCACCGCAAGGTCGCGTACGTGCCGGGCGATGTCACGCTGTGGCGCAACCTCAGCGGCGGCGAGGTCATCGACCTCTACGGGCGGCTGCGCGGAGGCCTCGACAAGGCGCGCCGGGCGGACCTGATCGAGCGCTTCGAGCTCGACCCGACCAAGAAGGGCCGCGCCTACTCCAAGGGCAACCGGCAGAAGGTGGCCCTGGTCGCCGCGTTCGCCTCCGACGTGGACGTCCTCATCCTCGACGAGCCGACCTCCGGCCTCGACCCGCTGATGGAGGAGGTCTTCCAGGAGTACGTCAAGGAGGCCGCCCGTGAGCGGGGCCAGACCGTGCTGCTGTCGTCGCACATCCTCAGCGAGGTCGAGTCGCTCTGCGACCGGATCAGCATCATCCGCAAGGGCCGTACCGTCGAGACCGGGTCGCTCAGCGAGCTGCGGCACCTGACCCGCACCAGCGTCACCGCGGAACTCGCCTCCCCGCCCGACGGGCTCGCCCAGCTCCCCGGCGTGCACGACCTGGACATCCAGGGCCTGCGCGTCAAGCTCCAGGTCGACAGCGACAAGCTCGACGCGGTGCTCCGCTCGCTCACCGGCTCCGGCGTACGGTCGCTCGCCAGCACCCCGCCCACGCTGGAGGAGCTGTTCCTGCGGCACTACCAGGGCGACGGTGCGGACGGGGCCGAGGGCGTCCGCGCCGCCGAAGGGGCGGTGTCACGATGACCGCCGCCGTGGCCGACACGCGATTCGCCCCCCGCGCCGCCGGAGCTCGCCAACTCGCGGGCACGGGAACCCTGTTGAGGCTCGCCCTGCGCCGCGACCGCGTCATGATCCCCGTCTGGGGCGCTGTCGTCCTCATGATGGTCCTGTCGATGCCCGGCTCCCTGAAGAGCGTCTACAGCACCGCCGCCGAGCGCGCCGACATCGCACAGTCGATGGCCACGAACAGCTCGATGCGCGCCCTGTACGGGCCGGTCTTCGCCGACTCGATCGGCGGACTCACCGCGTGGCGCATCGGGGTCTACGGCGGGCTGTTCGCCGCCGTCATGAGCCTGCTCATCGTCGTACGGCACACCCGTGACGAGGAGGAGAGCGGGCGCCAGGAGCTGGTGTCGTCGGCGATGGTGGGGCGGCGCGCCCCGCTGACCGCCGCGCTGCTCGCGGCGCTCGTCGCCGACGCGGCCATCGCCCTGCTGGTAGCGGGCGGCCTCGCCTCCCAAGGCGGCGCCGGGGCACTGGCATTGGGGCTGGCGATCGCGGCGACCGGCATGGTGTTCGCCACGATGGCGGCGATCGTCGCGCAGCTCACGGAGAGCGCGCGCCTCGCCAAGGGCCTCACGTCGGCGGTGCTCGGCCTGGCGTTCGTGCTGCGCGCGGCCGGGGACTCGGGGACCGGGGGAGGTTCGTCGGTACTGACCTGGCTGTCGCCGCTCGGCTGGCTGGAGAACACCCGGGCGTTCGCGGACGAGCGCTGGTGGGTGCTGCTCCTGTTCGGGGCGGGCGTCGCCGCGCAGGGGGTGGCCGCGTACGGGCTCGCAGGGCGGCGCGACATCGGGATGAGCTTCCTGCCGAGCCGCGCCGGACCCGCCTCGGGCCGGCTCGGCACGGCCGGCGCGCTCGCCTGGCGGCTCCAGCGCGGCAGCGTGTTCGGGTGGAGCGCCGGGTTCCTCGTCGCCGGCATCGCGTTCGGCGGGATGACGCAGGGCGCGACGGATCTCGTCGGCGACAACCGGAAGACGCGCGACATCATCGAGCGGATGGGGGGCCAGTCCGGCGTCACGGACGCGTTCCTCGCCACGATGGTCGGCATGCTCGGCATGGTCGCCGCGCTCTACATCGTCTCGTCGGTGCTCCGCCTCAGCGGCGAGGAGACCTCGCAGCGCGCCGAGCCGGTCCTCGCGGCCGCGGTCGGCCGGCTGCGGTGGGCGGCGGGCCATCTGGCCATCGCGTTCGGCGGTGCCGCGCTCATCATGGTGCTCGGCGGCCTCGGCCTCGGGATCGGCTACGGCAAGAACTTCGGCCCCGTCCTGGGGGCCTGCCTCACGCAGCTGGCCGCGATCTGGGTCATCGGGGGCCTCGCCGTGCTGCTGTTCGGGGTGTTCCCGAAGGCGGCGGTGGCGGCCTGGGCCGTCGCGGGCATCGCCCTCCTGATCGGCTGGATCGGCCCGGCGTTCGAGCTCCCACAGGCGGTCATGAGCCTCTCCCCGTTCGGCCACCTGCCGAAGCTGCCGGGCGGCGAGATGGAGTGGACCCCCGTCCTGACCCTGCTGGCGATCGCGGCGGTCCTCGTCGCGGCGGGCCTGACGGGCCTGCGCCGCCGGGACCTGTCGAACTGACCCTCACGTCACTTCGGCAGTGTCAGCCCCCACGCACCCGCCCGTACCGTCCACGTGCGGGTGCGTACGGGGCCGCCCACCACCTGGTCCGCGCGGTAGCGGAAGTCCGGGCCCGACACCGTCACCGAGTGCGCGAGGACCCGCAGGGGCCCCGCCTCCGCGCCCACCGAGGACGGCCTCACCTCGACGCTGGCCCGGCCCGCCGCGTCCGGGGCCACGCTCACGCCCTCGACCGGCCGGTCCAGATCGACCAGCGTCACCCCGTCCGCCTCGACCCGCAGCCGCTGCGGCCCCGGCGCAGGCGCCGTCGTACGCGGCGGTCGCGCCGCGAGCGTGCGGACGAGGGACTGGCAGGTGCGCAGCCAGTGGTGCGCGGGATCGGAGCCCGGCGCCGCCGGATGCGCCACGGGCGGGATCCGCAGATCCCCGAGCACCACCCCGTCCGAGTCGTCGACGAGCAGATCGAGCCGCCGCGCGACTCCCTCCAGGGCCGTCCGGGCCGCCGCCACCGCGTCGGTCGGCACGCCGAGGGAGCGCGCCAGCGAGAGACTCGCCCCGACCGGCACGAACGAGAGAACGGAACCCGCCAGCTCGCGCTCGCGGTGCAGCAGCGCCACCGCGCGCAGCAGCGCCCGGTCGTCCCCGATCACCACCGGCCGCCGGGAACCCCTTCTGACCAGCGCCTTCGCGAATTCCTCCGGCCCGTCCGGCAGGCACACCTTCAGCGTCGCACCGGCGCCGAGCACGTCCTTCGCGATGCGTACCGACTCGCCGTCCGCACGCCGGGCGACCGGATCGACGACCACCAGTAGCTGGTCAAAAGCCGCCACCTCGGTCCTGCCTCGCTTCCTCGGGTAGCATCTTGGTGCAAGAGCCCCTTGCGCTATTGCGCCAGGGGCTTCGTCTATTCCGGGGCACACCAAGGCACACCCATACAGGCGGCTACGGCCCCTGACCTTGGTCTTGCCCCGCCCGGAAGGGGTGTACGCCTGTGCCCGCACTTGTGCTGCTCGGTGCTCAGTGGGGTGACGAAGGCAAGGGAAAGGCCACCGACCTGCTCGGTGGATCCGTGGACTATGTGGTGCGCTACCAGGGCGGCAACAACGCCGGTCACACGGTCGTCGTAGGCGACCAGAAGTATGCGCTCCACCTCCTCCCTTCCGGGATCCTCTC
This sequence comes from Streptomyces sp. NBC_00569, assembly GCF_036345255.1. Classification (NCBI taxonomy): domain Bacteria; kingdom Bacillati; phylum Actinomycetota; class Actinomycetes; order Kitasatosporales; family Streptomycetaceae; genus Streptomyces; species Streptomyces sp. NBC_00569. The sequence goes on along the minus strand of NZ_CP107783.1, from coordinate 4,977,905 downwards.
GCCGGAGTGCACGCCGGTCATCGGAAACGGTGTCGTCGTCGACCCGTCGGTCCTGCTCTCCGAGCTGAGTGGACTGAACGAGCGCGGCGTCGACACGTCGAAGCTGCTGCTCAGCGGCAACGCGCACATCATCACGCCGTACAACGTGACCGTCGACAAGGTGACGGAACGCTTCCTCGGCAAGCGCAAGATCGGCACCACCGGCCGCGGTATCGGCCCGACGTACGCGGACAAGATCAACCGCGTCGGCATCCGCGTCCAGGACCTCTACGACGAGTCGATCCTCACCCAGAAGGTCGAAGCGGCGCTGGAGGGCAAGAACCAGCTCCTCACCAAGGTCTTCAACCGGCGCGCCATCGAGGCGGAGCAGGTCGTCGAGGAGCTGCTCGGCTACGCGGAGCAGATCAAGGGCTACGTCGCCGACACCACCCTGATCCTGAACAAGGCCCTCGACGACGACAAGGTCGTCCTCTTCGAGGGTGGCCAGGGCACGCTGCTCGACATCGACCACGGCACGTATCCCTTCGTGACGTCGTCGAACCCGACCGCGGGCGGCGCCTGCACGGGTGCGGGCGTCGGCCCGACGAAGATCAGCCGCGTCATCGGCATCCTCAAGGCGTACACGACCCGTGTCGGCGCGGGCCCGTTCCCGACCGAGCTGTTCGACGAGGACGGCGAGGCGCTGCGCCGCATCGGCGGCGAGCGCGGTGTCACCACCGGCCGTGACCGCCGCTGCGGCTGGTTCGACGCGGTCATCGCCCGCTACGCGACCCGCGTGAACGGTCTGACGGACTTCTTCCTCACCAAGCTGGACGTGCTCACGGGCTGGGAGCAGATCCCGGTCTGCGTCGCCTACGAGATCGACGGCAAGCGCGTCGAGGAGCTCCCGTACTCGCAGTCCGACTTCCACCACGCGAAGCCGGTCTACGAGTACCTGCCGGGCTGGTCCGAGGACATCACCAAGGCCAAGACCTTCTCCGACCTGCCGAAGAACGCGCAGGCGTACGTGAAGGCCCTGGAGGAGATGTCGGGCGCCCCGATCTCCGCGATCGGTGTCGGCCCCGGCCGCACCGAGACCATCGAGGTCAACTCGTTCCTCTAGGCCCCGCGCCCCGGAACAGCAGGCGCCCCGGTCCGCTTCGGCGGGCCGGGGCGCCTTCGTGTGTGCGGTCAGCCTCCGAAGACCGACCCGAACTGTGGGGTGCCGGACGTGGACACGCCCACGGCCGAGGGCGAGAGCGACACCGCGCCCGTCGTGGTGATCCTGCCGCCGCTGGACTTGAGGACGGTGACGGCGCCGTTGCCCTCGTTCTCGCCGCTGACTCCGACGGCCAGGTCCGACCTGCCGTCGGCGTTGAAGTCCGACAGCAGGACGTCGGTGCCGAACGCGTCCTGGTACTCGCTGCTGCCCGGGACGCCCGCCGTGTCCTGGGTGAAGGTCTGGGCGCCGGTTCCGGTGACGCCCGAGGCCGAGCCGTACAGGACGGTCACGGCGCCGCTGTCGCCCGTTCCCGAGGCCGCGCCGTCCTCGGCGACGGTGCCGATGGCGATGTCGGAGAGGCCGTCGCCGTTGATGTCGCCGACGCTGACCTCCCAGCCGAACAGGTCCGACGCCTCACCGGTGCCGGGGACGCCCGCGGTGTCCTGGGAGATCACGGTGGTGCCGCCGTCCGGTCCGGTGGCGGAGCCGTACGTGACGTGGATGTCGCCGCCGGTGGACGTGCCGGGCTGCTCCTCGGAGTTGGAGGCGTCGGAGGTCAGGCCGGTGACCACGTCGCCGAAGCCGTCGCCGTTGATGTCACCTATGTCGCTGATGATGCCGCCCGGCAGTGCGGTGGCGGTGGCGGACGGGCCGGACGCCGTGCCGGGCAGGTAGTAGTTGGCGAGGTAGTCGCCGTCACTGGTGGCGTTGTTGCCGCTGACGACGAGGTCGTCCTTGCCGTCTGCGTTCACGTCGCCGGCCGTGAGCTTGTGCAGGTGGTACGGGCTGGTCGCCCGCACCGGGGTGGTGACGGCGGTGACCGAGCCGACCGTGCCCGACTTCGCGATGCCGCTCTTGAAGACGCGGACGGACTTGCTGGTGTCCGCCGTCACGAGGTCGGTCTTCCCGTCGCCGTCGAAGTCGCCCGCCGCGACGTCGAAGCCGAACCGGTCGTGGCTGGAGGGCGCCGGGTCCGCGATGGTGGTGCCGCCCTTCAGCCCTCCGGAGGAGCCCCACAGGACGGTGACGGTCCCGCCGTCGGTGTCGCCGGGCATGTCCTCGTAGGGGGTGCCCACGGCGAGGTCGGTGAAGCCGTCATGGTTGAAGTCGCCAGGTGAGGTGACGTAACCGAAGAGGTCGCCGGACTCGGGCGTGCCCGGCACGCCCGTGGAACTCTGGGTGAGGGTGGCGCGCTTCGCGGCGCTGATCCCGCTCGCCGAACCGTAGAACACGGTGATCTGCCCGGCCTTCGCGTGGCCGCTGACGGACGCCTCGGGAGAGGAGACGGCGACGTCCGGGTAGCCGTCGAGGTTGAAGTCGGCCTCGTGCGGCTGGGTGGCGGAGGCGCCGGGCGTCGCCGACGCGGCGCCGGCCGACAGGGAGACGAGGCCTCCGGTGAGTGCGGCCGCGGCGGCCGTCGCGGCCGCGATGCGGCCACGGCCCGGTCTGACGGCGGGGGTGCGCTTGTGCTTCGGCATGGCGGATTCTCCTGCGGCGGGCTCGGCATGGCGGTTTGGTGATCAGGAGACCCGTGCCGGAGGCCGAAGGTTGTAGGCGCCATCGGGCTATTTCCTGGGGGAGTGCCGGGGGAGCGGGGCCGTCACTCCTTTCCGCAGATCCGCAGCCCCACGGGCGTCCCGCACGGCAGATGGCCGTGGGTGCGGACGACGTCCTGGCCGGGGCCGCGGATCGCGTAGGCCAGGAAGCTGGAGGCGAGGGAGTCGGCGGGCGGGCGGCCGTAGGTGTAGGCGAACTCGATCTCGCGGTACGGGTAGCCGCTCGACTCGATGTGGTCGATGTCCGGCGCGTGGCCGTCGAGGGAGAGACGGTGCAGGCCCTTCAGCTCGGTGGCGGCGCGCAGTTCGCTGTAGCCGAGCGCCCCGGGGATGCGGGCGACGGCGTCCAGGACCTGGTCGGTGGAGTCGAGTTCGCAGCGCAGTACGGGCTCCGACCGCACCGTTCTGTTGGTGCAGTCGTCCGACGAGGTGCGGGGCTCCTCGCCGCCGGCGAGGACCCGGTCCTGGAGGGCGCGGCGGGTGCCGGAGCCCGAGGTGCGGCTGACCAGGACGACGGGCAGGTCGGGTCCGCCGAGCTGGGCCCAGGAGCGGATCTCGCCGCGGTAGAGGCGGCGTACGTCGGCGACCCGCAGGTTCCTGAGCCGGACCCGGTCGTTGACGACGAGGGTGAACAGGGAGACGGCGACGTGGTTCTCGCTGAGCTGGGTGTAGCTCGCGGGGCGCGGCCCGTCGGAGAAGGCGACCACGGCCGGTGATCCCTTGGCCGGCTGCCCGGCGGCGCCCGTTCCCTGCGCGCCGCCGAGGGCGAGTTCCCGTACGCCGGTCTGGCTGCCGTGGGCGCTGACCGTGATGGTCACGTCGGGGCAGTGCTCCTCGTACTTCTGCTTCAGCTCCTCGGCGACCGGAGCGAACGCCGTCGAGCCGGTGACCGTGAGCGGGCCCTTCTCGCAGTAGTCGGGCGGCGGCGGGGTGTCGGGCCACAGGGCGAGGGCCGCGAGCGCGATGACGAAGGCGCTCAGGAGGCCGGTCACCCGGCGTGCCCAGAAGCCGAACACGGGGGGCTTCTCGTCGGGCGTGACGCTGTGGTTCTCGTGCAGTTCACCGCCCTCGACATCGCCCTGGACGGTGGTGTCGCTGTCGACCGGTCCGCCGGTGAGCAGGACGAGGAGCTTGTAGTACGCGCCGGGGTTGAGCGGCACCCGCGGGATGCGCAGTGCGCTGCCCGAACTGACCAGTCCCGGACCCTGGTCGAAGTGGCCCATCAGGTGCTCCGCCTCGGGCGGCAGCGTGACGGCCACGCCCCGGACGGTGCGGTCCTCGAACACGGCGGTCAGGCCGTGGTGCGGTGACGAGTCCGTGTAGTCGTCCCGGCCGATGGGCACCGAGCCGTCGTTCTCGATGCGCAGCAGGACGAGCGTCGCGTCCGACATCTCGGGCATCTCGTCGAAGAGTCCGAGCCGTACGTTGCTGGCGCCCGCGCGGTTGCTGCCGCCTATGACGGTGTCCATCTGCTTGCGGTAGCCGATGCGTTTGCGGCGCGGCGCGCGTCGGTCGATCCACACCGGCGCGGCGATGGACGCGATGCCGATGAGCACACCGGCGCCACCCATGACGACGTCGACATCGAACCAGCTCATGAGCCCCTCGCACGGGTCACCGACTTGATGGTGCGGTCACCGTACGAAGCGGACGGCCGGCCGGGGGCGGAACGGCGGGTGCGTCGGCGGATGTTCGCCGGACGACACCCTTCCGTTCAACTCGGCCCGGCGGACCGGGTGTTCAGCCGCCCTTGCTGTACGTCAGCTCGTCGCCGTTGTTCATCGTGCGGCGCAGCTCGCCCGACGAGAGCACCTCGACCGTGCTCGGCTTGCCCGGACTGCACGAACCGGCGGGGCCGGAGACGACGTCGGTGGCGCCGATGTGCAGCGTCCCGCCGGAGGCCGACACCAGCGTGCCCTGGAACACGCAGTGGTACGTGCCGCCCCCCTTGAGCGGTCCGTCCGCCGTCATCGACAGGACCGTGTCCCCGGGGCCGCCCTGCCCGATGTCCAGACGGCGGGTGTTGTGGCCCGTGGCATTGTCGATCGAGGCGGTCCAGGTGCCGAGGAACTCGGCGGGCACGTCCCCGCCCGCGGGCGGTTCGGAGGACTCGGCCGGCTGCGAGGTCCCGGGGTCCTGCGAACTGGGGCCGGCCGTCGAGGGTCCCTGGCTCGTGGGCGCACCGGACGTCGGCTGCTTGGAGTCCTCGCTCTGGGAGGCCGGCTTGCCGTCGTCCTTCATCAGCGCGTACACCGAGCCGCCCGCGCCGAGCGCCACGACGAGCGCCACCACGATCAGCGCGGCCGTGGAGCGCCCGCTGCGCCGCGGCTCCGGCTGCGGCGCGCCGATGGGGACGACGCCGGGGCCGTACGGCGGTGTGGCGGCGGGGCCGTAGGGCGGCGTCCCGCCCCAGGCGCCCTGCTGCGGATAGCCGTAGACGGGTGCCTGGGGGTGCGGATGCGGATACCCGTACGCGGCGGAGGCGGGCGGGGCCGCCGGCGGGAGCGCGGGGGCCGGCGGGCCGGAGGGGGAGACCATCGTCGGGAGGTGGTTGACGGGCGCGGCGCCGGGCTTGCCGGGCGGGGGAGGGGTCGGCTCGCCGTTCCCGGTCTCTGCGGGCGCTGCGGGAGCGGCGGGCGTGGCGGGTGCGGGCGTCTCCTTGGAGAGGCTGGGCGGCTGCCCGGAGGTCGCCCCGGTCGCGCCGTCGGGGTCCTCCGTGTCCAGCAACTGCACCGCGTGACGACCCAGTTGGGCCACGAGGGCGCCCGGCAGCCACGGGTCACGTGTGCGTCCGCCGTCGCCGAGCGTGTCCTCGGCGCCGGTCCGCTCCAGAAGCTGGTCCAGGGTCGGCCGGGCCGAGGGCTCCTTGTGCAGACAGTCCCGTACGAGTTCCTGGAGGCCCTCCGGGAGCCCTTCGAGGTCGGGTTCCTCTTGGGCGATACGGAACATCAGGGCGTGCACCCCGCTGTTGGCCGTGCCGAACGGGAGCGCGCCCGACGCCGCGTAGGCGAGGACCGAGCCGAGGCAGAACACATCGCAGGCCGGGGTGATCCGGTCGCCGCGCACCTGCTCGGGGGCCATGAAGCCGGGCGAGCCCACGAGGGCGCCCGTTCTCGTGAGGCCGCCGTCCGTCACGGTCTCCAGGGCGCGGGCGATACCGAAGTCGATGACCCGGGGCCCGTCGATCGTCACCAGGACGTTCGACGGCTTCAGGTCGCGGTGGATGAGGCCCGCGGTGTGGATGTCCTTGAGCGCGTGCGTGAGGCCCGCCGCGAGGATCCGCACGGAGCGCTCGGGCAGCGCGCCGTAGTCGTGCGAGACGACCGTCTGGAGCGAGGGCCCCGCCACGTAACCCGTGGCCACCCAGGGGATGTCCGCCTCCGTGTCCGCGTCGAGGACCGGCGCGGTCCACTCCCCGCCGACCTGTCGCGCGGCCCGCACCTCGAGCCGGAACCGGTTCCTGAACTCCTCCTGCTCGGCGAGCTCCTGGCGTACCAGCTTGACCGCGACCGTGCGCCCGCGGTCCGAACGCGCCAGATAGACCTGGCCCATCCCGCCCGCCCCGAGCCGCGCCAGCAGCCGGTACGCACCGATGCGCTGCGGATCTCCCGCCCCCAGCTTCTCCATGTCGCGCCACCCTCCCCCGTGTGTGACCAACATCCTGAGAATAGTGGGAGGTTGTGACACTGGGGCGGTGGCGGCGTCTACGGTTCCGTAACAGGGTGGGCCGTCGGGTGACCCCCGGGGTGATCCATCACCTCGTCGAGTGCCGCCGACAGCCGTTCGAGCGTCCGCACCGTCGCGGCGAGTTCGTCCTCGCCGAGTGCCGCCGCGAGCCGGTCCGCGAGGGCCGCGTGGCCGGGGCCGATCCGCGCGACCGCCGCACGGCCCTCCTCGGTGGGGGCCAGGAGTTTGGCGCGCCGGTGGGCCGGGTTCGGCTCGTACGCGGCGAGGCCCTGGGTGACGAGCAGGTCGGCGACGCGCTGCACGCTCTGGCGGGTGATGCCCATGACGCGCGCGATGCCGGCGACGGGCAGCGGCTCGGTCAGGACCGCGCCGAGCACCTGCCACCGGGCCGCGGTGAGTCCCGCGGGCCGTGAAAGCTCCTCGGAGACGGACAGGAACTGGCCGTTGAGCCGGAAGACGCCGAGCGCGGTCCGGCTCAGCAGGTCCTGGCGCGCCCTGCTCACTCCTGCGCTCCCTGGAGGATCGCGTACGCCGTCACGTCCGAGTCGTGGAACAGGCGGTACCAGGCGTCGAGCAGCTCGCCCTCGAACACCCCGAGCCCGCCGAGGACTTCGCGCGCGAACGCGACCGGTTCGGTCGGCCCGGCGGTGATCAGGCCGCCGTCGGTCACGGCGTCCGCGTCGACGTAGCGCTCGCCGCCCTTGTAGCCGGTGGCGTCGAGGTACATGGGGGCGGCGCTGGTGTGCGCCCGGTCGTCGAGCAGGCCCTCGCGGGCGAGTCCGGCGGTGGCCCCGCAGATCGCGGCGACCGGCACTCCCGCGTCGAGGAAGGCACGGGCCTTGCGGGCGAAGGGCGCGAGGTCGTCACCGGCGTCCCAGAGGTCGGCGCCGGTGAGGATCAGCAGCGAGCTGTCCTCGGGGCGCAGGTCGTCGAGGGCGAGATCGGGCTGGACGCGCACGCCGCCGATGGTGGTGACGGCCCGCCCGGAGTCGAGCGCGACGGTGCGGATCCCGTAACCGCCACGGGCCAGGTGCGCGGTGGCGTGCCCCGACTCCCAGTCGGCGAGCGTGTCGTAGACGGCGAGGTGTACGGGCTTCTCGGCGCGGCCGGCGGTCATGGTGTCCTCCAGAACCTCGGGTACCTGTCACTGCCTGATGCTTATGACAGCATGCTGTCATTGCGACAGGATGCTGTCAATCATCCTTCGCACGGCCCCCTTCTCCGTGGAAATTCATTTCCGTCAATCGGAACGATCTTGCGATCCGGTACGTAGTACTTCACGACGAACCGCAACGAACCACGACGACCACGTCACGACGTACCCCTTCACGTCTACGACCTCCCCCTACCGAGGAGACCGTGTGCTGAACAGGACGCCAGTCGCCGTCCGCGCCCTCGCGCGCGCCGCGCTCGCCGCCCGCCCCGTCGGACTCGACGGGACCGACGCCGAGGCCCCGCTGCTGCGCCACCACGGCCACAGCTATATCGTTCCCGTCGAGCTCTTCCAGGACTTCGCCGCCCTGCTCACCGACCCCCGCAGGCCGGGCGGCCCCTACCGCGCCCTGTCCGTCGGCGGTCGCCGCTGGTTCGGATACCGCTCGACGCACTACGACACCCCCGCCCTGCGCACGTTCCACGACCACGCGCAGGAACGCGCGCCCCGCTTCGGCATCAGGGAGCGGCTCTACGAGGACAGCGGGAAGCGGCAGTTGGAGCTCAAGGTGCGCTGCGCGGACGGCGGGACGGTCAAGCACCGCACCCTCCTGGGCGAGGGCGACCACCCCCTCGACGACACCCGGCGCGCCTTCGTCAGCGGCCTCCTGCGCGGCACGTACGGCATCGGGGCGCCGCAGGAGCTGGCCGCCCGCGTCGTCACCGAGTACCGGCGCGCGACGTTCGTGGCCGACGGGCAGCGGCTCACCTGCGACGCGGGGCTCGTCGTGCGTGACGCGTCGCGGGGGCGCGCGGTGCGGGCAGACGGCGGGTCCGTGCTCGTGGAGACCAAGGCGGGCGCGCCGGGGCGGCCGACGGACGCGGACCGGCTCCTCGCCCGGTTCGGGGTGGCGCCCGTCGCGTTCGGCAAGTACTGCGGGGGGCTCGCCGCGCTGCGGCCCGAGCTGGCGGCCGGACCGTGGGACGACGCGGTGCGGACGCTGTTCCCCGGGGCGGTGCCTCCGGGCGAGGGCGACAGTGTGTCGCGTTAGCGGCCGTCCCACAGACAGGACGCCGATGGTCCTTCCACCATGCGGACATTTACCCTCGGGCCCATGACCCCTCAGCCGAATCCCCAGGTCGGCGCCGCCGTCAAGGCCGCGGACCGTGCGCACGTGTTCCACTCCTGGTCCGCACAGGAGCTCATCGACCCGCTCGCCGTCGCCGGCGCCGAAGGCTCGTACTTCTGGGACTACGACGGCAACCGCTACCTCGACTTCACCTCCGGCCTCGTCTTCACGAACATCGGGTACCAGCACCCGAAGGTCGTCGCCGCGATCCAGGAGCAGGCCGCCTCCCTCACGACCTTCGCGCCCGCGTTCGCCGTCGAGGCCCGCTCCGAGGCCGCACGCCTCATCGCCGAGCGGACCCCCGGCGACCTGGACAAGATCTTCTTCACCAACGGCGGCGCCGAGGCGGTGGAGAACGCCACCCGCATGGCCCGTCTGCACACGGGCCGCCCCAAGGTGCTCTCCGCCTACCGCTCGTACCACGGCGCCACCTCCACCGCGATCAACCTGACCGGCGACCCGCGCCGCTGGCCGAGCGACCAGGGCGCGGCGGGCGTCGTCCACTTCTGGGCGCCGTTCCTGTACCGCTCCCCGTTCTACTCGGAGACCGAGCAGCAGGAGTGCGAGCGCGCACTCCAGCACCTCGAGGACACCATCGCCTTCGAGGGCCCGGCCACGATCGCCGCGATCATCCTGGAGACCGTGCCCGGCACCGCCGGCATCATGACGCCGCCGCCCGGCTACCTCCAGGGCGTGCGCGAGCTGTGCGACCGGCACGGCATCGTCTTCATCCTCGACGAGGTCATGGCGGGCTTCGGGCGCACCGGCAAGTGGTTCGCCGCGGACCACTACGACGTCGTGCCCGACCTGATGACCTTCGCCAAGGGCGTGAACTCGGGCTACGTCCCGCTCGGCGGCGTCGCCATCTCCGGCGCCATAGCCGACACGTTCGGCAAGCGCCCCTACCCGGGCGGCCTCACCTACTCCGGGCACCCGCTGGCCTGCGCCGCGGCCGTCGCCACCATCAACGTCATGGAGGAGGAGCGCGTCGTCGAGAACGCCGCCCACCTCGGCGAGACGCTGATCGGCCCGGCGCTGCGCGAGCTGGCCGAGCGCCACCCGTCGGTGGGCGAGGTCCGCGGACTCGGCATGTTCTGGGCCCTGGAGCTGGTGAAGGACAAGGCCACCCGTGAGCCGCTGACCCCGTACAACGCGGCGGGTGCGGCGAACGCGCCGATGGCCGCCTTCGGCGCCGCCGCCAAGAAGAACGGCCTGTGGCCCTTCATCAACATGAACCGCACCCACGTGGTCCCGCCGTGCAACGTCACGGAGGCCGAGGCCAAGGAGGGTCTCGCCGCCCTCGACGAGGCGCTGACCGTGGCGGACGGATACACGGCGTAGGGAAACAAGTACTCCGTGTCACTCCCCGTAGTGCGTAGGCTGACCAGCTGACCAGGAACAGCCTCACCAGCTGACGACGCACTACGGGGGAGGGACACCACGTGCCCGGAACCGACGGCGGAGCTGCCGTCCAGCGCAGCACGCTGCGCCAGCAGATCGCCGACGCCCTGCGCGACGAGATCCTCGCGGGGCGGCTCGAACCGGGCCAGGAGTTCACGGTCAAGGAGATCGCCGAGCAGTACGGCGTCTCCGCGACCCCGGTCCGCGAGGCCCTGGTCGACCTGTCCGGGCAGGGTCTCCTGGACTCCGCCCAGCACCGCGGCTTCGCGGTCCACGAGTACTCGCTCGCCGACTACCGCGGCATGATCGAGGCCCGCAGCCTCGTCACGGACGGCATCTTCCGCGGCCTCGTCGCCGACGCCGACGCGCACCAAGCCACTCCCGCCGCCCTCGCCGGGGTCCGCCGCCGCGGCGAGGAGGCCGCCCGCGCGGCCGCGGCCGGCGACCTGAACGTGCTGATCGGCTACGACCTGCGGTTCTGGCGCGAGCTCAGCGCCCTGTTCGGGAACCCGTACCTCTCCGACTTCTTCCATCGCCTGCGCGTCCAGTCGTGGATGTGCGCGGTCCCGCACCTGCGCCGCGTGGACGACCTCAGAGGCCACCTCTGGTCGGGGCACTGCGGCCTCGTCGACGCGCTCGCGGCCCGGGACGCCCGCGCCGCGCAGGACATCGTCACCGCGTACAACGCAGACTCCCTCGCCCTCGTCGAGCGGCTGGCCGGGCGGTGAGCACGGAGCGGACCGACCGTCCCGTCGCCGCGCGCGCGGGCGTGGTGGACCTCACCGTCGTCGTCCCCGCGTACAACGAGGAGCGCCGGCTCGGTCCCACGCTGGACGCGGTCACCGCGTACCTGAGCGACAGGGACGGCGGGAACCGGTGGGGTGACTGGGAGATCGTCGTCGTCGACGACGGCTCCACCGACCGGACCGGCGAGATCGCGGAGTGCGCGGCGGCGGCCGCCCCCGAGGGCCCCGGCCGCACCCCCCGCATCCGGCTCGTCAGGAGCCCCCGCAACCGCGGCAAGGGCCACGCCCTGCGCCAGGGTGTCCTGGCCTCCCGCGGCCGCCGTGTCCTGGTCACCGACGCCGACCTCGCCGCGCCCATAGAGGAGCTGGAAGCCCTCGACAAGGCGCTCGGCGAGGGCCACGCGGCGGCGATCGGCTCCCGCGCCAGGCCCGGCGCGACGATCGCCCGCCACCAGCACCGGCTGCGCGAAGTCCTCGGCCGCACCGGCAACTTCCTGATCCGTGCGACGACCGTCCCCGGCATCAGGGACACCCAGTGCGGCTTCAAGCTCTTCGACGGCGACCGGGCCCGCGCCGCGTTCGCCGCGGCACGCCTGGACGGCTGGGGCATCGACGTGGAGATACTGATGTACTTCCGCCGCTCCGGCTGGCCGGTCGCCGAGGTGCCCGTGCGGTGGTCGCACCAGGCGGGCTCGAAGGTCCGCCCCTTCGACTACATACGGGTCCTGGCCGAGCTGGTGACGCTCAGGGCGCGGGCGGTGCCGAAGGGCCACCTCCTCGTGGCGGCCCTCTTCCTCGTCCTGTCCGTCGCCCTGTACTCGGGCCGCTGGGCGGCGCCCGCGCACCGCTACCTCCCCGACTCCCTCCAGGACCAGAACCAGTGGGAGTGGTTCTTCGCGGTGACGGCGGACAGCGTCCGCCACCTCCACAACCCCTTGTTCACGACGCTCCAGGGCTTCCCGGACGGCGTGAACCTGATGGCCAACACCGCGATGCTGGGCCTGTCCGTCCCGCTCGCCCCCGTGACCTGGCTCTTCGGCCCCGCCGTCGCCCTGAACGTGGCGATGACGTGCGGCCTCGCCGCCACCGCGTTCGCCTGGTACCGGCTGATCCTGAAACGGCTCGTACGGACCCGGTGGGCCGCCGCGACCGGCGCGCTCCTCGCCGCGTTCGCGCCCCCGATGGTCAGCCACGCGCACGCGCACCCGAACTTCGTCGTCCTGTTCATGATCCCGCTGATCATCGAGCGGGCGCTGCGGCTGGGCGAAGGCAAGCGCGTGGTGCGCGACGGCGTCGTCCTCGGCCTCTTCGCGACGTACCAGATCTTCCTCGGTGAGGAACCGCTCCTGCTCGCCGTCATGGGCATGGTGCTGTTCGCGCTCGCCTACGCCGTCGTGCGCAGGGACGTGGCGAAGGCCATGTGGCGCCCGCTCCTGCGCGGGCTGGGGGTCGCCGCCGCGGTCGCGCTGCCGCTCGTCGCCTTCCCCCTGTACTGGCAGTTCCTCGGCCCGCAGAGCTACAAGAGCGTGCTGCACGGCGACAACGCGGGCAACAGCCCCCTCGCCCTCCTCTCCTTCGCCGAGCGCTCCCTCGCCGGCTCCCGCGAGCGCGCCGCCACGCTCGCCCTCAACCCGACCGAGCAGAACGCCTTCTACGGCTGGCCGCTCGTCGCGCTCGCCTTCGCGATCGTCGTACGGCTGTGGCGCAGCGCCGCGGTGAAGGCGCTCGCGTTCACCGCGGTCGCCGCGGCCCTGCTCTCGCTCGGCCCGAAGTTCCGTATCCCGCTGACCGACGTCGTACTGCCGGGCCCCTGGGCGCTGCTCGCCCACCGGCCTCTGTTCGAGTCGGTCATCGAGTCGCGGGTGGCGATGGTGTGCGCGCCCGCGCTCGGGATGCTGCTCGCCCTCGCGCTGGACCGGCTCGCCGCGGCGCGGGTCCCGTACCGGCTCGTCGGCTTCGCGGTGGTCGCCGCGGCGCTCGTGCCGATCGTCCCGGCGCCGCTCAGGGCGGTCGACCGGGCCGACGTCCCGGCGTTCGTCGCCGACGGCACCTGGAAGCGGTACGTCGGCCCCGGCGAGAGTCTCGTGCCGGTGCCGCTGCCCGACCCGGGCAACGCGGAGGCCCTGCACTGGCAGACCGAGGCCGGCCTCGGTTTCCGTCTTCCCGGCGGGTACTTCAACGGCCCCTACGGCCCCGACCACGTCGGCATCTACGGCGCCTCGCCCCGCTGGACCTCCAACCTGCTGCGCGACATCCGCTACTCGGGCCGGGCCCCCGAGATCACCGACGCGTGGCGCGCCCAGGCCCGCCGCGACTTCGCGTACTGGCGCGCCGGTGTCCTCGTGCTCGCCCCGCAGCAGAACGACGGGGTGCTGCGGGCGACGGTCGACCAGCTGGTCGGCAGGGCCGGTACGTGGACCGGAGGCGTATGGATCTGGGATCTGAGCAATGTGCAGAGGGGGAGCTGAACCGGCTCCGCGCGCATTACGCTGCCTTTCCGCCGTTCATTACGGCCTTCACCACCGGAGGAGTCGCCTTGGCCTGTGACCTGTGGCTGGTCCCGCTCGTCGATGTGCTGTGCCACAGCCCCGACAACCCCTTCGCCGAGGAACTCGCGCTCTACGACAAGGCGTTGCACGAGGCAGGACTGCCACCGGTGCCGGTCTACTCGTACATGCCGGGACTCTCCGGTGACGTGGCCCCCGTCGCCGGCTTCGACTACGACGCGCTGCACTTCCTGCGGCGCGCGTACCTCCTCCAGATGTGCGGCCTCGCCGTCACGCCGGTCGACGAACTGGGCGGCGACTACGAGCAGCTCCTGGAGATGTTCGAGACGACGGCGCAGCAGTCGCATCTGGTCTGGCACTACGACCACGCGGGAGCGTACGTCCCCGTGGACTTCCCGAGTCCGCTGTCCAACGACGAACTCCTCGCCGGCGGTGGCCCCCTCTGCTCCTCGCACGCGCTCCTGCGGGAACTGGAGTACGTGGCCCGGTCGATCGGCATAGACCCGGCCAACCCGCCGGCGCCCCCGGTCCCGCCGGAGGGCCCCACGGCGCTGGAGGAACCGGCGGCGCCGGCCCCCCTCGACAACAGCCCCTTCGCCCGCGAACGCCATGTCTGGCTCGGCCTGCACGCGGCCGCGACCCGGAGCCTGGCCCAAGGTTCCATGATCATCTTCAGTTGACCCGGAGCCCCGCGCCCGAACCGCGCCCCGCCACGGGCCCGCCCGACCGCACCGCCCCAGGCAGGACGAGGAGCGGTCAGCGCGGCTCGGGCGGGCGCTGGCGGGGCATGTTCGGGCGGGCGCCCGGGGGGAGCGGGAAGCGGCCCGGCGGCGGCTCCACGGGGCGGGTGCCCGGGGCGACGGAGGACTGCATCACCAGCGGCGCGGGACCCGAGCGGAATTCCACCATCCAGTCCGCCGTCTCCGACCGCACCAGCTCCGTCACGTCGTCCGTGAAGCGCCGCAGCACCGACAGGCACCGCTCGGCGGCCTCACTGGCCGTGCCCTCCGTCGGGCCGAGCACCTCCCGCACGCTCTCCGACGCCCAGTCGAACTGGAGCGCCTGAAGCCGCCGCTGCACCGCCTGGGCCGTGGCCACGTCCCTTATCCAGCCCGACGTGAGCCCGAAGTACCGGTCGCAGGCCACGCACGCCACCGCGAGCAGCAGCGCCAGATACCCCCAGGGCGCGACCCCGCCGAGCGCCCCGGTCAGATCGAGCAGCGGCAGCGCCGCCCCCGACACGGCACCGGCGACCGCACCGCCCCGCAGCGCCCGCGCCCCGCGCCGCTTCCACACCCGGTCGGCGAGGTACCAGTGCGCCGTGTCGAGCGCCCCGCGCTCCACCCACCGGTAGAGCTCGTCGAGCCGCTCGGCGGGCTCGCCCCAGTCACCGACGGGAAACGTCCGCCCGGTCAGGTCGCCCGGCCGCACCGCGTCACCCGTGCCGTCACTGCGCTCGCCCCGGGCGCCCCGCTCCTCCTGCGGCGGTCCCTCGGGCTGCATCTCCGGCTGGCTCACCCGGCACTCCCTACGACTGGTCCTGGTCACGGATGGGGCTCATGTGCAGAGCATCTTCCTACCGCCCAATGGGTGGCCAAGGACCCGTTTTCGCGGTATTTCCGCCCGGAAGAGGGCCTTGATCAGGTATAGGCAGGCAGCTCGACTCACTCGAAAGAGTGCAGCGAAAGGTGCCGGGGCGGGCGACACCCCGACCACGTAGGCTCGTTCCAGGGCGGAGAACCCGCCCGTGGTCGCAGGTCGAAACAGGACGCAACAGGAGCTGATCGTGATTCCCGGTGGTGGCCAGCCCAATATGCAGCAGCTGCTGCAGCAGGCCCAGAAGATGCAGCAGGACCTCGCCAAGGCGCAGGAAGAGCTGGGCAGGACCGAGGTCGAGGGCCAGGCCGGCGGCGGTCTGGTCAAGGCGACGGTGACCGGCTCCGGCGAGCTGCGCGGCCTCGTCATCGACCCGAAGGCGGTCGACCCCGAGGACACCGAGACCCTCGCCGACCTGGTCGTCGCGGCGGTCCAGGCGGCGAACGAGAACGCGCAGGCGCTCCAGCAGCAGAAGCTCGGCCCGCTGGCCCAGGGCCTGGGCGGCGGAGGCATCCCGGGGCTTCCCTTCTAAGGAAGCCCCACCGCAACTAACGTACGTACTACTCAGCGGCTGGCATGCTCAGCGGCACAGCACCATCAAGCAGAAGTCGGAAGGCACTCCGTGTACGAAGGCGTGGTCCAGGACCTCATCGACGAGCTCGGCAGGCTGCCGGGCGTCGGTCCCAAGAGCGCGCAGCGGATCGCCTTCCACATCCTGCAGGCGGAGCCGACGGACGTACGGCGTCTCGCGCAGGCCCTCATGGAGGTCAAGGCCAAGGTCCGCTTCTGCGCGACCTGCGGCAATGTGGCGCAGGAGGAGCTGTGCAACATCTGCCGCGACCCGCGCCGCGACCTGACGGTGATCTGTGTCGTCGAGGAGCCCAAGGACGTCGTCGCGATCGAGCGGACCCGCGAGTTCCGGGGCAAGTACCACGTGCTCGGCGGGGCGATCAGCCCCATCGAGGGCGTCGGCCCGGACGACCTGCGGATAAGGGAACTCCTCGCCCGCCTCGCCGACGGAACGGTCACCGAGCTGATCCTGGCCACGGACCCGAACCTGGAGGGCGAGGCCACGGCGACGTACCTCGCCCGCATGATCAAGCCGATGGGCCTCAAGGTCACCCGCCTGGCCAGCGGGCTCCCGGTCGGGGGCGACCTGGAATACGCGGACGAGGTCACGCTCGGCCGCGCCTTCGAGGGGAGACGACTCCTAGATGTCTGACGCCACGCTGAACACCGTCAAGGACCATCCGGACGACTTCGCGGTCCAGATCTCGGACCAGATCGAGTCCTTCCTCGTCGCGGTCGCCGAGGTGGCGAAGGGTGACGAGCCGGACTCGGCCGTGCCCTTCCTGCTCCTCGAGGTCTCCCAGCTGCTCCTCGCGGGCGGCCGGCTCGGCGCGCACGAGGACATCGTCCCCGACGAGCGCTACGAGCCCGATCTCGGCCCCGAGCCGGACGTCGACGACCTGCGCCAGAAGCTCGCCACGCTCCTGGAGCCGATCGACGTCTACTCCGAGGTCTTCGACCCGTACGAGCCCCGCAAGGCGCCGGTCGCCTGCCGGATCTCGGACGACCTGGCCGACGTCATGGCCGATCTGCGCCACGGCATGGCTCATTACCGCGCGGGCCGCACCACCGAGGCCCTGTGGTGGTGGCAGTTCTCCTACTTCTCGAACTGGGGCTCCACGGCCTCCGGCGCCCTGCGCGCGCTCCAGTCGCTGGTCGCGCACGTCCGCCTCAACCAGCCGCTGGACGACCTGGACGGCCTCGACACCGACGAGGACCTCGCCGAGGACGCCCTCGCCGAGGCCGCGGGCAAGGTCATGGCTGAGGAGATCGCGGGTCCGCTGGGGCTCCGAACGGTGAAATGACCCTCCGTCCCATGGGTGCTCCCCGGTGAAACGATCCGGCCGGTGAAGTGACCCACCCCACTTTTCCGGTTGCCGGGCCGGGGCGCGGGCATGCGCCTGTCCGAGCGGCCGGAGCGTGAAGCCCCCACCGGGTCCTGTGCCCGGCGATCACCTTCTGAGCGGGACATCTCAGGATGTGGTATTCCCGGGGCTGATTTCGGCCGCTCGTTAGACTGAGCCGACCGAGACAAACTGAGCGAGGAGCGCACGTGGGCCTTGTCGTGCAGAAGTACGGAGGCTCCTCCGTAGCCGATGCCGAAGGCATCAAGCGGGTCGCCAAGCGAATCGTCGACGCCAAGAAGAACGGCAACCAGGTGGTTGTCGTGGTGTCCGCGATGGGCGACACGACGGATGAGTTGATCGATCTCGCCGGGCAGGTATCCCCGATCCCTGCCGGGCGCGAATTCGACATGCTGCTGACCGCCGGGGAGCGGATCTCCATGGCCCTGCTGGCCATGGCGATCAAAAACCTGGGCCACGAGGCCCAGTCGTTCACGGGCAGTCAGGCCGGCGTCATCACCGACTCGGTCCACAACAAAGCCCGGATCATCGATGTGACCCCGGGACGGATCAGGACGGCGCTCGACGAGGGCAACATCGCCATCGTCGCCGGGTTCCAGGGCGTCAGCCAGGACAAGAAGGACATCACCACGCTCGGCCGTGGCGGGTCCGACACGACGGCGGTCGCCCTCGCCGCGGCGCTCGACGCCGAGGTGTGCGAGATCTACACCGACGTCGACGGTGTGTTCACCGCCGACCCGCGCGTCGTGAAGAAGGCGCGGAAGATCGACTGGATCTCCTTCGAGGACATGCTGGAGCTCGCCAGCTCCGGGTCCAAGGTGCTGCTCCACCGCTGTGTGGAGTACGCGCGCCGCTACAACATCCCGATCCACGTCCGCTCGTCCTTCTCGGGACTGCAGGGCACCTGGGTCAGCAACGAACCGCACTTTGATCAAGGGGACCAGAAGGTGGAGCAGGCCATCATCTCCGGTGTCGCTCACGACACCTCCGAGGCGAAGATCACCGTCGTCGGTGTCCCGGACAAGCCCGGGGAGGCCGCGAACATCTTCCGCGCCATCGCGGACTCCCAGGTCAACATCGACATGATCGTGCAGAACGTGTCCGCGGCCTCGACCGGCCTGACGGACATCTCCTTCACCCTCCCGAAGACCGAGGGCCGCAAGGCCATCGACGCCCTGGAGAAGACGAGGACCGCGGTCGGCTTCGAGTCCCTGCGGTACGACGACCAGATCGCCAAGATCTCCCTCGTGGGCGCCGGTATGAAGACGAACCCGGGTGTCACGGCCGGGTTCTTCGAGGCGCTCAGCGACGCGGGCGTCAACATCGAGCTCATCTCGACCTCCGAGATCCGCATCTCGGTCGTCACGCGCGCAGACGATGTGAACGAGGCCGTGCGCGCCGTGCACACCGCCTTCGGGCTCGACTCGGACTCCGACGAGGCCGTGGTCTACGGAGGCACCGGCCGCTGATGGCTCAGACCGACAGGCCGACACTCGCGGTCGTGGGAGCGACCGGGGCCGTCGGCACGGTCATGCTCCAGATCCTTTCGCAGCACGCGGACATCTGGGGCGAGATCCGCCTGATCGCCTCCCCGCGCTCGGCCGGCCGCAAGCTGACCGTGCGGGGGGAGGAGGTCGAGGTCCTGGCCCTGAGCGAGGAGGTCTTCGACGGCGTCGACGTCGCGATGTTCGACGTACCCGACGAGATCTCCGCGCAGTGGGCGCCCGTCGCCGCCTCCAAGGGGGCGGTCGTCGTCGACAACTCGGCCGCCTTCCGCCTGGACCCGGACGTGCCGCTCGTCGTGCCCGAGGTCAATCCGCACGCCGCGCGCGTGCGGCCGCGCGGCATCGTCGCCAACCCCAACTGCACGACCCTGTCGATGATCGTCGCCGTCGGGGCGCTGCACGCCGAGTTCGGGCTGCGCGAGCTGGTCGTCTCCAGCTACCAGGCCGTCAGCGGGGCCGGCCGCGCCGGTATCGACACCCTGCGCCAGCAGATGTCGCTCGTGGCCGGTACGGAACTCGGGACGAACCCCGGCGACGTACGCCGCGCCGTCGGCGACAACACCGGCCCCTTCCCCGAGCCCGTGGCGCTCAACGTCGTGCCGTGGGCCGGGTCCCTGCGCGAGGACGGCTGGTCCTCCGAGGAGATGAAGGTGCGGGACGAGTCCCGCAAGATCCTCGGCCTGCCGGACCTCAAGGTCGCGGTGACATGTGTACGCGTCCCCGTCGTCACCACGCACTCCCTGACCGTCCACGCCCGCTTCCAGAGCGCGGTCACGGTCGACAAGGCGCGCGAGATCCTCGCGACCGCGCCCGGGGTCGTGCTCTTCGACAACCCGGCGGCCGGTGAGTTCCCCACGCCCGCCGATGTGGTGGGCACCGACCCGACCTGGGTCGGCCGCGTCCGGCGCTCCCTCGACGACCCGGCCGGGCTCGAGTTCTTCGTGTGCGGGGACAACCTGCGCAAGGGCGCGGCCCTCAACACCGCGCAGATCGCCGAGCTGGTGGCCCAGGAGTTCCCGCCCGCCGCGTGAGTTCGGCCTCTTCATCGTCCGGAAAGCGGACTCGGTCTTCTTTTATCCGGCGCGCTTTATAGGATCTGTGAAGGACCTGTGGGCGGTCGGTGGTCTAACCACTTGAACGCGCCGGTCCGCGCGCCCGAAGATTCGTCGAAGATCCCTCCCCGTTCCGTGCAACCGCGCACGGGACGGGGAGCGTCTTTGCGATCGCCTTTCGGGGGCGTAGGGCCTAGAGCCTGTCTTCAAAGGAGTCAGATCCACATCAGGAGTGATGCGATGGTGAGGGCTGCCTCATACGATTCACGGGTCTTGTCGTAGCGGGTGGCGATGGCCCGGTACTGCTTCAACGCGTTGAAGCAACGCTCGACGACGTTGCGCTGTTTGTAGCGTTCCTTGTCGAAGGCAGGTGGTCTACCGCCGTTGCTGCCGCGTCGGCGGCGGTTGACCTGCTGGTCCGAACGTTCGGGAATGGTGTGCGGGATTCCGTGTTTCCGCAGGTAGCTGCGTATGTGTCGCGTGCTGTATCCCTTGTCGCCCAGGAGATGTTCGGGCCGAGTACGCGGTCGTCCCGGTCCCGTGCGCCGGACTTTGATCCGCGCGAGTACTTGCTCGAACTGGGTGCAATCGTTGACGTTGCCACCCGTGACGAGGAAGCCGAGCGGGCGTCCGCGGCCGTCGCAGGCGAGGTGGATTTTCGTGGTCAGTCCGCCACGGGATCGTCCGAGGGCGTGAGAGTGTGCCGATTCCGCTGGGGCCGCCCTTTTTTACGAGCACCTGCCGCGTGTTGGTGAGCGCGGGCAATCGTGGAATCCACCGACACCAGCCAGTCGATGTCCCCGACTGCATCCTTGCGGGCCTGGGCCGCCTCCAGCATCCGCGAGAAGGTCCCATCCAACGCCCACCTGCGGAAACGCGTGTACAGCGTCCGCCAGGACCCATACCTCTCGGGCACATCACGCCAGGCCGAACCGGTCCGCAGCTTCCATACGATCCCGTTCAGCACCACCCGGTCATCCCGCCGAGGCCGCCCCGTCTCCGCCCTCGGAAGCAGCCCCGAGAGCACATCCCACTCCTCATCCGAGAGCTCATGCCGCCGCACCATGCACTACATGATGCCCCATCAACTCCCTTTGAAGACAGGCCCTAGGGGCGCCAGTGGAAACTGGGGCATAGGGGAAGAGCAGGTACGCATGAGGGCACTTGACGCAGCGTCATGGATGATGCCTGCCGCAAACAGGACGCCTGTCGCGTACAACCCTGACGGGGGGAAGCGTGTCCAACAGGCGTGGCAGAGGTACTCGATTTCACAGCGGTTCAGGCGAGGGGTGCAGCCCTTCGCCCGCCCCGGCGTCCCCGGATGTCCGGTTCGTCCGGCGGCATGCCGGTGATCGCCCCCATGCCAGCAGCGCGGCCTGCCCGCATACCCGCTCAGCGCGAAGGCGCTGAGGAGACGATGGCAGCAGGCACCACGGTCGACCATCTGACCGAGACCTATCGCGCCCACTACCGGTCGCTCCTCGGTCTCGCGGCCCTGCTCCTGGACGACACGGCCTCCTGCGAGGACGTCGTGCAGGAGGCGTTCATCCGGGTCCACTCCGCGCGCAAGAGAGTGCGCGATCCCGAGAAGACGCTCGCGTATCTGCGGCAGACGGTCGTGAATCTCTCGCGCTCCGCCCTGCGCCGCCGCATCCTCGGCCTGAAGCTTCTGACGAAGCCGATGCCCGACATGGCGAGCGCGGAGGAGGGCGCGTACGACCTGCTTGAGCGCGACGCGCTGAAGCAGGCGCTGCGCGGGCTCCAGCGCCGCCAGCGCGAGGTCCTCGTCCTGCGCTACTTCGCGGACATGACCGAGGCGCAGGTAGCGGATGCCCTGGGTATCTCCCTCGGTTCCGTGAAGGCGTACGGATCCCGGGGCATAGCGGCGCTCCGCGTCGCCATGGAGGCCCCGGCATGAGCAGCGACAAGCACCGCAATGATCGGGATGAGCAGAACAGGCGTGTGGGATCCGGGGATGGAACTGTGAATCACGGCCCCGGCCAGGACGACGGCCTTTTCGACGGTCCCGAGGATCCCTTCGGCCGCCCGGACTCCGCGGGCGGCCCGGACTCTCCCGACCCCCTGGACTCCCTCGGCGGTGACGAGCTGGCGCTGCGGCGCCTGTTGCACGAGGCCGTGGAGGAGATCGAGCCGAAGAGCGGGACGCTCGACCATCTGCGCCGCGCCGTGCCGGCCCGGCGGGCCCGCAAGCGGCAGGCCGTCGTCGGTATGGCGGCCGCGGCCCTGTTCATCGGCACGGCGATCCCCGCGCTCGTCCATGTGACGGGCCAGAGCGGGTCGAACGACCACCCGTCCATCGCCGGCAACAGCGAGGCGACGCATGGCGGTACGGGCTCCGGGAAGGGCCCCGACGGCGGCGAGAACGGCACAGGGAGCCCTTCGGGGAAGTCCAAGTCCAAGGACAAGGACGGCAAGAAGGGCAGGGCCGGCGACAAGGGCAAGGGCGCGGGCGGTGGTGCCACCGGCGGCCCTGATCCCGCGAGCACGGCGGCCGCGAGCTCCCCGGTCTGCGGGGTGGCCGATCTCGGCGCCGCGCCGGCGAACCTCGGCGCGGCCGACGCGGGCGGCAAGGTCTACGGCTCCTTCCGCGTCACGAACATCTCCCACGCGAACTGCTCGGTGGACGCCCCCGGCGCCGTCTCCGTCCTCGCCCAGGGCGCGGCCGACCCGGCCAAGGTCAACGTCGTCGACCACACGGCGGGTGACGCCGCGACCGGGCTGCCCGATCCGTCGACGGAGCCCAGCCAGCTGATCCTCGAACCGGGCATGTCGTACGAGGTCCGCTTCGCGTGGGTGCCGTCCGCGAGCTGCCCGACCACGGGAGGCGGGGGCGACGCGTCGCCCAGCCCGACCCCGTCCGGCGGCACCACGGGCGACGCGACGGGCTCGAACCCGGAGCAGAGCGGTCTGTCCACGCAGATGGTGGCGGAGGGCCCCACGGCCGACGGCAGCGTCTCGGTCTCCCACACGGCGGAACCGGGCTCGCCCTCGTCCAGCACGACGATCCCCAACGCGTGCGCCGGAACGGTGTACCGCACGGGGGTCCTGCCGGCGTCTTAGGGGCGGGACCGGTTCATGCCGGCACGGGGAGACGCGGAGACGCGGTGAGACGTGGGCGAGGTGCTGGGGCACCTCGCCCTCTCGACCGGACGGTGATCAGCCGGCCGCAGCGGTGATCAGCCGCGACGGCTCTTCCCTGCGGTGCCGCACTAGCCTCGTGCGGTCTCGGGGCTCGCGGGCTCGGGGGTGTCTGCCGCGTCCGGGGCGTCTGCCGCGTCCGGGGCCGTGCCGGTCGCATCGGATTCCGTGAGTCCCAGCGCGGCGTCCCGCTCGAACTCCGCCTCGCGGCGCAGCAGGCGGAACCACATGAAGACCACGAAGCCCGCGAAGACGAACCACTCGCCGGTGTAGCCCAGGTTCTGGAACGCCTTCAGGTCGAGGCCGCTGCCCTGCGGCGCCGTCGCCGGTACCGCCGTCATCCCGGAGTCCGCCTTGTCGAGCGTGACCCAGGCGTCGTAGACGTCGTACGGGACGAGGTTCACCAGGGACGCCGCGCTGATCGCGCCGAGCTGTCCGGCCGGCAGGCCCCCCGCGGCGGAAGCCCCGCCCGAGCCCGGGCTCTCGGAGGCCTGGAGCGCACCGGTGACGGTGACCTCGCCCCGGGGTGCCGCGGGAGCCTTCGCGGCGCTCGCCGCGCCGGGCACCCACCCACGTACGACGGGCAGCGCCTTGCCGGCGCCCCCCTCCGTGCGCAGCAGCGTCACCACGTAGAAGCCGGTCCTGCCGTCGAGTTCACGGTCGGGGACCAGAAGCTGCTTGCCGTAGTGCCCGGTCGCGCTGGCCCGCTTGCCGGACGTCTTCTGGTCCACGGGCAGCAGGGAGCCGAGCGGCCGGGGCGCGGCCTTCTCGTTCGCCGTCGACTGCGCCGAGGCGTCCTTGTGGCCCTGCACCCGGTCCTCGAAGCGGCCGAGCTGCCAGGAGCCCATGAAGATGCAGAAGGGGATGGCGAGCACGACGAACACGTTGATCCCCCACCACCGGGGGGTCAGGAGGAACCGGTACACCCTCCCCACGGTACGGCTCCCGCACGAGGAGCCGGGCCGCGGGGTGGGCCCGGTCCCGCGCGGGAGTGCCGCCGCGTCCGTCAGCTCAGATGCCGCGCCGCGAAGTCCAGCTCCAGCCGCACCTGCTTGATCCGCTCCTCCACGACGAGCGAACCGTGCCCCGCGTCGTACCGGTACACCTCATGCGTGGCGCCGCGCGCCACGAGCCGGTCCACATAGTTGTCGATCTGGCGGATCGGGCACCGCGGGTCGTTGACCCCCGCCGAGATGTAGACCGGTGCCTTCACCTCGTCCACGTACGTCAGCGGGGACGACGCGGCGAAGCGGTCGGGGACCTCTTCCGGGGTGCCGCCGAACAGCGTGCGGTCCAGCGCCTTGAGGGCCTCCATCTCGTCGTGGTACGCCGTGACGTAGTCCGCGACGGGCACGGCCGCGAGGCCCACCGCCCAGGCGTCCGGCTGGGTGCCGACGCCGAGGAGCGTGAGGTACCCGCCCCACGAGCCGCCCGCGAGGACGAGCCGGTCCGGGTCGGCGAGCCCGGACGACACGGCCCACTCGCGGACCGCCGAGACGTCCTCCAGCTCGATGAGGCCGACGCGGTGCTTGAGCGCGTCCGTCCACTCGCGCCCGTACCCGGTCGAGCCCCGGTAGTTGACCCGGACCACCGCGTACCCGTGATCCACCCAGGCCGCGGGGCCCGCCGCGAACGAGTCGCTGTCGTGCCAGGTCGGCCCCCCGTGCACCTCGAACACGGTGGGCAGCGGCCCCGTGGCCCCCGCCGGCTTCTGGACGAGGGCGTGGATGCGGCCGCCGGGTCCCTCGACCCACACGTCCTCCACCGGCACGGACGCCGGCGCCTTGAGCCCGGGCGGATCGAGGACCACGCCGCCCGACGTGGACCGGACGACCGACGGCTCGGCGGCCGACGACCACAGGTACTCCACACTGCCGTCGGGCCGCGCCGTCGCCCCCGACACCGTGCCCGGCGGCGTCTCGACGCGGGTCAGCGCGCTCGAGCCGAACTCGTATCGCCACAGGTCGCTGCGGGCCTCGAAGCTGTGTGCGACCAGGAGCGCCGAGCCGTCCGGATACCACTCGGCGGAGACGTCACCGGGCAGGTAGAGGGCGAGATCGGTCTCCTCACCCGACGCCACGTCCCACACCATCGGCTCCCAGCGCCCGCGCCGCTGATGCCCGACGAGGAGCCGGGTGTCCCCGTCCACCGGAGCGAAGCCCAGGACTTCCAGTCCCAGCTCCTGCGAACCGCCCTTGGTGTCGTCGAGCTCGGCGACCGTCGTCCCGTCGGGCCGCACCACGCGCAGCGCCGCATGCATGGCGTCCCCGTGCTCCGTGTGCTCGATGGCGATGAGGCTGCCGTCGTGCGAGAGGTCGCCGACGCCGGCCGACTCGCGGTGCCGGTAGATCTCCTGGGGCGCGCCGCCGCCGCGGACGACATGGATCGTCGTGCCGTCCTCGTCCGTGGAGCGGCCCACGACCGCCGTCGAGCCGTCCCTCCCGATGGCCAGGCCCGCCGGGTACGAGGCTTCGAGCCCGTCCACCGCGGGGACGTCTTCGCCCCCGCCGAAGGGCTGGCGCAGCCAGACCCCGAACTCGTCCCCGTCCTTGTCGCTGAACCACCAGATCCACTGGCCGTCGGGGGACAGGAGGCCGTCCGTCGTCCCGTTCGGCCGGTCCGTCGCTCTGCGCTGCTCGCCCGTCGTCCGGTCCCACGCGTACAGCTCGTACGTCCCCGTCGCGTTCGACACGAACAGCGAGCGGTCCGGCGCGTCCTCCGCCCAGTCGGGCAGGGACACCCGCGGCGCACGGAAGCGCTTCTCCCAGTCCGGCATGGATCCGCCGCCCGCCCCGCGAGGGGCCCCGTTGCTCTCAGTCATGGCCCCATAGTGCCTCCATCGGCCGACAATCCGCCGGTGAGGTTCCCCAGCCTGTGGATAACTTCCCCGCCATGTACTCCCTCAGGGCGACGAGGCGATGAAGGCGACGAAGGCCTGACCCGTCACACGGGCGGCTCGGCAGGGGCCGGTCCGAGGGTCGTGGTGCCGGGCGCGGCGCGGTGTCCGAGTCCCGTGCGGTACGTGTCGAGGGCGGCGTCGATACGGCCCGTGCGACGGTAGAGGTCGCCGAGCAGACGGCACAGGTCGGCCAGGTCGCCCGCCGCGCCCGCCCGTTCGAGCAGGCTCAGCGCGGTGACGTAGTGCTCCTCCGCGGCCTCCGCCGCCGCCGTCACCGGGCCGCTCCCCTCGGGGGCGCCCGCGGCCCCCGACTCCTCCGCGATGATGCCGAGCAGCCGGTGTGCGCCCGCCGCGTGGACGGCGCCGCGCTCCGGGTTCAGGTCGCCGAGCAGGGCCCGCAGCAGCGCGGCCGCCTCGTCGCTGCTGCCCCTGCGGCGCAGCACGTCGGCCAGCTCGACCTCGACCTGCGTCGTGTAGAGCACCGCCCGCTTGGCCGACAGCATGTCGCGCGCGGTCCTCAACTCGCTCTCCGCGTCGGCGAGTCGGCCGTTCTGGGCGTGGACGTAACCGCGCATCCAGTGACAGTGCGCGAGTTCGGTGCGGATCTGGAGCCGCTGGTACAGCTCGGCGGCCTTGCTCAGGGACACGTCGGCCTCCGCGGCGCGGCCCTCGGCGAGGAGCGTGCGGGCCACCGAGCGGTGCATCTTGGCGACGAGCAGGGGGTCCCCGGCCTGCGGGGCGAGCGAGAGCGCCAGCTCGGCGGCCTGTGCGGCGCGCGCGTGGGCGCCCATGTCCATGTACGGGGCGATGGTCGCCGTGTAGAGCAGCAGCAGGGCGTCCGGGTCGTGCAGGCCGCTGGTGTTCAGCTCGTCGAGCGCCGACTCCAGGAGGTAGCACGCGTACCGCAGCTCTCCGGAGAGGTAGTGCGCGAGGGCGCGCGCCCGCACGACGGGGGCGCGCTGGGGGAGCGGCGCGCCGGCCGCGACGAGCAGCGCCTCGGCGGCTTCGAAGTGGCGGTGGGCGTCGGGGAGTTCGCCGGTCTCCAGGGCGCACTCGCCGAGGCCGAGTTCGGCGGCGGCCTGTTCGGCGCCGAGGCCGTGCCGCTCGGCTTCGGCGCGCAACTCCTCGTACAGGACGGCCGCCTCCTCGGCGGCGCCCGTGGTGAGTCCGCGCTGGGCCTCGGTGAGGCGCAGGCGCAGCCGGGTGGCGAGGTGGGCGGGCTGCCCCGTCGTGAGCTCCTCGTACGTCACGCCGAGCCGCTCGGCGACGTGCCGCAGGGCGGCTTCGGAGGGGCGGACGCGGCCTGCTTCCAGGGTGGAGATGTACGCGGGTGTGTAGGCGGGCTCGGCGACCTGACGCTGGGTCAGGCCGCGATCTGTGCGCAGACGGAGGACGCGGCGGCCTATGGGTTCGTCGGCGGGCCCGGCGGGCTCGGCGGGTGCGGATGGCTCGGTGTCCGGTGCCAGGCCGGGGTCCCCGTCCGGTACGGGGCCGGGGTCACCCGCTTCCGGGGTGCTGTCGTGCGTCATCGTGCGGCGCGCCGCCCTTCCTGTCCCGCTGCGTGGTCCCGCTCCCGCAACTGATGCTTGTCGCAGGGCACTTGAGTCTCACCCCTTGTCAGCCGTCACGCCACCCCCTAAGTTGATCGATCGATTAAGTCTGATTAACCCAGCACTTATGTCCCCTACTTGAGTACCCGAGGTCCTCGTGCCGATACCCAAGTCCCCGCGCCGTCCCCTGCCCGCCGCGCTCCTCGCCGGTGTCCTCGCGGCCGCCGCCCTCGGTGGCGCGGGCCTCGCCTCCGGTCACGCCGACGCCGCGGAAGCCGCGGGCGGGTCCGGCACGGGGACCCGTACGGTCGAGTACTTCGCCGACTCCCACGGAGAGGGCCGTCACGTCCAAGTCCCGGCGGCCGTGCCGGCGGAGATCCGCAAGGAGAGGCGCGCGCCCGCGACGGCTGCCCCGGACGGCGAGGTCACCGCGCTGCAGAAGACGGGCCCCTCGGAAGGCCGCCTCGACCTCGTGATCATGGGCGACGGCTACACGGCGGACCAGCAGGAGGACTTCAGGCAGGACGCCGAGTCCAAGCTCGATTCGATCTTCGCGATCGAGCCGTACAAGAGCTACAAGGGCCTCTTCAACTTCTGGCTCGTCAACACGGTCTCGAACGAATCGGGTGTCTCCGGAGACCCCACCCAGGACGTCGTCAAGGACACCGCGCTCAGTAGTTACTTCTTCTGTGACGACGTCGAGCGGCTGCTGTGCATCGACGAGAAGAAGGTCGACTCGTATGCGCAGCAGGCCCCGGACTCCGACATCGTCTTCGTCGTCTCGAACGCCACGAAGTACGGCGGTGCCGGTTACAGCGGCCTCCAGTCGACCGCCGGGCACACCGGCATCGCCACGATGTCCTCCGACAACGACCGCTCGTACCTGATCGGCGCCCATGAACTGGGCCACTCCATCGGCCTGCTGGCCGACGAGTACCAGTACGCGGGTTACGGCAGGTACCCCGGAGCGGAGCCCGTCGAGCCCAACACCAGCATCCTGACGGCGGACGGCATGTCCGGCGCCAAGGCCAAGTGGTACCGCTGGCTCGGCGAGAGCGACCCGGCGGGCGGGACCGTGGGCGCGTACGAGGGCGGCGGCTACTACGAGTACGGGATCTACCGCCCGACCCAGAACTCGATCATGCGTGCCCTGGACACCGAGCAGTTCAACCTCGTCGGCCGCGAGGCGATGATCGCCGGCTTCTACCGCGACGCCGACGTGCTCACGGCCCGCACCCCCACCACCCGCACCCTGCGCCCCCAGGACCACATCCGCGTGGACCTCGCACCGCTCGCCAAGGGCCTGTCCGACGTGCGCGTGCACTGGTACGTCGACGGGGTCGAGGTGCGCCGCGCCGCCGCCGAGCACGCCGTCACCGGCAAGGAGCTCGGCGCGCGCAAGGGCACGCACACCGTCACCGCGACCGCCGTCGACAACAGCGCGTCGCTCCGGGACCCGGCCGCGATCCGGGCGGCGTCCAACAGCGTCAGCTGGACGGTGAAGACGGGCAAGTGACGGGCCACGCGTGCGTGGGGCCCGTTCAGCGGCCGGTCTCGCCCTGTGCGACCTCCACGCCCGCGTGCAGGTCGTGGGCCGCGTCGGCGACCGCGCCGGCCGAGAGCGCCGCGCACACCAGGAGCGCGCCGGCCAGCGCGCGCCGCAGCGCCCTGCGCGGGCGGCCCGCCGCGGGACTCGTGGTCAGCAGGGCGGTGACGCGGCGCGGTACCGGACCGGCTGCGACGGCGAGCGCCGTACGGGGCCGTGACCCGGCCCCCGGGACGCGGGCCGCGGCGAGGGCGGCCCGGCCGATCGCCCGCGCGGTGAGCGCCCGGTCGCCCGTCGCGGTGGCGGCGGACTCGTCGGCCCAGCGCTCGAGCGCGTAGGCGAGCGGTTCGCGCAGTCCGCGCAGCATCGGGTGCAGGGTGACGGTCAGTTCGGCCGTCGCGAGGAACAGGTGGTGGCGGCCCGCGAGGTGCGCGCGCTCGTGCGCGAAGAGCACCTCGCGCTCCCGCGCGTCGAGCGCCCGCAGCATCCCCGTCGTCACAACGATCCGGTCCGGGCGCCCCGGAAGGGCGTAGGCGTACGGGAGTTCGTCCGGCCGCACGGAGAGTTCGTCGGTGGCGGCGGACCCGGCGCGGGCCGCCCGCAACTCACGCCGCTGCCGCAGTCCCGTACGGACCAGCGCGAACGCGCCCGCCGCCAGCGCGAGCGCGGCGAGGACCGACGCGGGAACGAGCGCCGGGGAGTCGTCGCCGAGGAGCGGTGGCGACAGATGCCCGAGTGCGGCCACGGGAGGCAGCCGCAGCGCCCCGGCGGAGGCGAGGAGGCCGAGTGCGGCCGTGCTGGATCCGGCGAGGACCACGGAGACGCCCGCCAGCGTCCAGGCCGCCGCGCGGGGCGGCAGCCACTCGGCGGCGCGGCGCGCGGCGGGCACGGCGAGCAGTGGCATGAGCAGCGGGATCCACACGGCGAAGATCATCGGCCGGTACCTCCGCGGTCGTCGCCCGAGCCGCCCTCGGCGCCGCTGTCGGCTCCGCCGTCGAGCAGTGCGCGCAGCATCCGCTCGTCATCGGTGCTCAGCTCGGAGACGAAACGGGCCAGGACCGTGCCGCGGTCCTCGTCCTTGTCGAGCTCGGCGTGCATGCGGCGGGCCGTGAGCCCGTGCGAGTCCTGCGCGGGCCGGTACGCGTAGCCGCGGCCCGCGCGGTCACGGGTGACCGTCCCCTTGGCGTGGAGCCGGGTCAGGATCGTGGTCACGGTGGTGCGGGCCAGGTCGTCGGCGAGCGCCCGCTGCACCTCGCCGGGGGTGAGCGGTGTCTCGGCGGCCCAGAGCGCGGCGAGGACGCTCGCCTCGAGCTCGCCCGCGGGACGCCGTTCCTGCTCCTCGGCCATGGGAACGATCCTCCGCTCTTCTTCGTCTACAGTTGAGTAGACCGTCTACACGACTGTAGTCGCATGGTCGGCGCCGACTCGCGGTCGCCGTTCAGCCCATTATGAGACGACTGAGAGAGGAGCGGCCCCCATGGCCGTAGACCCCCTCGCCGCCGCCCAAGCGGTGAACGTCCTGGACGCGGGCTCCCTCCTCGCCGCCTTCGGCGCCCTCGGCGTGGCCGCCGTCCTGTTCGCGGAGACCGGACTGCTCGTCGGGTTCTTCCTGCCGGGGGACTCGCTGCTCTTCACGGCCGGCCTGCTCTGCGCGGGCGGCTCGCACAGACCTGTCCACCTCTCGCTGCCTCAGGTCCTGGCCGCCGCCGTCGTGGGCGCGCTGGCCGGGGCGCAGGCGGGGTACTGGATCGGACGGCGCGGCGGCCGCGCGCTCCTCGCCCGCGGCAGAGCCAAGCGGCTGCGCGAGGGGGCGGCCCGCGCCGAGGAGCTGCTCGACCGGTACGGGCACGCCAAGGCGATCGTCCTGGCCCGCT
Source organism: Streptomyces sp. NBC_00569 (assembly GCF_036345255.1). Classification (NCBI taxonomy): domain Bacteria; kingdom Bacillati; phylum Actinomycetota; class Actinomycetes; order Kitasatosporales; family Streptomycetaceae; genus Streptomyces; species Streptomyces sp. NBC_00569. The sequence continues at coordinate 4,947,410 of NZ_CP107783.1, read as the reverse complement.
TCGTCCCCGTCGTCCGTACGGTGCTCAACCCGCTGGCCGGAGCGCTCGGGGTGCCGGCACGGGTCTTCACGGTGTGGCAGATCGTCGGCGGCCTCGTCTGGACGGTCGGCCTGGTCCTCGCGGGCTACGGACTCGGCTCGTCGGTGCCGAACGTCGACCGGTACCTCCTGCCGATCGTCGCCCTCGTCGTCATCGTCTCCCTGACTCCGCTGGCCATGGAGGTGTGGCGCTCCCGCGCCCGGTCACGCGAGCGCCGCGCGGCGGAGGAGGGCACCTCATGAGCGCGCCTCTCGCCTTCGGCGGCGCGTCCGTGGACGGCGGTCTCTACACGTGGGTGACCGACCTGGCGCACAGCACTCCGCACGCGGTGAACGCCGTCGTGTCCGGCTGGTCGGACTACGGGCTCGCGCTCTTCGCCGCACTGATGATCGCGGCGTGGTGGCGCGCGAGAGGCGAGGGCGGCGTCCGGATGGCCCGGGTCCTCGCGTCCCCGGCCGTCGTCGTGATCGCCTACGCGGCGAACTCCGTACTCAAGTCGGTCGTCGACGAACAGCGCCCGTGCCGCACGCTCCACACGGTCACCGTGGAGGCGTGCCCGGCGCCCGGGGACTGGTCGTTCCCCAGCAATCACGCGGTGATCGCCGCAGCGGCGGCCGTCACGCTGCTGCTCGCCGACCGCCGCATCGGCCTGATCGCGGTCCCGGCGGCGGTCCTCATGGGCGCCTCCCGGGTGTGGATCGGCGTGCACTACCCCCACGACGTGGCGGTGGGCCTGGCCGTGGGCGCCACCCTGGCCCTCCTGCTCACCCCACTCGCGGCCCGGGCCGCCCCCAAGGTGGACCGCCTGAGAACGACCCGCCTACGGCCACTGGTGTCGGCACAGTGACGGGGTCACGAAGGTCCGTCCGGCACCGCGCCACGATGTGTGCCCTCCGCCCGGCAATAATTCACGCCACGAATTTCCGACGATTTCTGCGCAGGCAGCCGTGCACAACAGAACTCGACTGCCCTATTCCGCAGGAATCCCCATAAATGGGGGTCCGTCGGATGGGTGCCGTTAAGGCCGTTACCTGGGCGGGGTGAGCCCGTTGAACCCGGTATGCGGACGCGATCTTGCGGCCGTATCCGTCCAGCAGAAGGAGAACGTGATGTCTCGCATCGCGAAGGCCGCCGCTGTCGCGCTCGGCACCGGCGCCGTGGTGATCAGCGGTGCCGGCCTGGCCATGGCCGACGCCGGCGCCCAGGGTGGGGCTGCCGACTCGCCCGGCGTCGTCTCGGGCGACGCCGTCCAGGTCCCGGTCCACGTCCCGGTCAACGTCTGCGGCGACACCGTGGACGTCATCGGCCTGCTGAACCCGGCCTTCGGCAACGCCTGCGCCAACCTTGGCGGCGACAACGGCGGCGGCAACGGTGACAACGGCGGCTACGGCGGCTACGGCGGCGACGACAGCGGCTACGGCGGCTGACACCCCGAAAAAGGCCCCCGGCGCGGATGCGCGGGGGCCTTTTCTCATGAGGGACGCGGATTATGCGTACCGATACAAATGCCCGTGCTCGATCATCGAACTCGGCTTCACTTTCCAGGGCGGCATCGGCTCGTCAAGGGTCACGACACGCCCCGTCCCCGTCGTTCCTCCGGCGGGCAAATAGGGGGCCGAGTCAGGGTATTTCCGGTGCCAGCGTGACCAGAGCAGATCGACGAACGCGTGGTTCAACCAGAACACCGGATCGTTCACGGAGGCCGCCCCGAGCATGTGCCCGCCCACCCACCGGTGCACCCGGTTGTGGTTACGGAACTTGCCTTTCCCCGCCCCCGACGTCCAGCCCTCGACCTTGTTGCGGAAACCGTGCGATGACGTCGAGTTCCACGGCGCGGAGTCGTACAGCGAATCCCGCATCGCCCACGCCAGTTCGTCCTTCGTGGGCAGCTCGATCGGATCGTGGGGGCGGCCGAAGTCCCGGGTCAGGAACTTGTCCTCCGTCACGCCTTCCGTGATCGGCCAGTGCCCGCTCCCGTAGGCGAAAGGACCGGTCATCACCCGCCGGTCGGATCGGCGGCCGTTTCCGCCGAGGAAGCCCTCGCCCCACAGCGACGAGGTCGGGGAGCGGTCCACCGTCCAGTCCCAGTAAGGAACGGAGACCCCGGGATCCACTCGCTGCAGCGCGCCCTCGAACTCGAGGAGGAACTGCCGGTGCCAGGGCAGAAAGGTCGGCGCCATGTGCGCGACCAGCTGCCCGCCGTCCCCGTCGCCGCTGTAGTACGCCACGTGCATGCGCACGAATTCGTCGTACTGCCCCTTGCGTTTGACCGCGAGCAGCGCGGACACGAACCGCTTCTTCTGCGCCGCCGTGAGCGAGCTCTGGTTCTGCCGTGTGTGGACCAACGCCGTCCCCCTTCTTCGACTTCGGCTGTGCCGCGGCGCTCAGAGTGCGCGCCGGCGCAGCATCTGGCCACCGAGCTCGTCCACGGCCCCCCTCGCCGCGGCCAGGGGGGTGGGATACGACTCGTAGTGGTCGACCATGCTCAGATAACTGCCGTCGGCGCGACGCATCAGATGCAGCGGCCGGCCGTCCACCATGACGTCCCAGCGCCCGGACCGCTGCCCGGAGTCCTGCCCGGACCGCTGCCCGATGTGCGCACGCGTCATCGAGCCCTGCCCTCGTGTCCCGCGGATGTGGCGGCCGCGGTAGGTCTCCTCGAAGTCCCCGCCGGCCGCGTCCTTCAGGTCGTCCTGCGGGTGGCGGAAGGCCCGGCCGACGAGGGCGGCGACCGGCACCACGGCGGCGGCGAGCACGACCCCGACCAGCCGCCGCACCATGGTCCGGCGCGTCACGAGCCCACGGCCGGCGGGACCGAGACCGACAGGCGGGGTACCGGCTTTCACTGACGTCTCCTCTTCCGGGCCTCAGGGTCTGCGCGTCCGGGTCACGCGAGGTCGAGCGCCGCTCCCGGCGCCGTCGTCAGAAGCGGCGTGACGAGCGCGGCCTCGGGCAGTGCCATGCCCGGCAGTCCGAACCGGTCGCCGACCGGGCCGGTGAGCGGCGGGTTCACCGACGCCCCGGGGGTGGCCGTCCGCACGTCGGATCCCGCGGTGGTCAGGCCCAGGTGATCGATCTTGTGGTCTCCCGTCACCTGGGAAAGCGGCGCCTCGACCCGCGTGTCGGGCAGCTCGCTGCTGAGCGGAACCGCCGGCAGCAGCGGCTCGGGAAGCATCCGCCCGGCCACGAAGCGCGGGGCGTCCGGCCCGCCCGGCAGCGGGATCGGCACGCCGGTCGACAGCTCGGGCGCCTTCACGTGCAGCGCGTTCTCCACGCCGGTCAGCGGAACCGCTACGGGTACCTGCTCGCCCGCGGCGGCGGGAGCGGCGCCCGCGCCCGCGGCGGCGAGGCAGCCGGCCAGTACAGCGAGCGTCCCTCTGGCAGTTGACATCATGTCGGACACGGATCCTTTCGGGCTTCGCGGTACTTGTCACCGCGAAAGGAGTAACGACCGGACGGGTGGTATCAGTGCAAACTTCCCCCGCCCGGTGCAATCGGCCGATGTGTGAATCAGCTGGTCCAGAAGTCCCACCAGCGCGTCAGGATCAGCATCCCGATGACCCCGACGTGCAGCACGGGCAGGACCCACGTGAACTCACCGAAGAACGACCGCAGCCAGGACGGCGCGGGCAGGAACCCGTTGCGCACGTTGAACGACGTCACGTACCAGAACATGACGATCGTGGCGACCCACGCCAGAGAGCACCACAGGCACAGCGAGTTGATCCGGTACAGCGACTGGAACTGCAGCCACGTGCAGAACCCGACCCCGAACAGCGTGCCCGCGTTGAACGTCAGCCAGTACCAGCGCGGGAACCTCGCCCGCCCCAGCAGGCTCATCCCCACACAGATCACGACGGCGTAGGCCGCGAGCCCCAGCATCGGGTTCGGGAACCCGAACACCGACGCCTGGTCGCTCTTCATGATGTTCCCGCAGGACACCACGGGGTTGAGGCTGCAGCCCGGCGTGAAGTTCGGGTCCTCGAGCAGCTTGAACTTGTCGATCGTGATGACCCACGCCGCGAGCAGCCCCGCCGCACCGGTGAACACCAGAAGCAGCGCGAAACCCAGGGAACGGGACTCCGGGGCGGCACGTGACGGCTCAACCGCGCTGTCGCTGTGCCGGGCCGGACGTCCCTCGGTGTTCGTGGTTCCCATGGGCCACTTCCTTCTGGTCAGACGCGCAGCTTGCGTACGGGGAGCAGGCAGTGGGCCGCGCCGGTCAGCGTGGCCTCGTCGCCCGCGAACGAGGCGAGATCCTCCTCGGCGACCGGGCTGCCGGGCACCGCCGAGGTCCAGGGGCGCGTGGTGAACACGAAGTACGCGTAACCGCGTTCGGCCGCGGCGGCCAGCCACTCGGGGGGCGCGACGCACTGGGCGTTGAGATACGGCATGTTGACGACGGCCTGGCCGGCCTCGACGAGCAGCGAGACGGGGAAGCTGGGGTTGCCCGTGGCGTCCACGACCTTGCCGACCGGCAGGCTGTTGTTCTCCAGCAGGGCCCGTACCGCTTCGGTCGATGCCTCCTGCCCGCCCGCGCCGTCCCCCAGGGAGTAGGCCAGCAGGAAAGGCATGTCCCCTTCCTCGTCCGGGTGTTCGCCGCTCCACGCGATGACGGCGAGGGTGCCCAGATCGATGGCGCGGAAGGCGCGGTTCTCAGTCGGCATTGAAGTCACCACGGCAGCGTAGCCACGCTCGACGGGCGCCCCGGCGACCTTTCACCCGCTTGGGGGAACGGCCCCCACCCGAACGAGAATTGGGGCCGCGCCGGACATGCCGGGAGGCCGGTCCGGGGCCGCTCGGCGCGGTGGGACCAGCCTCTCGTCGGCCTGTGTGCCGCCTCGCGCCAAGAGCGCGCGAAGGGGTGCGTCAGCCGTTGTGGCCGCTGTTGCCGAAGGCCGGGTCGAGGCCTGCGATGCCGTTGACGGTGTTCCCGACGACGTTGACCGGAACGTTTACGGGCACCTGGGCGACGTTGCCCTAACCGACGCCGGGGGAGCCGGCCGCCGCGCCCTCCGCGTCGGCGCCGTGCGCGAAGGCGCTGCCCGAAGCGGCGCCCGCGGCGAGACCGGCGGCGGCCATGACCAGAGCAGCCTTCTTGGCGGTGTTCATCACTGAAACCTTCCCGATAGGGGTTTTGCAGCCTGTGAAGCTGGTTGTGCGGCGGGTGGCAGGAACGCGCCCGCGCAGATGGCTACTTGCCGAGGGGAAGGCCGCCGAGAAGTCCGGCCGGGGCGCCCGCACCGGCGTCGTTCACGTTGTCCGCCGTGTTCTGCACGGTGTTGAGGACCGAGCCGCCCCGCTCCGTGTCGAGCATGTTGGTGTGCAGCGGCTGGGCGTCGAGCACCGACTGGTGGCTCAGGGTCTCGACCGCGCCGTTGAGGCTCGTCGGCGTGAGGTCGGAGGCGAACGCGGGCGCGGCTGCGCCGGCGATGACCATGGATCCGGCGACGACGGCGGCGGCCTTCAGGGGCTTCATCATGTTCCTTCCTTGGGGTGACGATTTGTCACCAGCGACGGAATACCCAACGAGCGTCCCCGACAACGGAAACTCTGAGGTCAGGGGATTTGCCGAACCCACTCGAATGAAGGGCCGCGGAGTTCTCATATGAGATTTGGGAAGAGGTGAATTGCCGGCGCAGGGCGCCCGATCGGGCACGGCCGGGACGTGAAAAGCCCGCCGCGCCGGTGCGTGACCGGCGCGGCGGGTGAGTGCGTGAGGGTGCCCGCTTCGTGGCGGGCGCGCCCGTCAGTTGGGCAGGGCGGGAGCCTGGGGGAGCACCGGCGTCTTCGGGAGCGTGGAGGTGGACGGCAGGGACGCCGTGGACGGGAGCGGGAGTCCGGTCGACGGGAGTGTGGGGAGCTTGGGCAGGCCGGGCAGCGTCGGCACGGGCAGCCCGGCGCCGAGCAGGGTGGCCGCGAGCAGGTTCACCAGGCCGGTGACGACGCCCGTGGCCGCGGTGGCGACGCCCGCGACGTCACCCGCGGTCGCCGCCTTGAGCAGCGCGTCGACAGCGGTCTGGAGCGCGGTCAGGGCGTCGCCCTTCACGTCCTTCCGGGCCGCCTTGGCGTCGTCGGGGGAGGCCGACTTCGGTGTCGTGGTGGTGGCGGGGACGGTGGCCTTGGCGGCGTCGATGGCCGCCTTGATCGCGTCCGCGTGCTTCTGTGCCGCCTCGGCGGTCAGCTTTCCGTCGTCGGCCTTGAGGACCTCGGTGAGCAGGTCCGTGACCGGGGTCACGACGGAACTCATGCTGCCGAGCGTGCCTACCTGGCCCAGCAGCGCATCCGCTCCGGGAACCGGTGCGCGCAGAGCCTCGACGCTGTTGGAGCTTCCCGGGTCGCTTTCGGCGGCTATCGCGGGAGCGGCGGTGCCGAGGAGGAATGTCGCGCAAAGAGCGGTGGTAGCAATGCGCCGTACGGGCTGATGGAGCATGTGTGTTCCCTTTCGGTGGTGTGTGTCCGATCTTGTGACCACCGTGGGATGGTCGATCGCGCTGTGCAACCGAGCGGCGACGCACCGTGCACGATCACCCTCGTCGATCGGCGTGTCGTGCCAGGTGGGGCGCCCGTTCGGGTGTTTCGGGGCACTCCCCCCATACGGCGCAACGAACGCAGGAACGGCCGCCCCGAACGGGGCGGCCGCGGAAGGGTCCGGGGGAGCCGGATCAGTTGGCGCAGCGGCTGCCGAACGTCGGGTTCAGCAGGCCGATCACGTCGACCGTGTCGCCGCAGACGTTCACGGGGACGTGGACGGGAACCTGGACGGTGTTGCCCGAGATCACACCGGGGGAGTGGGCGGCCCCGCCCTGCGCGTCACTGCTGGCGGCGGCGACGCCGGCCGAGCCGGCCAGAGCGGCGGCGGCGACGGTGGAAAAGACAAAGGCCTTCGCGGTACGCGACATGGGGGAAGTGCTCCTCGGTGGGTTGGTATGTCTCCGGGGCGGGCGCCCGGCTCGTGGATCAACGCGCGCCACCCGTGCGGGGTTGCGCCCCCGATCGGGTGACTGCATGGCGCAGACGTCACTGCTTTCACCATTCCGACACACATGTCGGGTTTCCCAGATAAATACTCATCTGTCGCTACAGTGGCTCACCTCCCGGCCCGGCGAGGCGGGGCGCAGAAGTACTTCCCGTCCAATGTGACTTTCGCATCCTCATTCCGTGATTCAGAAGCTCTTTGTCCCTGAAAGGGAATCGGTCATGCGTCATCACCTGGGCTCGCTCCTGCCCCGTACGGAGGTGGGCGTCATTTCTCCTGCCGCGAATTCCGCGACGTGTGGCGCCCCGGCCCGTTCGGGCGGGGCGAACGGGCGCGTCGGCATGGTCGCGTACAACGGCGACCGGGGCGTCGAGAGTGACGCGCCGCGTGTCTCCCCGGGGCGCCGGGCCCGGCCCGTCGCGCTCGGCAACGCGGCCGACCCGGCCGACGACGTGCTCAGTTCGAGCATCAGTGAACCGGGACGCGCGCAGCCGCGAAGGGTCCCCGCGTACGCCACCACCCTCGGCTACGACTCGGACGTCTTCGCGCTCGGCCGGAGCATCGGACAGCGGGGGCCGGGGCTCGGCCACCGGATGACATCGCGGCGGGACACGGCCTGGACCGGCGTGCTCTTCGCAGCGGTCGACACCAGGCCCTAGCGCGATTCCCTCCTCCATCACGAAGGGAAACGCGCATGCAACCGACAGCGACACCCCCTCGACCGCGTGTCCTCCATGTCACCCAGCCCGTCGACGGCGGAGTGGCCCGCGTCGTGCGTGATCTGACCGAGGCACAGCTCTCCGCGGGCATGCGGATCAGCGTGGCCTGCCCGCCGGACGGACCCCTGGCCGGGTCGCTGCGCCGCATCGGCTGTGACGTCCTGCCGTGGCAGGCGACCCGCTCGCCCGGGCCCGGCATCGCCCGCGAAGTCCGTGGCCTGGCGCGGCTCGTGGCGCAGGTGCGGCCGACCCTCGTCCACGCGCACAGCGCCAAGGCCGGACTCGCCGCCCGCCTCGCCGTGCGCGGCCGGGTCCCCACCGTGTTCCAGCCGCACGCCTGGTCCTTCGAGGCGGTCGACGGCCCCACCGCCCGGCTCGCCCTCGAATGGGAGCGCCGGGGCGCGCGCTGGGCCTCCCGGGTCGTCTGCGTCAGCGAGGCGGAGCGCGCGACGGGAGAGCGTGCCGGGATCACCGCGCGCTGGGACGTCATCCCCAACGGCGTCGACCTCACCCGCTTCGTGCCCGCCCCCGAACCGCGCGAGGCCACCGCCGATCCGCTGGTGGTCTGCGTCGGGCGCATCTGCCGCCAGAAGGGCCAGGACGTCCTGGTGCGCGCCTGGCCCCTCGTGCAGGAGAGGTTCCCTCGGGCGCGGCTCGTGCTGGTCGGGGACGGGCCGGACGCGGCGGCGCTGCGCCGTCAGGCCACCGCCTCCGTGCGGTTCGTCGGCGCCGACGACCCCGTGCCCTGGTACCGGCAGGCCGACCTCGTGGTGCTGCCGTCCCGCTGGGAGGGCATGGCGCTCGCGCCCCTGGAGGCGATGGCCTGCGGACGGCCCGTCGTCGTCACCGACGTGGACGGCGCCCGCGAGAGCCTGCCCGCCGGCCTCGCGTCCCACTGCCTCGTACCGCCGGACGATCCCGCCGCGCTCGCCCGCACGCTGACCGGTCTGCTGCGCGACCCCCACCGGCTCGGCGCGCTGGCCGGCCTCGCCCTGCGGCACGCGCGGGCGCACCACGACGTGCGGCGCACCGCCGACGCGGTCGCCGACGTGTACCGCGAACTACTGGGCGCGGAGCCCACCGAGTGCAGGGAGCCCCTCAACACGTGACCGCGGAACGTACCGTTGCCTCCCCCGCGGGGCAGCCACGCGCCACTGCGCCGAGCACCCTCCTCGCCTCGGTCATCCCGCCACGCGCCGAGACGGGCGGCCGCCCGTCCCCGGCGGGCAGACGCACGGCCGCGCGGCACCCCTCCCGCACGTTTCTCCTCGCGGCGGACGGTACGGCCACCGTGCTGAGCACTCTCGTGATCGCGCCGGTCCAGCGCCACCCCCTGCTCGTGATCGCGCTGGCCGCCGGTGTCGCGTCGGCGAACGCGCGCGCGGGCCTCTACCGCGGCGACGCGCCCCGTCTCCTGCTCGACGACTGGCCCGCGATCGGCGGCCGCATCGTGGTGATCTGGTGCGTCATGGCGGCCGTTCTCGCCGGGTTCCCCCAGCTCGATCCGCTGCCCGCCGGGACGCTCGCGGCGGGCGCCGCACTGCACTGCCTCCTCGCGGGCGCGGGCCGCGGTCTCGTCTACTGGCGGCGCCGAGAGGCCGCCGCGCGCCGCCCCTGCCCGACCCTCCTCATCGGCCCCGAGACCCTCGCCCGGCCGGTCGCCGCCGCCCTGCTGCGCCACCCGCGGTCGGGGGTGCGCCCGGTCGGTATCCTGGCGGACAAGGGGCCCGAACACCCGCCCGAACACCCGCCCGACCACGACGGGCCCGACCTGCCCGTCCTCGGCACGGCCGACGAGCTGCGCCGCGCGATCATCCAGAACGGGGTGCGGCGGGCGCTCCTTCTGGAGGGGGCGGCGCACGACCGGGCTGCCTGGCTGGCGGTGCTCGGCGAATACGGCTGCGGTGTCTGGGAGTTCGACCCGTCCCCCACCCCGTACCCGGCGCGCTCCGGTGACGCGGCCCGGCACCTCGCGGGGTTCCGCTACCGGCCGCGGCCGCCCGCCCGCCGCCGCGGCAGCGCCGGCAAGCGCGCACTCGACCTCGTCGTCTCCGGCACCCTCCTCGTCCTGACCAGCCCGGTCCTGCTGGTGTGCGCCGTGTGGCTGCGCCTGGCCGAAGGGCCCGGCGTCGTCTTCCGGCAGGAGCGCGTCGGGAAGGGCGGGAAGCCCTTCACGCTGCTGAAGTTCCGCACGCACCGCCCGAGCGACGCGATGGAGTCCGCCACCCGGTGGAGCGTCGCGGACGAGGAGCGCATGGGGTGGTTCTGCCGGTTCCTGCGGCGCACCTCCCTGGACGAGCTGCTCCAGCTGTGGAACGTGTTCCGCGGCGACATGAGCCTCGTCGGTCCGCGCCCCGAACGCCCGTACTTCGTGATGCAGTTCAGCGAGGCCCACCCCGGATACGCCGAGCGGCACCGCATGCCGACCGGCATCACCGGCCTCGCCCAGATCCACGGCCTGCGCGGCGACACCTCCATCGAGGACCGCGCCCGCTTCGACAACGCGTACATCGACAGCTGGTCGCTGTGGCAGGACATCAGCATCCTGGTGCGCACCGCGGCCGCCCTCGTACGCTCCACAGGGAGTTGACCGGGTGACTGCCTCTCCCGCGGACGCCGGACTGCGTACGGCTCCAGGTCCGACCGGTGCGCGCCCCGCGCCGGCCGCCGCGCTCGTCGCCGTCCTCGGCCGGTACGCGCCCGTGCTCCCCGTCCCCCTCATGGTCGCCGTGCTCGGCCTGCCGCTGACGCCCGGCTCGGCCGGATCCGGGGGCGGCAGTCTCGCCGACGCGGTCTCCGGCCTGGTCGTGGCCGTCTGCGTGGCCGTCGCCCTGCGCCGCGCCGAGCGCCCCCTGACGCGTACCGCCGCGATCATCCTCGGGATGCCCGTCGTCGGGATCGCCGTCGCCGCGGCGGGCGCCGGATCGCCGTCGACCGCGCTCGTGGGCATGGTCCGGTACTGCCAGATCTTCGTCCTCGTGCCCGTGTCCGTCCTGGTCCTGGTCCGCGACCGCCGCGACTTCCGGCTGCTCGCCCGGTCGTTCGTGGGGCTCGCCCTGTGGCAGGGCGGCATCGGCGTCCACCAGTACCTGACCGGGACCGGCGCCTCGTACATGGGCGAGGACATCCGCGCCGTCGGCACCTTCGGTCCCACGGACGTCATGGGAATGGCGACCGTGGTGTCGTACGGGCTCGTGGCCGCCCTCGGCCTGGCCCTCGGCGCCCGCACGGCCGCCCGGCGCGTGCCCGCCCTGCTCTGCGCGCTCGCGCTGCTCCTGCCGCTCGCGCTGTCCTTCAGCCGGGGCGCGTGGATCGCGACCGTCGTGGCCTGCGGCGCGCAGGTGCTGCTCGCCGGGGTGCGGCGCGCCGTCCGCCTGTTCGCCGTGGCCGCCGCGGTGGCCGTCGTCCTGGTGGGCGGCTTCGGCGTCGGGACGCAGCTGCTCCAGGAGCGCATGAGCAGCATCACGCAGGTCGCCGACGCACCCGACCAGTCCGTCACGGACCGGTACACGATGTGGGCCGCGGCGGTCGACATGTGGAGCGAGCATCCGGCGACGGGCGTCGGCCTCAAGGGGTTCGTCGCCCGACGTGACAGCCACGCCTCGCTCGCGCTCTCCTCGGGCAGCGACACGGCGGGCGCCGGCGCCGCGTTCAAGCGTCAGCCGCTGCTGTCCCCGCACAACATGTATCTGCTGATCCTCAGCGAGCAGGGCCTGATCGGCCTGGTCGGGCTCGCGGGCGGCTGGGTCGCGCTGCTGCTGCTCGCCCTGCGACGCCTCGGGCGCGGTGCGGGCACCCGGCCCGGCGCGGACTGCGGCCTCGTCGCGTGCGGCCTGCTCGGCTGGCAGCTCGTGGACTTCGTGTACGCCGACATCGGCGGTCCGTCGACCGTCCTGACCGCCCTCGTCATCGGCCTCGTCGCCTGGTGGGGTCTGGCGCCGCAGGCGCCCCTGGAGGAGGCGGCGACGCCGTGACCATCCCCACCGCGGACGGCGAGACCCGGACGGCCGTGGGACTGCCCGTCCAGCTCCGGACCGAACCACCCGCCACCGAGCCCTCCGGAGCGTCGAACCGCCGCCTCGCGCGGGCCGCGCTGCTCACGGCCCTCCTCTCGGCCGCCGGAGCGATCCTCGGTCTCGGCCGCGACCAGTCCCTCGCACACCTCTTCGGCGCGGGCAGGGAGACCGACGCGTTCCTGGTCGCCTGGACGGTCCCGGAGTTCGCCGCCACACTCCTCATCGAGGACGGCCTGGCGTTCGTGCTCGTGCCCGCGTTCAGCGCCGCCGTCGCCCGCCGCGCGCAGGCCACAGGCGCCGATCCCGTACGGTCCCTCGTCTCGTCGTCACTGCCCCGCTTCGGCCTCGCGTTCCTGGCCGCGGCCGTGCTGCTCATCGCCGGTGCCCCCTTCCTCGTGCACGTCCTGGCGCCGGGCCTGCCCGACCCCCGACTGGCCGTCGACTGCACCCGGTTGACCGGCACCTGTGCCCTCACGTTCGGCCTGACCGGATACTGCAGCGCGGCGCTGCGGGCCCACGGCTGCTATCTGCCACCCGCCGCGATCTACGTCGCGTACAACATCGGCATCGTCGCCACGATGCTCGTGTGCGGGACACACTTCGGTGTGCGGTCCGCCGCGATGGGCGTGGCCGTCGGCGGCTGCCTGATGGTGGCGATCCAACTGCCCGCGTTCCACCGGAGGCTGACCTCAGCGAAGGCTGCCGAGAGGGGCGCGGGCGAGGACCGGGACGGCGACGGGGCCGCGGCCGAGGGGCGGGCCGTGCACCTCGGGCTCGTCGCCGCCGTCCTGACGTTCGCCGTGTGCAAGCAGTCGCAGGTGTTCATCGAGCGCTTCCTCGCCTCGTCGCTCGCCGCGGGCTCCATCTCGCACCTGAACTACGCGCAGAAGGTGTCCCAGTTGCCGATGGTGCTCTCCCTGATGCTGTGCACCGTCACGTTCCCGGTCGTGGCGCAGGCCGTCGCGCGCGGCGACATCGCGGCTGCCCGCGCCCGCGTCGAGCGCGACCTCGGCCTCGCCGCCTGCGTGGTCCTCCTCGGCGCGGCCGCGATCTTCGCCTGCGCCCCGCAGATCATCCATGTCCTGTTCCAGCGCGGCGCGTTCACCGCCGACGACACCGCCGCCACGGCGTCCGTCATGCGCGTCTACGCCCTCGGCCTCCTCGGCCACTCCATGGTGGGTGCCCTGGTCCGCTCCTACTTCTCGGCGGGCCGCCCCACCTGGTACCCGGTGGGCGCGATGGCCGTGGGCATGGGCGCCACGGCCGGCGTGGGCTCCTGGGCGGTCGACCTGTGGGGCGTGCGGGGCATCGCCGGCGCCAACGCGTTCGGGATCACCCTCACCGCCGTACTCCTCCTCGCCGCGATGGACCGGCGCAGCGTCCCGGTCGACGTCTCCAGGGTCCTGGTCGAGATGGGCAAGCCGCTGCTCGCCGCCGCGGGCGCGACCGTGGCGGGGCTGATGGCCGCGGCCTCCTTCACGTCGCCGCTCGCGGCGGGTGCCGCCGGGTGTCTCGCCGTGACGGCCGTGTTCGTCCTTCTCCTGTGGGCGCTGAGGGCCGAGTCCCTCGCGCCTCTCGTTCCCGTTGTCCGCTCCGCCACCAGGAGGCTCCGGCATGCCCGTTGACACAGGACGCATCGGGACGGGAGGTGTTCCGCGCGCCCGGCGGTGGCTCCCGGACCGCACGCGCCGGCTGCTCCCGGACGCGCCGATGTGGGTCGCGATGTACCACTCCGTGGACGACTGCCGCGACGATCCGTACCGCGTCACCGTCTCCCCCGAGCGACTCCAGGAACAGCTCCGCCGGCTGCGCAGACGCGGGCTGCGCGGGGTGGGCATGGCGGCGCTCCTGGAGGCCCGCGCGCGCGGCACGGACCGTGGCCTGGTGGGGCTCACCTTCGACGACGGCTACTGCGACTTCGTCGACAACGCCCTGCCGCTGCTGCGCCACTACGGCTGCGGCGCCACCCTGTTCGTCCTGCCCGGGCGTCTCGACGGCGTCAACGAGTGGGACCCGTTGGGCCCGCGCAAGCCGCTCCTGTCGGAACGGGGCATCCGGTCCGCCGCGTCCGCGGGCATCGAGATCGGCTCGCACGGCCTGACGCACGTCGACCTCACCCACGTCGACGACCGGGTCCTGCGCGCGGAGACCGAGGACAGCCGAAGACGCCTGGAGGAACTCACCGGACGCGAGGTCCCCGGCTTCTGCTACCCCTACGGCACCGTCGACCGCCGTGTCGCGGACGCCGTCCGCCGTGCCGGGTACCGCTACGCCTGCGCCATCTCGCCGGGCGACCTCACCGGCGAGTTCGCCCTCCCGCGCGTCCACGTCGGCCAGGCGGACGCCGCCTGGCGCCTCGAACTGAAGCTGCGCCTGCACCGCCTGCGCCGCCGCCCGTCCACCGCGCCGGAGGCCCGTACATGAGGACCCTGCACGTCATCACGGGTCTCGGCACCGGCGGAGCCGAACAGCAGCTGCGGCTCCTGCTGCGGCATCTGCCCGTCCACAGCGACGTGGTGACCCTGACCAACCCGGGCACCGTCGCCCGCGGCCTGACCGCCGACGGCATCCGCGTCGTGCACCTCGGCATGACGGGGAACCGCGACCTGGGCGCGCTGCCCCGGCTCACCAAGTTCGTGCGCGACGGCCGCTACGACCTCGTGCACACGCACCTGTACCGCGCCTGCGTCTACGGCCGGTTCGCCGCGCGCCTCGCCGGGGTCCGCGCCGTGGTCGCCACCGAGCACTCGCTGGGCGAGAGACGGATGGAGGGGCGCCCGCTGTCCGCCGGTGTCCGCGCGCTGTATCTGGCGGGCGAGCGGGTGGGCCGGGCCACCCTGGCGGTCTCCCCGTCGGTGGCCGAGCGCCTCGTGCGGTGGGGGGTGCCCCGGCACCGTGTCCACGTCGTGCCCAACGGCATCGACGTGGAGCGCTTCGCCCACGATCCGGGACTGCGCGACGCCACCCGCCACGTGTTCGGCCTGCACCGGGACGACTTCGTCATCGGGGGAGTCGGCCGTCTCGTCCCCGGCAAGCGCTTCGACGTCCTCCTGCGGGCCCTCGCCCAACTGCCGGACTACGTGAGGCTCCTCCTCGTCGGGGACGGTCCCGAGGAGCAGCGGCTGCGCGGGCTCGCCCAGGAGCTGGGCGTCGTGCGCCGCGTCGTGTTCGCCGGCGAGCGCCCCTACGCGTCGCCTTCGGGCCGTGTCGGCGACCCCGATCTGCCGGCCCTCATGAGCGCGATGGACCTGCTCGCCTCCCCGTCGGACGAAGAGGCGTTCGGCCTGGCCGTCGTGGAGGCACTCGCCTCGGGGCTGCCCGTCCTCTACGTCAGCTGCCCCGCGGTCGAGGACCTGCCGCCGGACCTGGAGTCCGCGGCCGTCCGCGTCCCCGGCGACGCGGAGTCGTTCGCACGACAGGCGCTGCGGATCGTGGCGGCCCGGCCCTCCGGCCGCACCCCGTCCCCGGCAGCCCACCACTACAGCATCGCCCGAAGCGCCGAACAGCACCTGCGGCTGTACGGGACGGCCCTGGGCGGTTCGGATCCGAGAGTTCGAGAGTGAGCAAGTGATGACCGATTCTCCTCACCGGCGGGTCGGCCCGGCCGGTCCCCTCGCCCGGACGGGCGCCCGCGTGAAGCGTCTCCCTCTGTGGTCGCTGATCGCGGCAGGGGTCCTCTTGGGCGGTGCCGCGGGCGGCGCGTACGGCGTCGTGAAGACGCCGCTGTACTCCGCCACGAGCTACGTGATCGCGGTGCCGGACGAGAAGTCCGACCCGTCCGCCGCGCTCGGCTTCGCCCAGGCCTACGGCCGTGTCGCCACCCAGATCGCCGTGCTCGGCGACGCCCAGGCGCGGGCGAAGGTTCCCGTGCGGAAGCTCCAGAGCAGCGTGCAGGCGGTGACGTCGCCGGACGCGCCGATGGTCGCGGTGTCGGCGACGTCCGCGAAGCCGCGCGAGGCCGCAGACATGGCCAACGCGGTGGCGCGGGCGCTGACCGATACCGCCAACCGCACGCAGGCCAGCACCAAGGTGAAACTCCTCCAGTTCTCGCCCGCGATGAAGCCCACCTCGCCGTCCTCGGCGTCCCCCGAGGTGACCGGTCTCGTGGGCGCCAGCGCGGGCGGCCTCCTCGGCGGGCTCGTGATGCTGGTCCGGCCCCGGCGCGAGCGGACGGAGTCGAACGCGACCGTCCCCGGGCCCGCCGCGGCCGCGGATCTGCAGGGGAGTGTCTGATGCGGTCCTGGGGCGGGGACCTCTCGGTCGAGGTGTGCACCGACAGCGTCCGGTTCGGCGAGCTGGGCGAGGAGTGGGAGGCGCTGTACCGCCGTTCACGCACCGCCACCCCATTCCAGAGCCATGCCTGGCTGCACTCCTGGTGGCTCTCGTACGGGTCCGGGCGCGGCCTGTGCGTGGTCCTGGTCCGTGACGGCGGGCGGCTCGTCGCCGTGGCGCCGCTGATGCGGCGGTGGCGGCCCGTGCCGGTCCTGGTGCCGCTCGGCGGGAGCATCTCCGACTTCTGCGACGTCCTCGTCGACGACGGCGGTGGTGAGGGAGAGGGTGCCGGGGCCCGCGTGCTGGGCGACGCGCTGTGGCGGCTCGCCCGCACCCATGTGATCGACTTCCGTGAGGCCCGCCCGGGAAGCACCGTCGAGCGCCTCTACGAGAGGTGGCCGGGGCCGAGGCGCCGCCTCGACGACTCCCTCTGCCTGGAGCTGCCGCCCGTCCCGATGGACGACATCGTGGGCCGGCTGTCGGCCTCCCGCGGGCAGCGCGCCCGCGCCAAGATCCGCAAGCTGGACGCCCTCGGGATCGAACGCCGTGTCGTCCCGCAGGACGAGGTCGTCGGCTCGGTACGGCGCCTGGTCGAACTGCACCGACTTCAGTGGCAGGGCCGCAAGGTGACGACGGAACACATCAGGCCACGCTTCTCCGAGCACCTCACCCGCTCGGTCTCCCGCATGGCGAGGTCGGGCGACGCGATCGTGACCGAGTTCCGCATCGACGGGTCGGTCCTCGCCGCCGACCTGACCTTCGTGTCGCCGCGCCTGGTCGGCGGCTATCTGTACGGCGCCCATCCGGGCCTGCGCGAACGCAAGGCCGACATCACCACGATGCTGCTGCGCTCGTGCAGCGAGCACGTCCAGGAGCGCGCGTCCGACTCCCTGAGCCTGCTGCGCGGCGCCGAGCCGTACAAGTACCACTGGCGTCCCCACAGCCTCGTCAACCAGCGTTTCGTGCTGGCCCGACCCGTCACGTCGGCGGGGCTCGCCCTCGCCGTCGGCGACGTGACGGCACGCCGCCTCGGCAAGAGAGCGCTGCACGCGTGGCAGGCCCGGGGTGACGGCACGTCCTGACGACCCCGCCGCCACCGGCCGGGACACCGGCGCGCGTCAGGAGCGCCGCGACCACCAGTCGAACCGCAGGCACAGCTTCCCGCCGAGCCAGTACTCCACCCAGTCGTCGAGTTCGAGCGGCGCGCAGCTGGGCGGCGTCACCGGCGGCGTGACGGGCGGGGTCACCGGCGGCGTCTCGGGTGTCGTGGGCTGCGTGGGCTTCGGCAGCGACGGCTCCAGGCGGCCGGAGAGCATCGAGCGGTACACCTGGGCCGCCTGGGGGTTCTCTGCGCACTGCCAGACACCGTGCGGGCAGTAGTCCGTGATCGTGTTGTAGAGGGGCTTGTGCCGGTCGATCCACCCGATCATGCGTCGCATGTACTCCGGGTTGTCCCCGTTACGGAACAGGCCCCACTCCGGGAACGAGATGAGCTTGTTGTGCGCCTTGGCGAAGTCGACGTGCTCCTGAAGTCCGTACGGCTCCGAGACCTGCTCGGAGAACGACGTGCCCTCGGGCTGGTCGTACGCGTCCATGCCGATCACGTCGACGACGTCGTCGCCCGGGTAGCACTTGGTCCAGGGCACGGCGTCGAGTCCCCGGCTGGGCGTGAAGTCGAAGCGGAACTTCTGCCCCGGCACCGACCGCATCGTCGTGACGATCCGCTTCCAGTACGCCTTCCAGGCCTCCGGGTCGGGCCCGCACCGGTGCGTGTACGTCGTCCCGTTCATCTCCCAGCCGAGCACGAGCACCGTGTCCGGGACCTTCAGGTCGACGAGGCGCTGGGCGAGGCGGCGGAAGTGCTCGTCGAAGTCGCCGGCCGCGCCCTGCCGCAGGAGGGCGCGGACCTGGGTGTCACCGATGTGCTCCTCGTTGCGCTCCAACATCGGGACGTTGAGCACGAAGAGCCGGTCGTCCCGCTCGCGCCGCCACCTCGCCCAGTCCTCCAGGAAACCGGGGGCGGCCTCGATGTTGCTCCACCGGTCGCCCGGCAGGTAGGTGTGCCCGACGCGCAGTTCGGAGCCGCCGAGCCACTTGCTGAGCCGTCCCATGCGCTGCACGCCGCTCGGCCCGTAGTCGAGGTAGGCACCGAACGCGGGGAACGTCGAGGTGCCCGCCTGAGCGTCCGTGACGCCGCCTGTCGGGGTGGGCGCCGGAGTGGGCGCCTTGGTGGGGGCGGGCGTGGCGACCGGGGACGGTGCGGCCGACGGCTGTGCCACCCCGGGGACGGGGGAGGCGGATTCAGCCGGTGGCGTGTCGCCGGGCGTGGCGGCCCCGGCCGTTCCGGCGGCGACCGAACCGGACGCGATCACCGCTGACGCGAAGACCCCGGCCGTCATCAAGGGGATGCGCCGGCTCATGAGCCTTCGGCGTTGTGGGGACATGCCTACTCCTCGTGCCGCACTTCCTTCATTGCTGACACTCAGTCACACGAATGGGTAATGCGCCAACCGGGGACCGGTCCGCACGCCTCTTTCGTCGCCCGTTCGGGCTATCACCAGGATTCTCCCCGCGTGCTCGACGACAGCGTTCCCGCCGTGCTGCCGCGGATCGACCCCGGCCCCTGCCACCACGCAACGCTCGGCGCCGTGCGGTCCCCAGGCGGCCGCACGGGAGTGGACGTCCGTCTCGCGGGGAAGCCCCCTACGGCGCTCCGGATGTATGGGCGCGGAGCATCCGGCGCCGGGCCAGGGCGTCTCTCCGGAGGAGATCGGCGCCGCGCCGTGCCGGGTCCCGGCGAGCGTCGCGGGACCCGCCTTCCTCATTCCCGTGGACGCCACGGGAACCATTGCGGTGAGTCGGCCCGCGGGAGGAACTCCTCACCCGTCGCGGACCCTCACGCGACGCCCCGCGCCGGGTCGGGCTTCGAGTGGCGGGGGCCGGGTCACTTCCTCGCGGACCTGACGACGGCGGCGGACTCCGCGGACGGCCTCACTCCATCGGGCAGCAGGTCGGCGCACGACCGTCGGTGACGGCAAGCCGACCGCTGGACGTCGGACAGGTGACCGGGTCCGCCGCGGGCGCGTTCGCGCCTGTGGCGTCCTTTGGAGTGACGGTGCGGGCGAACGGGTGAATCGGTTCCGCAGCGGGGGCCGCCCGGTGGTGGACTGGCCCGGTTACGAGAGGGGTCCGGCTGCCTCCCCCACCAGCCGTCGGCGATTACGCCGCGGGGTGGCAGCACGTGGTTGAACGGCCCTCTCCGCCGGCCGGGAAGAGCACGAACATCGGTTCTTCCCGGCCTGACGTACGGCGATCACGTCACCGGGCGGCGGCACGTCCCCGCCGGTAGAGGATCCCGCCACCGATCAGCAGCCCCGCACTCGCCGCCGCGGCGGCCAGCAGATCCTGGTCCGCTCCGGTCTGCGCCAACTCCGTTCGCCCGCCCGTGACATGGGTGTGCTGCGCGGGGACCTTCACATGCGGAGGAGTCAGTCTCTGCACCGCCGGCGGCTGGACCGTGGCCGGGGGCTCGACGGTACGGACGGTGGGCGGAGGCACCTCGGAGATCTCCTCGGGGGTCGCCACTCCGGAGGAACAGTGGCTGCCCATGGCCGGGTTGACCGCACCGACCACGTTCCCGGAGTTCCCGCACACGTTGACGGGAGCGTCCACCGGAGCCTGCACGGAGTTGCCCGACAGGATGCCCGGTGAATGCTGTGCGCCACCCCTGGCGTGGGCACCGCCCCCGTACATGTCGTCACCACCGCCGTGTCCGTGGTCCCCGGTCCCGTGGGCCGCACCGCCGGCGGCCCGGTCGGAGCCGCCGTGAGTGGACGAAGGGCGAGCATGCGAACCCCCTTCGTTCGCACAGGAGTTGCCGAACGTCGGATTGAGTGCGGCGACGACGTCGACCGTGTTGCCGCACGCGTTCACCGGGACGTCCAGGGGGGCCTGGACCGTGTTGCCCGACAGAATGCCGGGGGAGCCCGCCGCCTGCCCGTCTGCGCCCGACGCGGCGAACGCACTGGAGCCCGGCAGGGACAGAATGCTCGTCGCGGCCGCAGCCGCGACCATTCCCAAGTTCAGGGCCTGTCGCATCTAGTTGTTCTTCCTGCTCGCAGATGAAAGCCGGCCCTGGAGTGCTGGACGCGCCCAAGGCCGGCGAAGCCACGGCCCGACGGCCGCGGCGCTGAATCGGTGATCAGTCGTCGTTGGCGCAGCCGTCGCCGAGCGCCGGGTTCAGGGCACCGATCACGTCGACGGTGTTTCCGCAGAGGTTGACCGGGACGTTGACAGGGACCTGCACCACGTTGCCGGAGATGACACCCGGCGAAGTGAGGGCGGCACCCTCGGCACCGGTATCGGCGAACGCCGGAGCGGCCATGCCCAGGGCCAGCACAGCGCCGGCGAGGATCGTCGCGCTCTTCTTGAGATTCACTCTCTTACCCTTCTCGCGTCGTTCTGACTGAGGTCGTTACCTCGGTGTGAGAACGAGCCGTGAGGCGGAAGGGAATTGAGCCGTCCGCGTTAAAGAAGGGCCCTCAAGGCAAAGAAAACCGGGCCGCCGCGCCGGAGAAGGCGGGCGGCCCGGTTCCCGGGGCCGGTGGATCAGCCGTTGTCGCGGCCGTTCGCGGACAGGACCGGGACGCCGTCCACGATGTGCGAGAGCGGCTCGTCACCCTTGGCCTGCGTGGAGTTCTCCGCGCACTGCTGGTTCTGCGGGGCCGACAGGACCGGGACGTCCTGGACAGCGACCGGCACCAGCAGGCCGAACAGCGGGCCCACGTTGCCCTTGACCGGCAGACCGATGCAGGGCTTGTTCAGCGAGCCCTGGACCGCGCCGAGCTGCGGGCTCTGGTAACCGGCGGTCGTGGAGTTGCCGTATGCCTGCTTGGCGCCGACGCCGCTCGTGGACGTCGTGCTGCCGTCGTCACCGAGAGCCAGCGCCTGGGGGGCGGCCGCGGCCGAGACGCCGACGACCGAAACGGCGACCGCAGCCGCTGCCATTGCCTTCTTGAGCATTTCCAGTTCCTTTTCGCACAGACGCCAGTTAACGCTGCCCGGACAACAGGGCCTCGGCCGAAATGGTTGCGGCACTTCACTCGGTCGGGCTGCACGTGCAGAGAGCGATCGGCCGATAGTCATTTATTCGGCAATGACCGGGCGAACCCGTCAGAGTGAACCGGGACAACCATGTGCGTAAATCGGAGTTGGGCAGGGGGCTCCCGGGTCGGGGGCAACGAGAAGGGAATTCATCGTGATGAAGAAGGTCATGGCGGCTGCCGCAGTCGCCGCCTCGGTCGCCGGTATCTCGGCGATCGCAGCCCCCCAGGCCATGGCGATCGACAACGACGGTGGCACCACGTCCACGAGCGGCGTCGGCGCCATGCAGGCGTACGGCAACTCCGCCACGTACGGCAGCATGAGCCCGCAGATGGCGCTCATCCAGGGCTCGCTGAACAAGCCCTGCATCGGCCTGCCGGCCAAGGCCAACGTCGGTTCGCTGATCGGCGCCGTGCCGATCTCCGTGCAGGACATCCCGGTCCTGTCGGCCCCGCAGAACCAGCAGTGCGTCGAGAACTCCACGCAGGCCAAGGGTGACGAGCCGCTCTCGCACATTCTGGAAGACATCCCGGTCCTGTCGGCCAACGGCACGTCCAACGACTGAGCCGCGGCGTCATTCCGTTGGGCCGTCCGCCTCTCCGGCGGCCCAACGGCCTCGGCCGTCGCCGGGCCAGATGTCCCGGGCGACGATCTCGTCCCACTCCTGGTCGGGCAGCCCGGGAAGCGTTCTCCCCTGCTGTCTCCAGTTGTCGAGCAGCGCCCCGTAAAGGGGCTCGTCGATTAGGTATTCGGGCGACTCCCGGCTCTGCGGAATAAAGCCCCTGGACGGTCGGCGGTTCTTGTTCTCCGGCACAGCACTTCGCCTTCCTCGTGGCGATCTCTGGCTTCTGTTCCATCTTCTCCGGAAATCGAAACAGTTCCCTTTAGGGCGAAAGAGTTACTTCCCGGCGGCGCGCGGGGCGGTCACCGTGCGAGCTAATCGGCTGGCATACGGTGCCGTCAGATCTGTCCCCCTGCTGTGGAGCGAATCCGGTGACGCAACGCCCTTCACGGACCGGCCGTCGGAGAAATGTCCGCCTGAGTGCGGCAGCCCTGGGCGCGGTTATCGCGACGGCGGTTTCCGTTGTGGGTAATTCCGTATCCGCGCTGCCCTACAGGATTCAGCGGGTCGATGCGTTCAGCGGCGCCGCGAACCGCCCTGCCGCGGGCCCCGGCACAAATATTCTGCTCATGGGGACGGATGGCCGGGACGCCATCTCGAACCGGGAGAAGAAGAAGTTCCACGCCGGTGGCGTCGCCTGCGACTGCACCGATTCGCTGATGCTGATCCATGTCTCGCAGAGGCGTGACGAGGTCAGCGTGGTCAGCCTCCCCAGGGACTCGCTGGCGCGGATCCCCGCGCACCGTGACCCGGGCACGGGGGAGCAGTTCCCCGCCCACCCCGCGAAGATCAACGCGGCCTTCGCGGAAGGCGGTCCCGCACTCTCGGTCCGCACGGTGGAGGCCATGACGAACGTCAGGGTCGACCACTATCTGCAGATCGACTTCAGACGGTTCATGGACAGCGTGAACGCGGTCGAGGGGGTGGACGTCTGCACTTCCAGGCGGCTGTCCGACTCGGCCACCAAGCTCGACCTCCGTCCCGGCCGGCACCGCCTCGGGGGCGGTCAGGCCTTGCAGTACGTCCGCTCGCGTCATGTGGACGCAAGCGCCGACCTGGGACGGATCCAGCGCCAGCACCGTTTCCTGATCAGCGTCATGCACAGACTCGACACCGGCGGGATCCTCGCCGATCCGGGCAGGGCGATCGATCTGGCGCGAACGGTGCTCGGTGCCACGAAGGTCGACCAGGGGTTCACGCCGAAGGAGCTCGTCTCCCTCAGTACCGCTCTGAGCCGACTGTCCCCTTCACGGGCCGAGTTCACCTCCGTGCCCATCGCCGGTTTCAATCCGGTCGTCGAAGGCCTCGGAGAGACGCTGAAGTGGGACAAAGCGGCGGCGAAGAAGATGTTCGCCACGCTCAACAAGGACCGGACCCTCACCCCGCGCAATTCGACCGTGAAGCCCTCCGACCCCCCGCGCATCGGGGTCGAGACGGTGGTGCGCGGTAACACGCTGGCCTGTTCCTGACCGCAAGTGCGCTGGGCCAATCGGGTTGCACCGCGAAACCGCATCAGCCCGGCTCAGTTGATGACCATGCGGCTCCGTGACCGGAGCCCGCCAATTGAAGGGATTCACCATGAAGAAGCTGTGGGCAACCGCGGCCATCGCTGCCTCCGTCGCTGGTATGTCGGCAGTCGCCGCCCCCCAGGCCCTCGCTCTCGGGGACGACACGGGCACCACGTCGAACAGTGGCAACAA
Organism: Streptomyces sp. NBC_00569; assembly: GCF_036345255.1. Lineage (NCBI taxonomy): Bacteria > Bacillati > Actinomycetota > Actinomycetes > Kitasatosporales > Streptomycetaceae > Streptomyces > Streptomyces sp. NBC_00569. Next base: position 4,923,960 of record NZ_CP107783.1, on the reverse strand, counting down.
CGCCGAGCAGGCGTTCGGCAACTCCGCCACGTACGGCAGCATGAGCCCGCAGCTCGGGCTCGTCCAGGGCTCGCTGAACAAGCCCTGCGTCGGCCTGCCGGCCAAGGCCAACGTCGGTTCGCTGGTCGGCCTCGTGCCGATCGCCGTCCAGGACATCCCGGTTCTGTCGGCCCCGCAGAACCAGCAGTGTGTCGAGAACTCCACGCAGGCCAAGGGTGACGAGCCGCTCTCGCACATCCTGAACGACATCCCGGTTCTCGCCGCCAACGGCAACAGCAACAACTAGTAGCCGCGAGAGCGGGGGCAACCGGTGTCCGGTTGCCCCCGCTTTTTCGTGCCTGCCGTGCGCCGTCCGACTGCTGCCGGAAGCCGTCCGGTGTCCCTAGCCGACCGAGGGGAGGAGTCCCGTCACCGGGGCCACCAGGTCGGTGGCCTGATGCAGTTCGTTCAGCCGGTTCAGGCCGCCGAGCTGCTCGTTCACCGAAGGGATCTCGGCCTTGTGCTCGGCCGGAACGGCGCTGGTGGCGATGTCGTCGAGGCTGATCGGCTTCATGCCGCCGAGAGGACCGACGGGAGCGGCCTCGGCCGCGGGCATGGCGAGAGCGGAGGCGCCGGCGGCCAGAGCGACCGCGGCGAGAACACGTCGTGTGGAGATCATGCCTTCAGCAACGGCCGACGGGCGCCGGGGGAAACGGGCGTGACCGCCCACCCACCCGAGAGGCGTACCGAAGTCGTACGGAATCGCCCGTCCTGGGACGGGACATGAGGGAGGCGGGACTGGTGCGAGTCGCTCTGTCGGTTCGGTGCAGGCCTGCGCGGCCGAAGGCGCGGCGCCGGTGGGCAGGGAGGGAGCCAGGCAGCGGATGCGGCCGGCACGGTCGGGCGGACCTGGAAGGTGTGACCGCCGACCCGCCGCTTCAGCTCATGCGGCGTCCCTCGGTGACGACGCGGCCGTGGTCGAACACGGGTATGTCGTAGGCGAGTTGATAGGCCTCCAGACCTCCGGTCTGCGGCGCATCGCTTCTCCCTCTTCCGTCCGTCTTGCTGCCGGTTTCGCGTCGTGCTTCTCGGACTTCAGGGGAGGGGCGGGTGCCGGTCGTACTCGGTCGCAGCTGAGTATCAGCGCCCTGGCCGGTCATGGAGCGAGCAGGAACCCTGTGCCCATGAACACGAACGAGCGACTGCCGAAGCGAACCGTCCACCTGCTGGCGACCATCGCGCTGGCCGGGGTGGCACTGACGGCTTGGGCCGGCTGGCTGGGCTGGGACCAGCGGCGTGACGTGCACCCCGACGGCTCGACGACCGGCCCGTACGAGGCGTGGCAGGTGATCGGACTCGTACTGACCCTGCTGCCACCGGTGTACTGGGCGGCATCCCGGCGCTACGCCGCAGCCGCGGTGCTCGGCCCGACGGCCGGTCTCACGGTGGCCGCCTATGTGGACTGGTCGGACGACGCGAGCGGCCTCTTCGCGGTCGGCGTGGGCCTCGTCATGGTGGGGAGCCTGGCTGTGACCTCGGCGCTCTACGCGGTGATCACCGCGCTGACGGGACATGGCCCGGAATCGCGGTGAGCAGCTTCCGCATCCGTCCCTCCCCGCGCCCTGGCCGACGGCATGCACGCAGCGACGGTCCGAGCCACCAAAGCCACCCCCGTACGCTGCCCGGACGGCACCGCTTCAGCTGCCAACGGGGAGGCCCCAAGTGAGTGACCATGCGAACCAGTCGGCCCAGCAGCCCAAGAACCCATTCCTGTACGTCGTCGTCTGCGCGTCCGGCATAGCGGGCGAGGTCGGCAAGCTGATCACGGCGGCCCAGGAGGCGAACTGGGACGTGGGCGTCGTCGCCACCCCGCAGGGCCTCGGCTTCCTGGACGCCGAGGCGGTGGAGGCGCAGACCGGCCATCCCATCCGTTCGGCCTGGCGCGCACCCGGTGACCCGCGCCCGCTGCCGCCCGCCGACGCGATCGCGGTCGCACCGGCCACCTTCAACACGATCAACAAGTGGGCGGCCGGCATCTCCGACACCCTGGCGCTGGGCATCCTGTGCGAGGCATACGGTCTCGGCATCCCCACCGCCGTCCTGCCGTACCTCAATGCCGCCCAGGCCGCCCACCCCGCGTACCGCCAGAGCCTGGACCGTTTGCGCGACATGGGCATCCTGATCGGCACGCACGAACCTCACCGGCCGAAAGCCGGCGGAGCGGCCGCCCTCTTCCGCTGGGAGGAGGCCCTGGAACTGCTCACCCCCAGGCGACCCGCCTGGCAGTGACCGGCGCAGCCGCGCGACGGAGAGGCCGGGACCACGAACGTCACCCGGAGGCGCCGAGCTCGGCCCGTAGACGAGTACACACCTCTTCGACGGCTGCCTCGCTCGGTATCCGATCGGCCTCGAACATGGCCAACTGCAGTACCGGGCCATAGGCGTTGTGCCTGGTCATGTCGGATCGGCACGCGGGCTGCACCACGAAGTGAAGGTGGCCGGGAACGGCGTCGGCGTGTGACCACAGGCAGACATAGACCTGTTCAGGGTTCATGACGGCGGTCACCGCTGCGCTCGTTCGCTGGAGCAGGGGGCCCAGCTCCGCGGACTCACTGCCGGTCAGTTCGGACACATGCAGGACGTGCCTGACCGGCATGACTGCCAGTGTGCCCATGCCCAGAGGGCCCTTCGAATGCTGCACGACCCACTTCGCCGTCCTGAGCAGCGTCCCACCCGGAAGCGGTTCGTCCCCGTGGATGAACCTGCATGCCATGCACGCGCTACCCGCCATCTGCCGGCCTCCCCGGTTGCCGTGTCTCCCCTTGCGTTCCCCGGTCCATCGACCACGTGAGTTCGGGGTGTCCGTACGCCGGATCATCTCCATGACGAGACCCGCATGCTCCTTGCGGGCCCAGAGCCGTACGGGTCCCGCAGACGACTCACACTCGATCACCAGCACGCCGATCGGGAGCCACCTCGCGGAAGGTCGCCTCGCGTGCGCGGGCAGAGCGCAGATCTGCGGGGAGGCTGCGCAGCCGCGTCCACGACCAGCGAGGTATCCATCGGAACTCGCCTCCACTCGGCACTCGGCCGAGGCTGTACCGGCGCCCCTCGTCCGGCAGGTTGGCCCCGACCCGGAACAGGACCGCTTTCCCCGCCTCGGCCCGAGCAGCAGTCCGCCGCGCTCGCCGTGCCGCGAGCAGCGCCCCGATCGCCATGCCCCGGAAGTTGTAGACCGCCGTTCTCATGCGCGAAGTAAAACAGGCGGCCAACTGACCGCCCAGGGGTTGGGCGCGCCTCCGCCCTGGTGTTTCAGCTGTCGGGGTGGCGGCGGGATTGCCCGGCTGCACTGTTCGGCCGCATGGCGAAGGTTGGGCGATTCACCAGGGGCTGCCGGTTTGGTTGCCTGCTCAAGATGACGTGGAGCGGATAGGGAGTAGCGTTTATTACTGAGACCGCAACCCGGGACGCGCCACATCGGCGAAGTCTTCTCGCGGTGGGCAGCGTGACTGCTTCTGCGGGGTTCGCGTGTGGAGCCGCACTCGGCCGGAACGGCCGGTGGATGGCCACGGCGCGTCTCTCAATTTCCAAAGCGGTGACATTTCGACCGCGCGCCCTGTCCTTCTTGCGTGCGCGGCCATCGGTCTTGCGCTCGGGTGCGCGAGATGATGGAAGGGAGAAAGGACTCATGCGAGCACTTCGCGTGAAGCGCATCTTCGCGGTGACTGCTACTGGCGTCCTGATGGCCGGTGGCGCCGCGATCGGCTCGGCCGGGACAGCCTCGGCCTCGGGCTCCTCGAACCACTACAACTCCGGCTACTGGGATTGCTACAACCGTGGCTGGAACTGGCACTGGAACTGGAAGGACCGGGTCTGCTGGTACGGCGGTCACAGGTACAGGCACTACGACTACGGCCGCGGGTACTACAACTACAACGACTACGGTCGTCGCGGCTACTACAACTTCAACTTCAACGACCACGGTCGCAACTTCAACGACCGCGGCCGCAACTTCAACGACCGCGGCCGCAACTTCAACGACTACGGTCGCAACTTCAACAACTACGGTCGCGGTGACTACGGCGGCGGCTACGGCGGTGGCGGCTACGGCGGTGACCGCGGTGGCGGTGGCTACGGCGGCGGCGACTACGGCGGCGGTGGCGGTGGCTACGGCGGCGGCGGTGGTGGCGGCTACGGCGGCGGTGGCGACGGCGGCGGTGGCGGTGGCTACGGCGGCGGCGGTGGTGGCGGCTACGGCGGTGGCGGTGGCGACGGCGGCGGCGGTGGCGGCGGCTACGGCGGTGGCGGCGGAGGTTGACCGTCTGCGAGCTGCGAGCTGCGAGCTGAGAGCGCGGTGTGCGGGCCCGGCCGGCGCCGGGAGCGCACACCGCGTTGCGCCCAGCCGGCCGCGACTTCACGACCCGCAGTGGCGAGCCGCTCGACGCGGCGAACCTCCGGCGTGACGTCAAAGCCATCGTGAAGAAGGCCGGACCTGCGGCCATGGACGAGATCTTTGCCCAGCGACGCGAGCCGACCGCTCACGAGACCTGAGAGCCGACCGCTCACGAGGCCTGATCAGAATCCTTTGGGCCGTCTTCGGCCCCAAGCACGACAGAGGCCCAATCGCGATCAACCGATTGGGCCTCTGAACTGTGTCGGGGTGGCGGGATTTGAACCCACGACCTCTTCGTCCCGAATAAGGTCCGGGCAAGATCCGTACCTGGTCTCACTCGGGTTTGTGCAGGTCAGGCAGTTGGTATGACTTGGTCTCACCCAGTGAATGGGGGGCGCTGGGAGAAGATCTTCTCCCAGGTTTCTCCCAGCGCCCTCGATGCGCCCGCTCCGAGGTTGTGCCACGGGGCCCATGACACCGCATGCGGCGAGCATTTATCCGTGAACCCTGGCCGGGCCGGGGGCCCGGACACGGTGAAGGGGCTGTGCCGCCCGCGGCGGGCGCACAGCCCCTTCAGTGATTGGCCCGGCTACAGGTACTGAGGTCATCAGGCAGGGGACCTGTGTTGCTCGTGTGACGTATGCGCACACAATCCCGCTGTACCTACTGAGCAGTCGTATGGGACAGCCTCGTTGCCGTGGAGTCCATGGCGGCCCTGGAAGGGATACAAGAGTGGCACCTCAGGCAGCACGTCACCGGCGTTCGACAAAGCGCCGCCTCATCGGCGCAGGCGCCGTGGCGACCGTGGCCGGAATCGCGCTCACCGCGACGCTCGGAGTGAACGCCGACGCCGCGTGGACGTCCACGTGGAATGTCACCGCGTCCGGCTGGTCCGGCCAGGACGACCCCCAGGTCTCCATCGACCGCTCCGGCGATGCGCTGCTCGCCTGGGCGGCCATGGACAATGCGAACAGCTCCTACTTCCGCGTACAGACCCGTGTGAAGTACGCAAACGGCACCCTGGGTGCGACCCGCACCCTGTCCCCGGACGGCCGCGCCATCAGCTGGGTGCAGGCCGACTCCGATGACACCGGCGACTCGTCGGTGGTGTGGCAGCAGGACAGCACCGTCGTCGGCCGCCGGGTCGCGTCCTCCGGCAGCCTCGTCGGCTCGCTGCAGATGCTCTCCACCCCCGGGTCGCCCGCAACCACACCCTCGGTCGCCGTGACGCCCGGCGGCAGCTCGATGGTGGCGTGGACGGAGATCCGCGACGGCAGTTGGTACGCGGTGGCCCGTCGACTGAAGCTCGACGGCACGCTTGGAGCGGTGCACACACTCGGCTCGGGCTCGGCGGAGCCGCCAGCCATCGGCGTGGACCGCACTGGTCAGTTCGTCGTCGCCTGGGTGCGCGGCTCCGAGGTGGTGGCCAAGCGGATGACCGCGACCTCGATCTCCGCGGCGAAGGTGCTCACCACGCCGATCGCGGCGTACGGCGGCTTCGGCATGGTTCGGGTCGGCGTGGACCGGGACGGCGACGCGGTGATCAGCTACCGTTCCGGCGGCGGCGACCGCTCGCAGGTCTGGGCCTCGCGCTGGAGCCACACCGGCACGCTGTCGAACCCGCTGCGTATCTCGACATCCACGGAGAACGTGGACGTCCACCACACCCTCGGGACGGACCTGGACGGCGACTCGATGATCGTGTGGGTACGCAACAACGCTGGCAAGCGCGAGCAGTACGGCCGCAAACTCTCCGCTGGCGGCACCCTCGGCGCCATCACGTCGCTGGGCGCGGGCGACCGCCCCGACCTCGCCCTGGACGACGACGGCGACGGCATGCTGGTGTCGCAGACCACCACGGCCATCTCCACGCCGCCGTACAGCGTCACGAAGGCCACCGCCCGGCTGATCAGCCGCTCCGGCACCTTCGGCAGCGCGAAGACGCTCACGACGGACGGCCGCGTGCCACAGGTCGCAGCGCGTCCGACGGCCGTGTTCACGACCACGTGGCAGCAAGAGTCGTACCCGTACACGATCAAGGCGATGACTGGTCCTTGATCTGTCTTGGTCGACGCTGCCGACGGCGGAGTCCGAACCATCCACGTGATCGACGGAGTAAATGGGCGAGTCCAGCCCGGGAGCGATCTTGAAAACCGTCGTGGCGCGAGTCACCGTGGGTTCAAATCCCACACCCACCGCGCATGTTGAAGGCCCCTGACCAGGTACGTCGGTCGGGGGCCTTCGGCACGCGCACGGCCCGTTGGTGACCGTGATTCCCCGTGAGTTCCCGGTCCGGTCGGCGACAACCCCGAGACGGACATGGGCGGGGCAAGAGCGGCTGGCCTGCGGACGCTCTGGGTGGCCAACGGCCATGAATGGGTCGATGGCCTCCCCGAGCCCGACGTCATGACGACGGGCATCGTGGAGGCCATCGAAGTGCTGCGTGGGACAACGGTCTAGGGGCTCTCGTTCGTCACTGGGCAGACCAGAGGATGCTTGCGACGTGGAGTCCGGCCAGGTAGGTGGTGGCTGTCTTCTAGCCAGGGCGGCGGGCTCACCGCACGTCCACGCAGTCACCGGTGGCGGTGACCGGCGGCGTGGTGGAGGTGCCCTCGAACTTGTAGCGGTAGCAGCGGTCGGTGGTGGCGGTGCGAGTCTGCTTCTCGACGCCCGCCAGGCTGCCGGTGCCGGTGATGTGGCTGCTGGTGGTGGCGTACGAGCCGGTCAGCGAACGCTCCTGGAGGCGGACGGTCTGCTGGGTGTAGCCCGCGTACTTGTGGGTGTCCCAGTTGGCGCGTTCCAGCTTGCCGGTGATCGTGATCGTCTTGCCCTTGGCGACGGGCTCGGGGGCCGCGTTGTTGCTCAGCCGGGACCAGCGCTTGAGGTACCAGGTCATGGCGTTGTCGGTGTTCACGTCGCCCGTGTCGGTGACCGCCCAGAGGGAGATCTTCCAGGCTCCGGCATCCTCGTTCGTCAGGTAGGTCTGGGGGTCGATCTTGTAGGTGGCCGTGCAGCTGTACGTGGCGTCGCCGGACTGAACGCAGGGGTCGGTGTCCGCGTTGAACTGCTCGGAGTTCAACCACTGCTTCATTCCGCTGTCGGTGTCGGTGCCGCGCCAGAGCGACGCGTTGCTGCCGTAGAGCTTCGAGCCGCCGTTAAGCGTCCACTTCACGGTGATCGTCTGCGTGTTCGTCGTCCCGACCTGGGCGCTGTTGCCGCCGTTGACGGTGACGCCGGAGACGACGGTGGAGTCGGCAGTGCTCGCGGCCAGGGACCTGGGCTTGGGCGCGGCGGCCTTCGCCGCCGACGCGTCGGCGGCCGCGGCCTTGCTCTGCTCCTGCGCCTCAGCCGCGCCGGTCCCGCCGGCCATCGCGGACGGTGTGACGAGCAGGCCGACGGCGAGCCCGGAGGCGGCCAGTGCGCTGGCGCCCAGGGTCACCTTCTTGCCGGACGTCAACTTTTTGCGGGAGTGCTGGGACATGAGGAGGCTCCGTTATCGACTATCGATGGGCAGATGCAGGTCGCAGACGGGCGGACCCTAATCACGCACGGCCACAGCGGCCGCAAAGTCTTGATCGGCGATGAAGCGAAAGGGTTGTACGCGAGCGACAGGTGAGGTGTGTGAGGTGCATCACCGGAGCGACTGCCGTCCCCTGCCCAAGAGGTGGCCGACTACCGGCAAGGTCCTCTCCGGCCGACTCAAGCGCCTGCAGCCCACCCTCGCCGCCCGCGGCCTGAACGTCGACTGGGGACGCACCCGCGAGGCCCGCTACATCGAACTGACCGAGCTCGCGCCGGCACCCGGGCCGCAGCAGGAAGCTGCGTTCTGACCACGAGGTCACCGCACAACAGCAAGACGAGCACCCGGCGCCGCACGCGGGTAGGTGCTCCTCTTGCTGTTCGGTGCGCAGCACCGCCCCAAGGACGTGCCGCGCAGCGGACTCCTTCTTCACGTCCTGAGCCGCGCACAACAACAGACACCACCCCCTCTTTTTCCTGGGTAGGAAGACGCTGCGTCACCTGCGTCACGCCCCAGTGACACAGGTGACGCGGCAGTGACGCACCCCCACCTCGACTCCGTCACGCATTCCCGCAGGTCAGTGGCGTGAATGACGCACGTGACGCGGTGACGCAGAAATCCGAACCTCGGACACACACGGGTGCCCGACCCGAGGCAAGTACGGCACCGTCGCAGACAAGGACGGGAACACGATCCGATTCCGTACCAAGCGAGAGGCCAAGCGCGCTGCGGACGCGGAAGAGGGCAAGGCTCGTTCGGGTAGTTGGAAGGCCCCATCGGCCGGTCAAGTCACCTTCGGCGCCTACGCCTCACGCTGGTACGCGGAGCAGGACTTGGCCGCGTCCACGATGCAGAACTATCGGCGCCACCTCGAGGAGCACCTGCTCCCCGAATTCGAGGACCGAACGATCGCGTCGATTCAGCGCGCTGACGTCGAGGCCTGGGACAAGAAGGAACGGACTCTGTACGCAGCGTCCAGCGTGAAGACGTGGCGCGGCACCCTCCATCTCCTCTTTGAAGACGCGGTGGACGAAGGGCTCCGGGACGACAACCCGGCAACGAAGCGCCGCGGACGAGGCAAGCGCGCCGGCCGCTCACGAGACCGGGGCCCAGAGAAGGTGATCACCGACCCGTTGGGCGTACTTCTCTCGGCTGAGCGCGCCTCTCTCCTCTCCGGCCGTGACGATGAATTCGTCGCTGTTGTCACCAAGGGCTACACAGGCATGCGATGGGGCCAACTGGTGGGTCTGGAGACCGAGTTCCTTCGGCCGGCAGCCCTGCGCGTGGAGTGGCAGCTCTACGAACTCGACTCGGGCTTCTTCGAGCGCTGCCCGCCCAAGGACGACAGCTACCGCACCGTTGATGCCCCGCCCTGGCTCACGCGTCTGTGGTCGGGACACATTGCCCGTACTCAACCGACGTCCTGCCCGTGCCACGGCAAGACGTACGTCTTTCGGGAGCAGGGCGTCTCTCGCACCGGGGAGACCGGGGCGAAGCTGGTGGACGTAGCGCGGCGCGCCGGCGTCTCCACCGGCACCGTGTCCAACGTCCTCAACAGGCCTGACGCGGTGGCGGAAGCGACAAGGGGCCGGGTCCGGGAGGCGATTGAAGTCCTCGGCTTCAGCCGCGGGGGCGGTGCCGTGGACCAGGCCGCGCACTGGCGTAGGAACGGGCTTGCCACCTGGCTCTTCACGCCCGCTGCTTCGGGCTGGTACCCGAAGAAGGCACCGCAGGAGGCCCGGCCCGTTCCGGTGTTGGCCGATCCGTGGCCGGGTGTGCCGGCGCGGGGGAGAGGAGCGACCGGGCGGGCGGATGCGTGCTGGGTGCCGGTTGCGAAGGGGCTGACGCCTCACGGGTTGCGGCACACGCATAAGACGCGCACGGAGGGATTCCGCACGCCGACGAAGCTCATGGATGAGCGCCTCGGCCACATGGACGGCTCGGTGCAGGCGCGGTACACGCACATCACCCGCGAGATGCGGCACGACTTGCTCGCCAACCTCACGGCGGAGTGGGAAGCCTCGCTCGATGCTCGGCTGGCGATGTCCGACACGTCTCCGGTGGGGGTGCTTGACGCGCTCTTGCGGGAGCGGTCGAGGGCGCGTCCTCAAGGGTCCGTCCAGGAGAGAAATTCCAAGATCTTCTCCCCGGCATGCCCGCATAAGCAGAAAGACCCCCTGCACTCAAGCGAGTGCAGGGGGTCTGACCTGGTGTTTCAGCTGTCGGGGTGGCGGGATTTGAACCCACGACCTCTTCGTCCCGAACGAAGCGCGCTGCCAAGCTGCGCTACACCCCGATGTCGTTGCTCCACTTTCCTGCCGTTTCGCAGGTCGTGGCGACATCGATTACTTTAGCGGACCGGCGGCCGTAGACGAAATCCGGTTTTCTCAGGGCCTGGGGGTCAAGGTCAGGAGGGTGACCTCCGGGGGGCAGGCGAAGCGGACCGGGGTGTACCGGTTGGCGCCGCAGCCGGCCGATACGTGCAGGTAGGAGCGGTGGCCTTCGGCCTCGTGGGTCGACAGGCCCTTCACGCGGTCCGTGTCCAGGTCGCAGTTGGTGACCAGCGCCCCGTAGAAGGGGATGCAGAGCTGGCCGCCGTGGGTGTGCCCCGCAAGTACCAGCGGGTAGCCGTCCGCGGTGAACGCGTCCAGGGACCGCAGGTACGGCGCGTGCACGATGCCCATCGAGAAGTCGGCGCCCGAGTCCGGGCCGCCCGCCACCTGCGCGTACCGGTCGCGCTTGATGTGCGGGTCGTCCAGGCCCGTGAAGCCGATCTCCATGCCCTCGATCTTGAGGGCGCCCCGCGTATTGGTGAGGTTCAGCCAGCCCGCCGCGCCGAAGCCGTCGCGCAGGTCTTCCCACGGGTTGTGGACGACGCCGACCGCGGGGGCGTTGCCGTTGAGGCCGTGGGCGCCGCGAGCCTTCTCGAAGAGGTAGCGGGTCGGGTTGAGGAGCCTGGGGCCGTAGTAGTCGTTCGAGCCGAAGACGTACGCCCCCGGGAACTCCATCAGCGGGCCCAGCGCGTCCAGGACCTCGGGCACGCCCTCCGGGTCGGACAGGTTGTCGCCCGTGTTGATCACGAAGTCGGGGCGCAGGCCGGCCAGGGAGCGCAGCCAGCGCTGCTTTTTGCGCTGGCCGCCGACCATGTGGATGTCGGACACCTGGAGGACGCGCAGCGGGCGCATCCCCGGGGGAAGCACCGGGACCGTGACCCGTCGGAGGCGGAACGAACGGGCTTCGAACCCCGCCGCGTAGATCAGTCCGGCGGCGCCCGCCGCCGTGATGCCTGCTGTCACTTTCAGGGGAATCCCGTATCGCGCGCGCATACACCCATCGTGTCAGACCCGGCAGGTCCCGGAAATCAAGGGGCGTAGGGCATCGCGTACCTGCGACAATCGCTGCATGACCACGCTCAAGTCGAAGCTGCAGGAAGACCTCACCGCCGCGATCCGGGGGCGTGACGAGCTGCGCTCCTCGACGCTCCGGCTCACCCTCTCCGCCATCACGAAGGAGGAGGTCGCGGGCAAGACGGCGCGCGAGCTCTCCGACGACGAGGTGCAGAAGGTGATCACCCGCGAGGCGAAGAAGCGCCGCGAGGCCGCCGAGGCGTTCGCGCAGGGCGGCCGCACCGAGCAGGCCGAGCGGGAGAAGGCGGAGGGTGTGGTGCTCGCCGAGTACCTGCCCAAGCAGCTCTCCGACGACGAGCTGCACCAGATCGTCGCCCAGGCGGTCGAGGAGGCGAAGGCGGCCGGCGCCGAGGGGCCGCGCGCCATGGGTCAGGTCATGAAGATCGTGAACCCGAAGGTCGCGGGCCTGGCGGAGGGTGGCCGCGTGGCCGCCGTCGTGAAGCAGCTGCTCGCCGGCTGAGCGGGAGGGTGAGCCGGGGCTGAGCCGCGCGTTTCGCCGCCGTCGCCGCCCTCACCCGCACAGCACATACGCCGATGGGGCGCCCCCGACAAAGGGGGCGCCCCATCGGCGTACCGTCACCGTCCAAGGCGCATCCGCCTCGGCCGCATGCGACTCAGCGGTGTCCGCCGCCGTGCCCGTTGCCGCCGCCGAGGACGCCCGGCGGGAGGGAGATGCCGGGGAAGGGGTTCTTGTTGCCGTTGCTGCCCGGGCTTCCGTCGCCCTGGCCGGGGTCCTCGTCCGGGTCCCCGTCCCCGTCCCGGCCCCTGTCCCTGTCCGGGTCGGGGATGTCGATCAGGTTGAAGTCGGGGGACGGCTTGCCGGAGAGGGCGCCGACCATGGCGTCCCGCCAGATCGGACCCGGGGTGTCGGCGCCGTAGACCTTGGCGTGGTACTGGCCCCCGATGGGGATGTTCACCATCGGGACGTTCTGCAGGGCGCTGCCGACCCAGACCGCGCCGGACAGGTTCGGCGTGTACCCCACGAACCAGGCGTTCTTACGGCTGTCGGTCGTACCGGTCTTGCCCGCGTTGTCCCGGTCGGTCAGGCCGGCCTCCTTGCCCGTACCGGAGTCGATCACGCCGCTCAGCAGGGTGTTGATGGCGTCGGCGGTCTTCGTGGTCATCGCGCGCGAGCACGACGACTTCGGCACCGGCAGCGACTTGTCGCCGGGGGCCGTGATCGACTCGATGGCGACCGGCGTGCAGTACGTGCCGCGGTTGGCGAAGGCGGCGTACGCGCTCGCCATGGTCAGCGGCGAGATGCCCTTGGAACCGAGGACGATGGCCGGGACCTCGGGGAGCTTGTCGCCGTTGCCCTGGACGACGCCGAGCTTGTCGGCCATGTCCATCACGGGGCACATGCCGGTGTCGCCGATCATCTGCACGAAGTAGGTGTTGATGGACTTCGCCATCGCCTCCTCCAGCGCGTACGGACCGCGCTCCGACTCGTTCTCGTTCTCCACGGTGAAGCCGCCGTTGTTCACCCACGGCTTGCCGCTGCACGTCTGGACGGACTTCGGATACGGCATCCGGTACGGCGCCGGATACGACTTCGTCACCGGGGTGCCCTGCTCCAGGGCGGCGGCGGCGAGGAACGGCTTGAACGTCGAACCCGTCGGGAAGCCGAAGTTCGACCCGCTCATCTGGCGGTTGACCGAGTAGTTGATCTGCGTCTCGTTCTTGCCGAAGCCGTACGGCTTCGACTGGCCCATGCCGAGGATCTTGCCGGTGCCCGGCTCGACGAACGTGGCCGCCGTCGCGACCTTGTCCGTCTGGTAGACGTGATCCTTGATCGACGCCTGCACCGATTCCTGCGTCTGTGGGTCGAGGGTGGTCTGCACCCTCAGGCCGCCGCGGTTCCAGAGCTTCGCCCGCGCTTCCTTCGTCTTGCCGAAGACGGGGTCGGTGAGGAAGACCTCGCGCACGTAGTCGCAGAAGAAGCCCGCGCCCTTGACCGCCGTGATGCAGCCGTTCTGCGGCCTGCTGATCTTCAGGCCGAGCGGCTTCTCCTTGGCGCGGTCCGCCTCGTCCTGGGAGATGTCGTGCGTCTCGGCCATCCGCTGGAGCACGACGTTCCGTCGCTTGGTGGCCTCTTCCTCGTCGTTGACGGGGTCGTAGCGGCTCGGGGACTGGACGATGCCGGCCAGCATCGCCGACTCCTCCATCGTCAGGTTCTTCGCCGACTTGGAGAAGTACCGCTGCGAGGCCGCCTCGACGCCGTACGCCTGCTCACCGAAGTACGTGATGTTCAGGTAGTTGGCGAGGATGCGCTTCTTGCCGAGCTTGTCCTCGAGCTGGATGGCGTACTTCAGTTCGCGGACCTTGCGGCCGATCGTCTGCTGGGTGGCCTGGGCGAGCTTCGTCGGGTCGTCGCCGGCCTCCTCCATGAAGACGTTCTTCACGTACTGCTGGGTGAGCGTGGACGCGCCCTGCGCGACACCGCCGCTCTGCGCGTTCTCGTTGATCGCGCGCAGGATGCCCTTCAGGTCGACGGCGCCGTGCTCGTAGAACCGCGAGTCCTCGATCGCGACGAGCGCCTTCTGCATGTACGGCGAGATGTTCTTGAGGGGCACCACTGTGCGGTCGCGCGAGTAGACCGTCGCGATCGCGCCGCCCTTGTTGTCCAGGATCGTGGTGCGCTGACTGAGCGGCGGCTGCTTGAGATTGGCCGGGATCTCGTCGAAACCCTCGACCGAGCCCTTCGCCGCGAGGCCGAGCGCGCCTGCTGCGGGCAGCGCGATTCCGGCGAGGACGGCTCCCGCTAGGACACTGACACCAAGGAACTTGGCGGCCTGCTGGGTCGGTGACAGTCCACCGCCCGAGCGCTTCTTTCCCATGAGGGCAGCCTACGTTCTGATTCTCCGGACAGGCGTATATGCCTTGGCCTAAGCTGCACTCAACTGTCACAGCAGTGCGGTCACGTATCAAGACGTCCGGCGAACCCGAATCGTTCCGGTAGTCATCTCACCACTCCGCCGCGGTCCTTCCATGGTCGGTGTGGGCGTGTCCGAAACCGCCTTGAGTGTCACCCGGTGTCCGCTGTGACTCAACTGGAACACCCTGGTTTGCCGGGTTTGTCGCGCATGCCCTCGGCTCACTCCGTCGGGTGATCTGCCGCTTACGCATAGTCCGTTCGGGCCATTCAAGATTGGGCCCGAAGGGGGTGTTGCGCTGTGCCCACCTTCCGTAACGTCCTCAACTGGCGGCGGTGAATATGCCGCTGCCGCCGTGGGGGAGCCTCGATTCGGGAGAGGACGGCGCCGGTATGGGCTGGGTAACCGACTGGAGTGCGCAGGCGGCCTGCCGCACTACCGATCCAGATGAACTGTTCGTTCAAGGAGCAGCGCAGAACCGGGCGAAGGCGGTGTGCACCGGATGCCCGGTGCGGACCGAGTGCCTGGCCGACGCGCTGGACAACCGCGTCGAGTTCGGCGTGTGGGGTGGCATGACTGAGCGGGAACGCCGCGCACTTCTGCGCCGGCGTCCCACCGTCACCTCGTGGCGCCGGCTGCTCGAGACGGCTCGTACGGAGTACGAGCGCGGTGCGGGCCTGCTGCCCGTGGACATGGATGACGACGAGACGTACGAGAGGTACGCCGCCGTGGGGTGAGGGGGCCGAGCTCCCTCGAGGACGCCCGAGGGGTGCGAGCCGTGTGATGGCCCGCACCTCGGGAGACGTCCGAACGGCTCACGCAGCTCCGGCCGGGTCCGCACCGGCCGCGAGCCGGTCCCCGATGCTCCTGAGGCCTGCCAGGTCGTGCACATCTCCGGGCAGGGCGCCGACTTCGGTGACCGCCACCTCCGGGTGGAGCGCCGCGAAGCGGTCGCGTGTGCGCTGCTCGCGTGCCAGCAGCTGCATGCGTTCCGCGTGCAATCGCAGCAGCCCTGCCGTGAGTTGGTCCGTGGCCGTTCGATCGGTGGTCGCCTGGTCTGCGGGTGCGTCGTCAGTGGTCGCACCGGCAGGCATGTCTGTGGCCTGCGAGTCGGGTGCGGGTTTCGTTGCGGGTGCGTTGTGTGGGGTTTTGTCCGGCGTCTGGGCATGCTCGTCGGGCGTGTCCCTTACTGAGGCGGGGGAGCCTGCTTCGGGAGAGGTACGCAGCTCTACATTCCCGCCCCCCTGATCCACAATGCCGCGCTCGTCAAGATTTTCTGCGGCGGCGAGCGCACGTTCGGCCGACAGCTGCGCGGCACCGCTGCCATGCACCCGGTTCAGTACGAGCCCGGCCAACGGCATGTCCTCCGCGGCGAGGCGCTCCACGAAGTACGCCGCCTCGCGCAGCGCGTCCCGCTCCGGCGCCGCCACCACCAGGAACGCCGTACCGGGGGCCTGGAGCAGCTTGTAGGTCGCGTCGGCGCGTGTGCGGAAGCCGCCGAACATCGTGTCCATCGCCGCCACGAATGTCTGTACGTCACGCAGGAGTTGGCCGCCCAGCAGCTTCCCGAGCGCGCCCGTCATCATCGACATCCCGACGTTCAGGAACTTCATGCCGGCCCGGCCGCCGACCTTCGCCGGCGCCATCAGGACCCGGATCAGCTTGCCGTCCAGGAACGAGCCGAGACGTTTCGGCGCGTCCAGGAAGTCGAGCGCCGAGCGGGACGGAGGCGTGTCGACGACGATCAGGTCCCACTCGTCCTGGGCCCGCAGCTGGCCCAGCTTCTCCATCGCCATGTACTCCTGCGTGCCCGCGAAGCCCGCCGAGAGCGACTGGTAGAAGGGATTGCCCAGAATCGCCTCGGCCCGCTGGCCGTCCGCGTGCGCCTCGACGATCTCGTCGAACGTCCGCTTCATGTCGAGCATCATCGCGTGCAGTTCGCCGCCCGCCGTGTCGTCGATGCCCTTCACGCGGCGCGGTGTGTTGTCCAGCGAGTCGATGCCCATCGACTGGGCCAGCCTGCGGGCCGGGTCGATCGTCAGCACGACCACCTTGCGGCCGCGCTCCGCGGCGCGCAGGCCGAGCGCCGCCGCCGTCGTCGTCTTGCCGACGCCGCCGGAGCCGCAGCACACCACGATGCGCGTCCTGGGGTCGTCGATGAGTGGGTCCACGTCGAGTACGTGGGTGTCTGTCGCGTTCAGGCTCAGGGACGACGTCATGTGTCTCTAGATCCCTTGCTTCCGCAGTTCCGTGGCCAGCCGGTACAGGCCCGCCAGGTCCATCCCCTCGGTCAGCAGCGGCAGTTCGTGCAGGGGCAGGCCGGAATCTGCCAGCACCGCGCGCTGGCTGCGCTCCAGCTCGTGCCGTTCCGCGTACTCCGCAGCCTGGTCGAGGAGAGGGGTCACCAGTCGTTCGGCGTTGCCGCCTCTGCGGGCGCCGCCCAGGCCCGCCGCGGACAGGGACTTGGCGACGGCCGTCCGGGGCACGCCGCCCTGCGCCAGCGCCAGTTCGGCCTCGTCGAGGACTGCCGGGCGCACCATGTTCACGATGAGCCGGCCCACGGGGAGGTTCGCGGCCTGCAGCTCCGCGATGCCGTCCGACGTCTCCTGGACCGGCATCTCCTCCAGCAAGGTCACCAAGTGCACTGCCGTCTCAGGCGACTTGAGGACCCGCATGACCGCCTGCGCCTGGTTGTGTATCGGGCCGATCTTGGCCAGGCCCGCGACCTCGTCGTTCACGTTCAGGAACCGCGTGATGCGGCCCGTCGGCGGGGCGTCCATCACCACATAGTCGTAGGTGTACTTGTTCTGCTTCGTCTTGCGGCGCACCGCCTCGCAGGCCTTGCCCGTCAGGAGTACGTCCCTCAGGCCCGGCGCCACCGTTGTCGCGAAGTCGATCGCGCCCAGCTTTTTGAGCGCCCTGCCCGCGCCACCCAGCTTGTAGAACATCTGGAGGTAGTCCAGCAGCGCCAGCTCCGGGTCGATGGCGAGTGCGAACACCTCGCCGCCCCCCGGGGCTACCGCGATCTTCCGTTCCTCGTACGGCAGCGCTTCCGTCTCGAAGAGCTGTGCGATGCCCTGACGTCCTTCCACCTCCACCAGGAGAGTGCGCTTGCCCTCGGTGGCGAGGGCGAGCGCCAGTGCGGCGGCGACCGTGGTCTTTCCGGTACCGCCCTTGCCGCTGACGACCTGGAGCCTGCTCACGTCTTCGAGCCTAACCAGTCCGCGCGCGGGCTACGCAGGAGGCTGTCGGTCATCGCCGGTCCAGCGGCTACAGTCGGCCGTATGACCAAGTGGGAATACGCGACCGTGCCCCTTCTCGTGCACGCGACCAAGCAGATTCTGGACACCTGGGGCGAGGACGGCTGGGAGCTCGTCCAGGTCGTGCCCGGGCCGAACAACCCCGAGCAGCTCGTGGCCTACCTGAAGCGGGAGAAGGTATGAGCGGGGTCGTCGACGCGCGCCTCGCCGAGCTCGGGCTGACCCTGCCCGAGGTCGTGCCGCCGCTCGCCTCTTACCAGCCGGCCGTGCAGTCCGGTGTGTACGTGTACACGGCTGGCCAGCTGCCGATGGTGGACGGGAAGCTTCCGCTCACCGGGAAGGTGGGGGCCGAGGTCACCGCCGAGCAGGCCAAGGAGCTGGCCCGTACGTGTGCGCTGAACGCGCTCGCCGCGGTGAAGTCCGTTGCCGGCGATCTCGATCGAGTCGCCCGTGTTGTGAAGGTCGTCGGGTTTGTTGCCTCCGCGCCCGACTTCACCGGGCAGCCGGGTGTGGTGAACGGGGCCAGTGAGCTCTTCGCCGAGGTTCTCGGTGAGAAGGGTGTGCACGCTCGGTCCGCCGTGGGTGTGGCCGTTCTTCCGCTGGACGCGCCTGTTGAGGTCGAGGTTCAGGTGGAGCTCGTCTCGGCCTGAGTGGTTCGCTCCGCCGAGGTTCGCTCCGCCGAGGTTCGGGGTTCGAGGTTCGGGGTTTCGAGGCTTCAGGGTTCGGCCGAGGTCGGGGTCGCGGCGGTTGAGGTCCTGGGGTCGGCTCCGGGGCCGTTCTGGTGCGCTCCGTCCAAGTGAGGGCGGGGCCGCGCCGGGATGTACGTGCTCGCTGTTCTACGGCCTTACGCTGCCCAGCGAATCGCCCGCATGTGGTGCTGGTGGCTCCGCGCGCACATCCCGCCACGGCCCCTCTCGTCTCGTACGCGGCTGCCCGTCGGTGGGTGGTCTGCCGGTCTCTCTCGGTTCGTGCGTGGGTGCGGGGCGGTGGGTGGTCTGCCGGTCTCTCTCGGTTCGTGTGCCGCTGCCCGTCGGTGGGTGGGTCGTGGGTCCGGCTGTCTTGTGTTCGGTTGCGGGGCGGTGGGGTTCTTCGGGGCTCTGGCGTACTTGATCGTCTGTGGCTCTCGAACATCCGCTTGGTAGCGGATAGCCTCCGGCCATGGCGAATGGGCAGTGGTATCCACCGGAGTGGCCCGAGCGGATTCGTGCGCTCGCGGCGGGTGAGCTGGCGGCCGCCGTGCCGCGGCGGGCCGCGACCGTCATGCTTCTGCGGGACGCGGTCGCCGGTCCCGAAGTGCATATGCTGCGTCGACGCGCCTCCATGGCTTTCGCCGGGGGCGCGTACGCGTATCCGGGCGGGGGTGTGGATCCCCGTGACGACGAGTCGGTCGTGCGGTGGGGCGGACCCTCGCGTGCGGCGTGGGCGGCGCGGCTCGGCGTGGACGAGAAGTCGGCGCAGGCGATCGTGTGTGCCGCCGTGCGGGAGACCTACGAGGAGGCGGGCGTGCTGCTCGCCGGGCCCGATGCGTCGTCCGTGGTGGGGGACACGACCGGGGAGTCCTGGGAGGCCGACCGGGAGGCGCTCGTCCGGCGGGAGTTGTCGTTCGGGGAGTTCCTCGGGCGGCGCGAGCTGGTTCTGCGGTCCGATCTGCTGGGCGCCTGGGCGCGGTGGATCACGCCCGAGTTCGAGCCCCGGCGGTACGACACCTGGTTCTTCGTCGCCGCCCTGCCCGAGGGGCAGCGCACCCGTAACGCCTCCACCGAAGCCGATCGGACCGTGTGGATCCGGCCCGAACAGGCTGCCGAGGGGTACGACAAGGGCGAGCTCATGATGATGCCGCCCACGATCGCGACGCTGCGGGCGCTGACCGGTTTCGACAGCGCCGAGGGTGCCCTTGCGGGGGCCGCGGCGCAGGATCTCTCCCCTGTGCTCGCTCAGGCCCGGCTGGAGGGTGGGGAGATTGTTCTGTCCTGGCCCGGTCATGATGAGTTCACCAAGCACATTCCGACCGCGTCCGGGGGAACCTCCGCATGACCGAAGCCGCAGCCCTTCCCGGACAGCCCCGCGGCGGGGCGCTGTCGGGGCCCGCCACCGCGCGCGCGGTCAACGTGCTGGCTCCGAACGCCTCCGCGATGACCCTGGACGGGACCAACACGTGGATCGTTTCCGAGCCTGATTCCGAGCTTGCCGTGGTGATCGATCCCGGGCCGCTCGACGACGCGCATCTGGAGCATGTGGTCGCGGTCGCCGAGGCTGCCGGCAAGCGCGTCGCCCTGACGCTCCTCACGCATGGGCATCCCGATCACGCCGAGGGTGCCGGCAGGTTCGCCGAGCTGACCCGGACCGACGTGCGGGCTCTCGATCCTGATCTGCGTCTTGGGGACGAGGGGTTGGCGGGCGGGGATGTGGTGACTGTCGGCGGGCTTGAGCTGCGTGTTGTCGCGGCTCCTGGGCATACCGCTGATTCGCTCTGTTTCCATCTGCCTGCCGACCGGGCCGTGCTGACCGGTGACACCGTGCTCGGGCGCGGGACCACCGTCGTCGCCCATCCCGACGGGCGGCTCGGGGACTATCTCGACTCGCTGCGGCGGCTGCGGTCCCTCACCGTCGACGACGGGGTCCACACGGTGCTGCCAGGGCACGGGCCCGTACTCGAAGACGCCCAGGGCGCCGTCGAGTTCTACCTCGCCCACCGCGCCAACCGGCTCGCCCAGGTCGAGACCGCCGTCGAGAGCGGTTATGTCTCGGCGTCGGAGATCGTCGCCCATGTGTACGCGGCTGTGGACCGGTCCCTGTGGCCGGCCGCCGAGTTGTCCGTTCTGGCTCAGCTCGATTACCTGAAGGAGCACGGGCTGATCTAGAGGGCCGCCCGGGTCAGGGACTTCAGACGGTCCTCGTCCGAGAGGATGTTCAGTTCCGTGATCTTGGCGCCTGTGATCGTGAACGACATCAGCGATGCCGGGCGGCCCTCCGGCAGGGCGAGCAGGCCGATCGCGCCGTTCACCAGCACGACGCGTACGTGCGGTGCCATGTGCTGGAACGTGATCGCCCCGGACGCCACCGTGTGAGCGCCTCGGACCAGGCGCGAGAGACCCGTCGCGCCGGCGTCCGCCCGCAGCAGCACGTCCGGGTCCAGGACCGCGACCAGGCGTTCGAAGTCGCCCTCGCGGGCCGCCGAGAGGAATGCCTCCACGATCTCGCGCTGCCGTACGGGATCCGTCTCCGGCGGCGGCGCTCCCTGCACGCGGCGGCGCGCGCGGCTCGCCAGCTGCCGGGTCGCCGCCGGCGTGCGCTCCACGATCGGCGCGATGTCGTCGAACGGCACCGCGAACAGGTCGTGCAGCACGAACGCCAGCCGCTCCACCGGCGCCAGCGAGTCCAGGACCACGAGCAGCGCCAGGCCCACCGAATCGGCCTGCAGCGCCTGTTGTTCGGGATCCGGGGTGTCCAGGCTCGTGACCAGGGGGTCGGGTACGTGTGTCTCCAGGGGCTCCTCGCCCCTCGCCTTGCGCGAGCGCAGCAGGTCCAGGCAGATCCGGCCGGTGACGGTGGTGAGCCAGCCGCCCAGGTTCTCGACGGCCGAGATGTCGGACCGCTGGAGCCGCAGCCACGTCTCCTGGACGGCGTCCTCCGCCTCGCTGAGCGAACCGAGCATCCGGTAGGCCACGGCACGCAGGTGCCCCCGTGACTCCTCGAACCGCTCGGCCAGGGTGTCCGTCGACGCTGAGCTCATCGGTGTCCTGCTTCCCGGGTCATGGGCGGGGGGCTTTCACTCCGTGCACGGCTTCGTATTCTGCCGCCAGCCACGGGCCCAGGTCTTCGGTGTACGCCCTGAGGGTGTGCGGTGCGCCCATCGGTTCGTACGCCGCCCGCGCGGCCCGTCGCATCGCGTCCGCCCGCTGCGGGTAGTACGTGCCGAACACCTCGGCCATCTGCGTCAGATCGCTGGTCCAGCCGTTCCAGCGGGGCATCACGAGCGTGAAACCGGTGCGGACGAGGTGACGGGAGATCAGGCGGTCCAGGGTGCGTGGGTCGTCGCCTCGAGCGATGCGTTCGCGCCAGCGCGCCAGGAACAGGCGCAGGTCGCCGTTGGTCTCCCGGGCCAGGAGGGAGTCGGGGCGGTAGCGCGGCAGGTACGCGGCCAGGTCCTCGCCCAGGAGAGGCGTGCAGAGGCAGGCCACGAACCAGCCGAGGTCGTGCCGTTCGAGGTCGCTGAGGACCTGGGTTCGGCTGAGGACGATCAGACCCACGCCGTCGATCTGGTCGAAGTCTTCGTCCAGCACGTTGCCCAGGGCTCTGGCTTCCGCCCTGTCCTCGTCCGTCGGCTCGTCGCGCAGCGCGAGGAGGAGGTCGAGGTCGCTGCGGCCGGGGCGGGCCGTGCCCCGCGGCACGGAGCCGTAGAGATACGCGCTCGTCATCCGCGGTCCGAAGGCGGCGAGCAGGCTGTCGCGCGCCGCGGACACCACGGGGCGGAAGTCGGACTGGATCCGGCTCAGGGAGCCTTCGCGCTCGATGAATCCGCGGTCGTCGAGGCCGCGGGTGGTGGTCGCCATGGGTCCACTGTGCCGGTTCGGGCGGCCCTGGTCCCGGTATTTTTCGCGGCGGTGAACGGGTGATCCCGCCTCCCCGGAGGGAGACGGGACCCGGTGTACGAAGGTGTCAGCGCGAGCGCTTGGCGAGGCGCTCGACGTCGAGGAGGATCACGGCGCGGGCCTCCAGGCGGAGCCAGCCGCGGCCCGCGAAGTCCGCGAGCGCCTTGTTCACCGTCTCGCGGGAGGCGCCGACCAGCTGGGCCAGCTCCTCCTGCGTCAGGTCGTGCACGACGTGGATGCCCTCCTCCGACTGCACGCCGAAGCGGCGGGAGAGGTCCAGGAGCGCGCGGGCCACGCGGCCCGGCACGTCCGAGAAGACCAGGTCGGACATCTGGTCGTTGGTCTTGCGCAGGCGCCGGGCGACGGCGCGCAGCAGAGCGGAGGCCACCTCGGGGCGGGCGTTCAGCCAGGGCAGGAGGTCGCCGTGGCCCAGGCCGAGGAGCTTGACCTCGGTGAGCGCGGAGGCGGTCGCCGTGCGCGGGCCCGGGTCGAACAGCGAGAGCTCGCCGATCAGCTCGCCGGGGCCGAGCACCGCGAGCATGTTCTCGCGGCCGTCGGGGGAGGTGCGGTGGAGCTTCACCTTGCCCTCGGTGACCACGTACAGGCGGTCTCCGGGGTCGCCCTCGTGGAAGAGGGCGTCGCCGCGCGCGAGGGTCACCTCACTCATGGAGGCGCGGAGCTCCGCGGCCTGCTCATCATCGAGCGCCGCAAAAAGCGGGGCGCGCCGCAGAACGTCGTCCACGAGTTTCTCTCCTATGTCGACCTGCATCCGGGGACCGTGTTCCCGCTCCCCATTTTGCCGGACGGTCCAAACGGTGTGATCAGTCACTCAGGCACAAGTCTGCCGCACGGGCGCCGCAAGCTGTGGGGGAGGGGGCCAATCGAGGACTGATCTGCGGGGTCCACGGCGGATGTCAGCGGCTGCCTTTAGGCTGGCCGAGTGTCCAAAACGCCGGTGAGAGCACAGGCCAAGGGGGCTGGGACGGTGACCGCAGGACGTAATTCCGCTGTGGGCGAACAGGCCTCGGCTGCGCCCAAGAAAGCGGCAAAAGGGGTAAAAGGGACTCGTGGTGCCGGCGGTCCTGCGGTCTCCGCGGGGAAGGGTGCTGGTGGTGCCGGGGGTGCCGCGGGCTCCGGTGGTGCCGCAGGTTCCGGAGGGAAGCGTGCTGCCGCGAAGAAGACCGGCGCCGCGAAGCCGGTGAAGAAGGCCGTCGCCGCCGAGCCCGCGAAGAAGGCCGCCGCGGCCAAGTCGGTGAAGAAGAAGGCCGCTGCCGCGAAGCCGGTCAAGTCCGTGACGAAGGCGGCCGCCGCGAAGTCGGCCAAGTCCGTGACGAAGGCCGCCGCCGAGCCCGAGTCCCGTACCGCCCTCGTCCGGCGCGCCCGGCGCATCAACCGTGAGCTCGCCGAGGTGTATCCGTACGCCCACCCGGAGCTGGACTTCGAGAACCCCTTCCAGTTGCTCGTCGCCACGGTGCTGTCCGCCCAGACCACCGATCTGCGGGTCAATCAGACGACGCCCGCCCTCTTCGCCAGGTACCCGACCCCGGAGGACCTCGCGGCCGCGAACCCCGAGGAGGTCGAGGAGCTGATCAGGCCCACCGGGTTCTTCCGCGCCAAGACGAAGTCGATCATGGGGCTCGCGGCAGCCCTGCGGGACGAGTTCGCAGGCGAGGTCCCCGGGCGTCTCGAAGACCTCGTCAAGCTGCCGGGCGTCGGCCGCAAGACCGCCTTCGTCGTGATGGGCAACGCCTTCGGGCGGCCCGGGATCACCGTGGACACGCACTTCGGGCGGCTCGTGCGGCGCTGGAAGTGGACGGAAGAGACCGACCCGGACAAGGTCGAGAAGGCCGTCGGCGAGCTCTTCCCGAAGAGCGACTGGACGATGCTCTCGCATCGCGTGATCTTCCACGGCCGCCGGATCTGCCACGCCCGCAAGCCCGCTTGCGGTGCTTGCCCGATCGCCCCGCTCTGCCCGGCGTACGGGGAGGGCGAGACCGACCCGGAGAAGGCGAAGAAGCTCCTGAAGTACGAGAAGGGCGGCTTCCCCGGCCAGCGACTGAAGCCCCCGCAGTCCTACCTGGACGCCGGAGGTATCCCGGCGCCCCCGCTCGGTGCCACCGCGCCGCCCGCCACGGGGGAGTGACGCATCGCGGAACGAACGGCGGGGACACAGGCGTTGTGTTCAGTTGGACGGGGGTGCCTATGACACATGCACACAGTGAGACGCACGAGGAGCGGGTGACGAAGTACGAGCCAGTGCGGCTGAGCCGGGAAGGGCTGCCCGAGTGGCTCGACCCGGTAGTGAAGGCCGCGGACACGGTCGAGCCGCTCCAGATGAGCCGCTTCCTGCCGCCCGAGAGCGGAGCCGGACGGCAGTCCGCCGTCCTCATCCTCTTCGGGCAGGGCGAGCGTGGCCCGGAGCTGCTGCTCATGGAGCGGGCCACATCGCTGCGCTCGCACGCGGGCCAGCCGTCCTTCCCGGGCGGCGCCCTCGACCCGGAGGACGGCGATCCGCGTACGGACGGGCCGCTGCGCGCCGCCCTGCGCGAGGCGGAGGAAGAGACCGGGCTCGATCCGCGCGGCGTCCAGCTCTTCGGCGTCCTGCCGAAGTTGTACATCCCGGTGAGCAGCTTCGTGGTGACGCCGGTCCTCGGCTGGTGGCACACACCGACGCCGGTGCAGGCGGTCGACCTGGCGGAGACGGCCCGCGTCTTCACGGTGCCCGTGGCGGATCTCACGGATCCGCGCCACCGCGCGACGGCGGTCCACCCGAGAGGCCACCAGGGCCCGGCGTTCCTCGTCGAATCGGCCCTGGTCTGGGGCTTTACGGCCGGAGTGATCGACCGGATCCTGCACTACGCGGGCTGGGAGCGCCCCTGGGACCGCAGTAAGCAGGTCCCACTCGACTGGCGGTCATGACAGGGTGGCCCACGTGAATGTGCTGGACATCCTGCTGCTCGTAGCCGCCGTGTGGTTCGCGATCGTGGGCTACCGCCAGGGCTTCGTCGTCGGCATCCTGTCGGTGATCGGCTTCCTGGGAGGCGGTCTCGTCGCGGTCTACGTCCTGCCCGCCATCTGGAGCGCGGTGACGGACGGGGCCAAGGTGAGTACGACGGCGGCCGTCGTCGCCGTCATCGTGGTCATCGTCTGCGCCTCCGTGGGGCAGGCGTTCACCACGCACCTGGGGAACAAGCTGCGCCGGTACATCACCTGGTCGCCGGCCCGAGCTCTGGACGCCACGGGCGGCGCCGTGGTGAACGTGGTGGCGATGCTTCTGGTCGCCTGGCTCATCGGGTCGGCCCTGGCCGGCACGACGCTGCCCACGCTCGGCAAGGAGGTGCGCAACTCCAAGGTCCTGCTCGGCGTGTCCAGAGCCCTGCCCACGCAGGCGAACTCCTGGTTCGCGGACTTCTCCTCGGCGCTCGCGCAGAACGGCTTCCCGCAGGTCTTCACCCCGTTCTCGAACGAGCCGATCACCGAGGTCCAGCCCCCCGACCCGAGGCTGGCGAACAGTCCGGTCGTGCAGACGGCCAAGCGCTCCATCGTCAAGGTGACCGGCCAGGCCCCGAGTTGCGGCAAGGTCCTCGAAGGCTCGGGCTTCGTATTCGCCGACCGCCGCGTCATGACGAACGCACACGTGGTCGGCGGCGTGGACGAGCCGAACGTGCAGATCGGCGGCGAGGGCCGGATGTACGCGGCGAAGGTCGTCCTCTACGACTGGAAGCGCGACATCGCCGTACTCGACGTGCCGACGCTGAAGGCGCCCCCGCTCCAGTTCACGTCCACGGACGCCGAGCGCGGCAACAGCGCGATCGTCGCCGGCTTCCCGGAGAACGGCGCGTACGACGTCCGTCCCGCGCGCGTACGCGGCCGCATCACGGCCAACGGCCCGGACATCTACCACCGCGGCACCGTGCGACGCGATGTGTACTCGCTCTACGCGACCGTCCGCCAGGGCAACTCCGGCGGCCCGCTGCTCACGCCCGAAGGCAAGGTGTACGGCGTGGTCTTCGCGAAGTCACTCGACAGCGCCCAGACCGGGTACGCGCTCACCCGCGACGAGATCAGCCCGGACATCGCCCGCGGCCGCACGGCCAACCAGCAGGTGGACAGCGACAGCTGCGCCCTGTGAGGTTCTGGAGGGGGTGCAGGCCCGGCCGGTGACGCGTCAGTCGCGCGTGTGCCGCAGCCGGGCCGAGACCCAGCGGGCCCGACGGCGCAGGATGCGGGGAATGTTGATCCCCGGAGGGGTTCGGTCATGGCCCGATCCCTGCGGGCCACCCCCCGGGTGACGGCTCAGCACCGTGGCTGAGCGGCGGTTGCGTGCTGCGTCACTGTAGTCGTGCGTCCAGCCCATACCCCGACGTGTGCCCGTGCCCCAAGGTCGGTAATCGCGCGCACGCCCCCCAATTGGCCTATGCGCCAGGCAATTGGCAGTTCGAAGGACAGTTGTTCCCGGACATGGCTCGAACGCGTCACCCGATCGTGCGAGGGCGGCCGCGCGGACGTCACCGGTCGGGCTCGGGGTCCTTCAGCCAGCTGACCAGTTCGTTGGAGAACGCGACCGGGTCCTCCTCGTGCGGGAAGTGCCCCAGACCGTCGAACAGCCGCCAGCGGTAAGGAGCTTCGACGTACTCGCCGGAGCCCGCGGCGCTGCGCGTACGCATCACGGGGTCGAGCGAGCCGTGCAGATGCAGCGTCGGAACCCGCACGGGACGCTTCATGCGCCGGTTGAACTGGATGCCGTCCGGACGGGCCATCGACCGCACCATCCACCGGTACGGCTCGACCGAGCAGTGCGCCGTGGACGGGATGCACATGGCGCGCCGGTACACGTCCACGACCTCGTCGTCGGGGAGGCGCGGCCCGGACCAGTCCCGGATCAGCCGGCCGACCAAGGCGCCGTCGTCCGCGACGAGCTGACGCTCCGGCACCCACGGCCGCTGGAAGCCCCAGACGTACGAGCCCGCCGTGGTCTGCTTGACGTCGGACAGCATCGCCGAGCGCCAGCGCCGGGGGTGCGGCATCGAGGAGACCACGAGCCGGCGCACCAGCTTGGGACGCATGACGGCCGCGGTCCACGCGAGGTAGCCGCCCAGGTCGTGCCCCACGAGTGCCGCGTCGGGCTCGCCGAGAGACCGTACGACGCCCGTGATGTCGAGGGCGAGGTTCGCCGGGTCGTAGCCGCGGGGGGTGCGGTCGCTGCCGCCGACGCCGCGCAGGTCCATGGCCACGGCCCGGAACCCGGCGTCGGCGAGGGCCACCATCTGATGCCGCCACGTCCACCAGAACTGGGGGAAGCCGTGCAGGAGCAGGACCAGTGGCCCGTCGCCCATCTCGGCGATATGGAAGCGCGCGCCGTTGGCGGCGACGTCCCGGTGGGTCAGCTCGCCGCCGCCCGGGACGCCGATGCGTACGACCGAGGCGGGATGGGCCGAAGGGGTGGCGGGGTCCGTCATGAAGACGAGCGTGCCACAGCCTCGACCGTGTCGCCGACTCGGTTCGCCGGGGCCACCTGACGGGGGTGCGGTTTGGCGTTCCCCAGTACGCCTGCCGTCTCCTTGACCGAGGCGGCGACCTTCTGCGGACCCTTGCCCTTCTTGGCCTTCTTTGCGAAGACGACGCCGATCAGGGCGAGCAGGGCGGCCACCAGCACGTTCGCCGCGAAGGAGAGCAGGAAGCACCAGCCGAGGTTCCAGCCGCCCTCACCGTTGTGCCCGCCGGTCCAGGCCTGGATCCCGTAGGCGAGCGCGAAGCTCAGCATGGGCAGCGAGAAGAGCAGGACCACGCCGGCCGCCGACAGGGCGCCGCCGCTGACCGCACCCCGCTTCACGTCCTGCTTGAGCTGGGCCTTCGCCAGGGCGATCTCGTCGTGCACCAGCGCGGACATCTCGGTCGTGGCCGTGGCGACCAGCTGGCCGATGCTGCGCTCGGCGCCGACCGGTGTGCCGTCGGGTGCGCTCATCGCGTACTCCCTCGTCTCTTCGCGGGCTTGTGAAGCGGGCTGTGTATCGGGTGTGGCAGGTGCCGCGGGCCCGCGCTCGTGAGCGGACCCGCTGTCAGATCATGCCGGACGGCTGCTCCCGTCGCTTGCCCCGCCCGTCAGTTCGGCAAGCCTGCGGTGCTCGGCGGCCTTCTTCTCGTAGATCTCCGCCATCCGCAAGTGGTACTCCGGCTTGTCCTCCTCGTAGATGTCCGGGATGCCGTCGAGGTCTTCGTCGCGCTCTTCTTCGGCGCACATCGCGCGGTACTTGGCGTTACGGATCTTGAGCAGGACGCTCGACAGGACGGCCGCGATGAGCGAGCCCATCAGGACGGACGCCTTGATTTCCTCGGTCAGCAGCGGGTTCTCGGCGAAGGCGAGTTCGCCGATGAGGAGCGAGACGGTGAAGCCGATGCCGGCCAGGGACGCGACCGCGAACACGTCGGGCCAGGCCAGTTCGTCGGAGAGCGAGGCTCTGGTGAAGCGGGCCGTGAGCCAGGTCCCGCCGAAGATGCCGACCGCCTTGCCGACGACGAGCCCGAGCAGCACACCGAGGGTCTCGGGCTTGGTGAACACGTCGGCCAGAGCGCCGCCCGACACCGCCACGCCCGCGCTGAACAGGGCGAACAGCGGTACGGCGAGCCCTGCCGAGAACGGGCGCACCAGGTGCTCGATGTGCTCGCCGGGCGAGCGCTCCTCGCCGTCCCGCCGGGTGCAGCGCAGCATGAGCCCCATGGCGACACCGGCGATGGTGGCGTGGATGCCGCTGTTGTACATCAGGCCCCAGATGACGAGGGCGAGCGGCACGTAGACGTACCAGCCGCGTACGCCCTTGCGCAGGAGCAGCCAGAAGACGGCGAGGCCTACGACGGCGCCCGCGAGGGCGGCGAAATTGATGTCGCTGGTGAAGAAGATCGCGATGATCAGGATGGCGCAGAGGTCGTCGACGACGGCGAGCGTGAGCAGGAACGCGCGCAGCGAGGACGGCAGCGAGGTGCCGATGACGGCGAGTACGGCGAGCGCGAACGCGATGTCGGTGGCGGTCGGCACGGCCCAGCCGTCGAGCGAGCCGCCGCCCGTGATGTTGACGAGGAAGTAGACGAGCGCGGGGACCGCCATGCCGCAGAGCGCGGCGGCGACGGGCAGCATGGCCGCCTTGGGGTCGCGCAGGTCACCCGCGACGAGTTCGCGCTTGAGCTCGATACCGGCCACGAAGAAGAACACCGCGAGCAGCCCGTCGGCGGCCCAGTGCTCGATGGACAGGTCGAGACCGAGCGCGGAGGGGCCGATGTGGAAGTCGCTCACGGACTCGTAGCTGCCGCTGAGCGGGGTGTTGGCCCAGACGAGGGCGGCGATCGCGGCGACGAGGAGCAGCACTCCGCCGACGGTCTCGGCACGCAGGGCGTCCGCCACGAACGTACGCTCGGGAAGGGAGAGGCGGCCGAGTGCCTTACGGCTGTTCTTGCTGGGGGCGGGCGCGGCCACGGGGGACGACCTCCGGTCGGGTTCGGCTTTCGCGAACGCGCCGACGAGGGGTCGCCGACGGCGTTGCCGACCAGACTTCCCGGCACACCAGTTGAGCTTTCACCCTACCGGGTGTACGCGGGCCATAGCTGGTGATCGTCACTTTACGCACGAAATGGGCACCCGGCGCGTTCGGCGCCGGGTGCCCCTTTCGTGGTGTGCGGTGCGGTCAGTCCTCGCTCGCCGCGGCCGGGAGCTTGGTCTGGATGAGGTCCATGACGGACGAGTCCGTCAGGGTCGTGACGTCGCCCAGTTCCCTGTTCTCCGCGACGTCACGCAGCAGGCGCCGCATGATCTTCCCGGAGCGGGTCTTGGGCAGCTCGGCCACGGGCAGGACCCGCTTCGGCTTGGCGATCGGGCCGAGTGTCGCGCCCACGTGGTTGCGCAGGTCGGCGACGAGACCCTCGTCGTCGGCGGACGCCGTGCCGCGCAGGATCACGAAGGCCACGATGGCCTGCCCCGTCGTCTCGTCGGCCGCGCCCACGACCGCCGCCTCGGCGACCGAGGGGTGCGAGACGAGCGCCGACTCGACCTCGGTGGTCGAGATGTTGTGGCCGGAGACCAGCATCACGTCGTCCACCCGGCCGAGCAGCCAGATGTCGCCGTCGTCGTCCTTCTTGGCACCGTCACCGGCGAAGTACTTGCCCTCGAAGCGGGACCAGTACGTGTCGATGAACCGCTGGTCGTCGCCCCAGATGGTGCGCAGCATCGACGGCCACGGCTCGGTCAGGACGAGGTAACCGCCGCCCCCGTCGGGGACTTCCCGCGCCTCGTCGTCCACGACCGTCGCCGAGATGCCGGGGAGGGCGCGCTGGGCGGAGCCCGGCTTGGTCTCGGTGACACCGGGCAGCGGCGAGATCATCATCGCGCCGGTCTCGGTCTGCCACCACGTGTCCACGATGGGGCACTTGTCGGCGCCGATGTTCTTCCGGTACCACATCCAGGCCTCGGGGTTGATCGGCTCACCGACCGAACCGAGGACCCGCAGACTGCTCAGGTCGAACTTGGCGGGGATGTCGTCCCCCCACTTCATGAACGTGCGGATCGCCGTCGGCGCCGTGTACAGGATCGTCACCCCGTACTTCTGCACGATCTCCCAGAAGCGGCCCTGGTGCGGGGTGTCCGGGGTGCCCTCGTAGATGACCTGCGTCGCGCCGTTCGAGAGCGGGCCGTAGGTGATGTACGAGTGCCCGGTGACCCAGCCGATGTCGGCCGTGCACCAGTAGACGTCGGTCTCCGGCTTGAGGTCGAACACCGCGTGGTGGGTGTACGAGGCCTGCGTGAGGTAGCCGCCGGACGTGTGCAGGATGCCCTTGGGCTTACCCGTCGTGCCGGACGTGTAGAGGATGAACAGCGGCTGCTCGGCGTCGAACGCCTCGGGCGTGTGCTGCGCCGACTGCTTCTGCGTGATCTCGTGCCACCACACGTCGCGGCCCTCGGTCCAGGCGACGTCCTGCTTGGTGCGCTGGACGACGAGGACCTTCTCGACCCCCTCGACGCGGCTGACCGCGTCGTCGACGGCGGGCTTGAGCGCGGACGGCTTGCCGCGCCGGTAGCCGCCGTCGGCCGTGATGACGACCTTGGCGTCGGCGT
Source organism: Streptomyces sp. NBC_00569 (assembly GCF_036345255.1). Taxonomy (NCBI): domain Bacteria; kingdom Bacillati; phylum Actinomycetota; class Actinomycetes; order Kitasatosporales; family Streptomycetaceae; genus Streptomyces; species Streptomyces sp. NBC_00569. Next base: position 4,892,836 of record NZ_CP107783.1, on the reverse strand, counting down.
CCTGGATACGGGCCGCGATGGCGTCGGCCGAGAATCCGCCGAAGACGACCGAGTGCGCGGCGCCGATGCGCGCGCACGCCAGCATCGCGACGACGGCCTCGGGGATCATCGGCAGGTAGACGGCGACGCGGTCGCCCGTCTGCACGCCCAGCTCGGTCAGCGCGTTGGCCGCCCGGCTGACCTCGTCCTTGAGCTCCGCGTAGGTGATGGCCCGGCTGTCGCCCGGCTCACCCTCGAAGTGGATGGCGACCCGGTCGCCGTTCCCGGCCTCGACGTGGCGGTCGACGCAGTTGTACGCGACGTTCAGCTTCCCGTCCGCGAACCACTTGGCGAACGGCGGGTTCGACCAGTCGAGGGTCTCGGTCGGTTCGGTGGCCCAGGTCAGCCGACGGGCCTGCTCGGCCCAGAAGCCGAGCCTGTCAGCCTTGGCCTGTTCGTACGCCTCCGCGGTGACGTTGGCGGCGGCCGCCAGGTCGGCCGGCGGCGCAAACCTTCGCTCTTCCTTAAGAAGGTTGGCCAGGCTTTCGTTGCTCACGACATCTCCCTTTCCCAGGGTGTCCGTTGTGTCCCAGACCACAGCTCATCAGACGGCCCCCCTCGGTGACAAGGGGGGTCCGAATAATGGTTTAGACCTGTTGGGCCTTACGCGTACGTGCCGATGGCGTCACTCACCAGCACGCACGCTCTCACGGACGGGTTCACGCAGGGCGCAGTTCGGCCTCCGGCTCCACCTGGTCGAACACCTCGTCGGGCTGCTCGGTGAGCAGATAGGCCTGTGCCTCACCCACGTGGAAGTACATCCCGTGGAGCTCGAGCGAGCCCTCCTGGAGTCGGCGGGCCACCGACTCGTGGGCCCGCAGATGCTCCAACTGCTGGACGACATTGGTCAGGCAGAGCTGCTCGACCGCGTCGGCGGGGGCGCGCCCGGCGAGCCGCGCCCATGGCTGGTTCGCGACCGCCATGCGGGCAAGGCTCGGCAGGCCGTGCCGCAGCCACCGCTTCAGGGGTGTCTGCGCGCCGCCCTCGGGCGGGCTGTTGAGCAGTGCCTGCATCGCGCCGCAGCCGGAGTGCCCGCACACCGTGATCGACTGCACCTTCAGTACGTCGACGGCGTACTCGATGGCCGCGGCGACCGAGTCGTCACCGCTCTCGGCGCCCGGCAGTGGCACGAGATTCCCCACGTTCCTGACGACGAAGAGGTCACCGGGGCCGCTCGAGGTGATCATCGACGTCACGAGCCGGGAGTCGGCGCAGGTCAGGAACAGCTGGGTGGGACGCTGCCCCTCACGGGCGAGCCGGGCCAGTTCGTCTCTGACATGCGGCGCCGTGTTCCGCTGGAACGCGCTGATTCCGCTGGCCAGTTGATACCCGCCACCACCTGTCGCGGGCTCGGTGGTCTCGGTCTGCGGGCGGTCACAGTGGTGGTTGCGCCAGGGGGTCCAGGGCCGGCAGCAGGAGTTCGACGTCGACGCGGGCTCGGCGATACGCGTACCCGCCCGCCCGGTCACCTCGACCTTGCCGCCCTGCGCGACATGCGACTTCTGCCAGTCCTGCAGGGACTCGAACGCGGCATGGTCCATGAAGGACCCGTCCAACTCCACGACACAGCACACTCCTTGGGGTACTTGGTGCAGTACGCGACTGAGGCGGGGGACGGCGAGGAAGGTCAGCTGCCCGCGCACCCGTACGTGATGTGTCCCGCCTTGGCCCGGGGTGCCCGTCTCGTCCACGGTGTGGGTGATCCGGGTGCGGGTGAGCCGGTGCAGGGCGACGCCGACGGCGACCGCGATGCCGAGGGCCACGCCCTCGAGTACGCCGAGGGCGACCACGCCGAGCGTCGTCACGGCGTAGACGAGGACCTCGCGGTGGCGCGTGACCGTACGGATGTGGTGCAGGGACACCATCTGGATGCCGACGGCCATCACCAGGGCGGCGAGTGAGGCGAGGGGGATCTGCTCGAGCACCGGGACCATCAGGAGCGCGGCCACCACTACCCAAACGCCGTGCAGCATCGTGGAGTTCCTGCTCTCGCTGCCCGCGTTCACATTCGCGGCGCTGCGGACGGCGACCCCGGCCACGGGGAGGCCGCCGAGGGTGCCGGAGACGATGTTGGCAGCTCCCTGACCGAGCAGTTCCCGGTCGAGGTCGGAGCGGCGTGCCTCCGGGCGCAGGGCGGGCTTCGAGGATGCGAGCTTGTCCACGGCGACGGCGCCGAGCAGCGACTGCACGCTGCACACGAGCGTCACGGTCAGGACGGCCGCCACGAGGCCCATGACGGGCCCTTCGGGCAGGCCGGCCAGGGCGTGGCTGCTCCAGGACGGCAGGTCGACCCTGGTCACGGTGATCCCGGCGAACGCGGAGGTCGCGGTGGCGCAGGCGACGGCGACGAGCGCGGCGGGCACTCTTCGCAGGGCCCGACCGGCGCGTCCGGGGATTCGGGGCCAGGCGAAGAGGACCGCGAGCGTCAGCATGCTCAGGAGCAGCGCGGCCAGGTCCACGTGGGTCAACTCGGCGGGCAGCGCACGGAGATTGTCGAGAACGGCGCTCTGGGGGGTGCCGCCGAGCACGATGTGCACCTGGGCGACCGCGATGGTGACGCCGATTCCGGCGAGCATGCCGTGGACGACGGCGGGGGACACGGCGAGCGCGGTGCGGGCCACGCGCAGGCAGCCGAGGCCGAGTTGGGCGATTCCGGCGATGACCGTGATCGCGCAGGTCGTCCGCCAGCCGTAACGGTGGATGAGGTCGGCGGTGACGACGGTGAGGCCGGCGGCGGGGCCGCTGACCTGGAGGGGCGAGCCGCCGAGGCGGCCGGCCACGAGTCCGCCGACGGCGGCGGCGACGAGTCCCGCCTGGAGCGGGGCCCCGGTGGCCAGGGCGATTCCTAGGGACAGCGGCAGGGCGATCAGGAAGACCGCCCCGGACGCGGACAGGTCGGCGCCCGAGATGCGGAGGCGGCGGGGCGGCTTCGGCGGCGGGCTGTGGGGTGGATGGGTGCGGCTGGATTCGTCGGTCCGTGTCGGATCGGCGGGGCGCGTGGGGACGCAGGCTGACATGTTCCCGTCTCCTCCGGGGCAGCGCGGTCGCGGAATGAGGGGCCCCGTCTGTGGCGGGGCAGGGTCGCGGCCGTGGATCACGGCGTGCAGCGGCGGGATAAATCAACGTTCGGTAAATGGATCGTAATGCAGAGTAAAGGTTGTGGACGTATTTTCGGAGCAAATGGGGCAGTTGTTCACCTCGATGGGTGAATGAGGTCTTTCTTCGGCTTGTCGTATTAATTCTTTCTCGGGCCTCGTGTGACGTTGGCGGCGTCGTCGGTAAATGCGGCATTTCTCCGCACTGCGCCTGCCCGGGCGTGAAGAGATCCGAGCCGAAGAGACCAAGGAAGAAGGTGGGCGGACATGGCCGCCACCACGAAGCTCGCCGCGGGCCTCACCGCCGTCGCGGCGTGTGCCGCAGCCCTCTCCGGTTGTGCCATCGGTGACCACCAGGGGACCGGCCCCCGGAACGGCGCTCTCGGCCCGAACGAGGCGGCCCCCGGCCCTGCCCCCGCGCCAGGGAACGTGATGCGGCTGATCGGGGACGGCTCGACCGCGTTCACCGGAAGCCAGCCGCATCTGCCCAGGCCCGAGCGCCTCAAGGCCGGCCAGAAGCCGCCGCAGTTCGTGGTGTTCTCCTGGGACGGTGCGGGAGAGGACAGCCGGAAGCTCTTCTCCCACTTCCGCAAGGTCGCCAGGCAGAACAACGCGACGATGACGTACTTCCTCAGCGGCGTGTACATGCTCCCGAAGGAGAAGCGCGACCTCTACCGGCCGCCGCAGCACTCACCGGGCAGCTCGGACATCGGCTTCAACGACGAGCAGGGAATCAGGGACACCGTGGACCAGCTCCGCGGGGCCTGGCTCGAGGGCAACGAGATCGGCACGCACTTCAACGGCCACTTCTGCGGCAAGGGCGGCGGCGTCGGCGAGTGGTCGGTGGCCGAGTGGAAGAGCGAGATCGGCCAGGCCAAGTCCTTCGTGAAGTTCTGGAAGACGAACACGGGCATGAAGAACGCCGCACCGCTCCCCTTCGACTACGACAAGGAGCTCATCGGCGCCCGAACCCCGTGCCTGGAGGGTCAGAAGAACTTCCGGCGAGCGGCCCACGACCTCGGTTTCCGCTACGACACCAGCGGGGTCAACGACCAGATCTGGCCCAACAAGAACGACGGCCTGTGGGATCTGTCGATGCAGCTCGTGCCCTTCCCCGGGCACAAGGGCGAGCAGCTCACCATGGACTACAACTTCATGGTCGACCAGTCGGGCACCGCGACCCAGGGCCACCCCGACAAGCAGAAGTTCTGGGGTGACGAGATGCGCGACAGCCTCCTCCAGGGCTTCGACCGCGCCTACAACGGCAACCGCGCGCCGCTGGTCATCGGCAACCACTTCGAGTCCTGGAACGGCGGCACCTACATGCGCGCCGTCGGCGAGACCATCCACACCGTGTGCAACAAGCCCGAGGTGCGCTGCGTCTCCTTCCGCCAGCTCGCCGACTGGCTGGACGCCCAGGACCCGCGGACCCTGAAACGGCTCACCACACTGGGCGTCGGAGAGGCCCCCGCGCGGGGCTGGGCATCCTTCATGTCGACCAGCCCCGCCCCGGCACCCAAGGGGGTGCCGGGAGCGCCGGCGGTCAAGCAGTAGCCGAGCCGGTCGGGCGTGGTCGCGCCGGTCAGGCGGTGGCGGCCACACTCTCCCGGAGGACGAAGGCGGGGTCGACCTGGGCAGCCAGGTCGGCGCCCGTCTTCGCGTTTCCCCAACTCTGCGCGTTCTTCAGGTGGAAGTGGACCATCTGGCGTGTGTAGCGCTCCCAGTCGCGGCCCGCGTAGGCGGCGTCCGCGGCGGACCTGAGCGTGCGCAGGGCGGCCGCGTTGGGCTCCTCCAGGAGATCGAACCGGGGCGGGCGGCCTTTCTCCATGGCGCGTACCCAGTCGGAGTGCCCGACGGTGACGAGCAGGTCGTCCCCCACCTGCGCGCGGAGGAAGTCGAGGTCGTCCTGGCCCTGCACCTTGTTCCCCACGACCTTCAGCGTGATGCCGAAGTCCCGTGCGTACTCCATGTACTGGCGGTAGACCGAGACCCCCTTACGCGTGGGCTCGGCGACGAGGAACGTCATGTCGAAGCGGGTGAACATGCCGGAGGCGAAGGAGTCCGAACCCGCGGTCATGTCGACGACCACGTACTCGTCGCGGCCGTCGACGAGATGGTTCAGACACAGCTCCACCGCTCCGGTCTTGGAGTGGTAGCAGGAGACGCCGAGGTCGGCTTCGGTGAAGGGGCCCGTGACCATCAAACGCACGGCCCCGCCGTCGAGTTCCACGGGTCGCGCACATGCGTCGTACACCGGGTTGTTCTCGCGTACCCGCAGAAGGCGCGAGCCCTCGCCGGGCGGGGTCGTCTTGATCATCGTGTCCGCGGAGGCGATCCGTGGATTCGAGCCGCGCAGGTAGTCCTTGATGAGGGGGAGGCGTGCGCCCATGGCGGGCAGTTCGGCCGCCTGGTCGTCGTCGAGACCGAGCGCGGGCCCCAGGTGCTGGTTGATGTCGGCGTCCACCGCGATGACAGGGGCGCCCATGGCGGCGAGGTGACGGACGAAGAGCGAGGACAGCGTGGTCTTCCCGCTGCCGCCCTTCCCCACGAAAGCGATCTTCATGTTCACCAAGAGTAGTGGGAGTGTCGCTGTTCGTGTCCGGGGGGCGTGAAGAAGACCACTCCTTCGTGGGGTGGGGCCCTGAACTGCGTAGGGTCGTACCCATGAGTACGACAGCCGACCCCCTTGCCGCCCTCGGGGCCCTTCCGGGCGTGGCCGACTCCGTGGACTCCGTGCGCAAGGCCGTGGACCGGGTCTACGGCCACCGGGTCATGCGACGTCGCAGTACTGCGGTCACCTCCGAGGCCGCGCTGCGCGGCGCCCGGGGCAGCGCGGCGCTGTCCGGCGCCGACTGGCCGCTCGAAGAGGTGCGCAGGCGCTCCGACTTCAGCGGCGCGGGCGGGGACGAGGAGGCGCGCACCGTCGGCGCTGCCCTGCGGCTGACGGCGGAGGCGGGCCAGCTCCTGTCGATCTGGCGGCAGTCCCCGCTGCGGGTCCTCGCCCGTCTGCACCTCGTGGCGGCGGCCGGCAACGGCGACACGGTGGGGCGCCCCCGTCAGGGAGGCGAGCCGGTGGACGAGCCGCTGGTCGAGCTGCCGCTGCCGGACGCGCAGGAAGTGGCGGGCCGACTCGAAGGGCTCTCCGGCTTGATCATTGCGGGCGGCTCGGCCCCGGCCCTGGTCACCGCGGCTGTCGTGCACGGCGAACTGCTCGCGCTGCGGCCCTTCGGGTCGCACAACGGCCTGGTCGCGCGCACGGCCGAGCGCATCGTCCTGGTGGGCAGCGGTCTCGATCCCAAGTCGATCTGTCCGGCCGAGGTGGGACACGCGGAGCAGGGGCGCGCGGAGTATCTGGCCGCGCTCGAAGGCTACGTGTCGGGCACTCCGGAAGGGGTTGCCGCATGGATCGCGCACTGCGGGCGGTCCGTGGAGTTCGGTGCCAGGGAGTCGACGGCGGTGTGCGAGGCGCTCCAGCGCGGAGCGGCGTAGGCGCCGCGACGGGTTCCTGGAAAGTCCCTGAAAAGGGTTGCGGCGGTACGAGTCCTCGTACCGCCGCTGGCATGTTCACCTGGTTACCAAGCGTCCTCGAAAATTGCCCATCAGGTCGGGAACTTAGCCCGTGGCCTGGTGCGGCTGGCCCGTAATCGACGGGTCGACGTCGCGTGGGTGCCTGGCGTTCATGCTCGGTCCGTGGGGCCTTGGTTGCGTTTTAAGGTGATCCTCTCGGATGTCCCTTGGTCTCGCGGGCCGTTGCCTTATTTGTACTCCAGGTGTCGAGGAAGCGAAACCCCTGGCCGTACTTCTTTACTTTTAGGTTCAATCAGGGGTAAAGCGGGCAGCCGAGTGCGGGTCTGTTCGGCGGCCGTGTGGCGGGCCTTCGCAAAGGGGCCGGTCAGCCGGCCGTGGCGCGTCGGCGGCTGGCGTACCAGACCAGGCCCGCGGTGGCCGCCGCGGCGCCGACGGCGGCGGCCGCGACGAGGGCGGGCCGCGACGGCGCGGACAGAGTGGGCAGCCGCTGCTTGAGTCGGACAGGCCGGTTGAAGTCGAGAATCGGCCACTCGCGCGCGAGCGCCTCACGGCGGAGTGCCCGGTCCGGATTGACCGCGAAGGGGTGGCCGACAGCCTTCAGCATCGGCACATCGGTCACCGAGTCGCTGTACGCGTAGCAGCGTGAGAGGTCGTACCCCTCGGACCGGGCGAGCTCCTCGATCGCCTCCGCCTTCGTCGGCCCGTACGCGTAGTACTCCACCTCGCCCGTGAAGCAGCCGTCGGCGCCCACCACCATGCGCGTGGCCACCACTCGGTCCGCGCCGAGGAGTTCGCCGATCGGCTCGACGACCTCCGCGCCGGACGTGGAGACGATCACCACGTCGCGCCCCGCGGTGTGGTGCTCCTCGATGAGCGACGCGGCCTCGTCGTAGATGATCGGGTCGATCAGGTCGTGGAGCGTCTCGGCGACGATCTCCTTCACCTGCTGCACGTTCCACCCGCGGCACAGTGCCGAGAGGTACTCGCGCATCCGCTCCATCTGGTCGTGGTCGGCGCCGCCGGAGAGGAACACGAACTGCGCGTACGCGGTCCGTAGTACCGCCCTGCGGTTGATCAGCCCGCCTTGGTAGAACGACTTGCTGAAGGTGAGCGTGCTCGACTTCGCAATGACCGTCTTGTCCAGGTCAAAGAACGCGGCAGTGCGAGGCATCGAGTGGGTCAAGGAGTGGTTTTCCACGAGCCTGAGCATAGGCGCCCACCATTCGGCGTAAGCTCTGGCGCGTGGGTTTGCCTGAGAAGGCTCTCGGGTACACCATGGAAGTCACGGATCGTTCGCGACCGTGCTAACCCGGTCTGGCTCCTCCCCCCCCGAGTCGGACCGTGGGGACGACCCCCGCTCTCCCCCCCGGCGGGGGTCGTCGCATGTCCGGACCCACTTCGGGTCCGGACTTTTGCGTTCTCCATCCTTCTGTCGCCCCGCGACGCGCTTCCGACGGACGCCACCTCGCGCCCGATCTACGTCACCGTGTGTAGTCGAGAGGCTGCTCTGCGGAAGGTGTGGAGAGAGTAGTTGAGCGGTCGCCCTAGACGGCACAAGTGATGTCACCGGTATGGGTGATGGGGATATTCACAAGCACTCTCTTGTCCACAGTAATTGACCAAGATCCACACGATTTCCGGGATCGCTGCACGGTGATTCCACTCGCGAAGTCGGGACCGGTGTTCATTACCGGTTCCGTTTGCCGGTCGGGCAGTCGGTAGGGCTGTCGGCCGGGTCCGGCTGCGCGAGGGGAGTGGCCGGCTCGCAGGTGCGAGCGGGGCAGCGAGCGAGGGGGCGGAAATCGTGGCGGGAGCCATCACATGCGACCGGGCACCGGTCGCCGACGGGCGGCGGCGCACACCGCTGATCGTGACCGAGGACGTGGACCTGCTGGACGACCTGCTGCGGCTGTGCGCCGCGGCCGGCGCGCGGCCCGAGGTCCATCACGGGGTGCCGGAGCGCAGAGGAAGCTGGGAATCGGCGCCGCTGGTGCTCGTCGGGGACGACGCGGTCGAGCGGGTACGGGGTGTGGCGCGGCGACGTGGTGTCGTGCTGGTGGGGCGTGATCAGGACGATTCGGGGGTGTGGCGGCGGGCCGTCGAGATCGGCGCCGACCATGTGCTGATGCTGCCGGACGGCGAGCAGTGGCTGATGGACCGGATCGCCGACGTGGCCGAAGGCGTGGGGAGGCCCGCGCTCACCGTCGGGGTGATCGGCGGGCGAGGCGGTGCCGGGGCGTCCACGCTGGCGTGCGCGCTCGCCGTGACGTCGGCGAGGACCGGGCGGCGCACACTCCTCGTCGACGCGGATCCGCTCGGCGGCGGGCTCGACGTGCTGCTCGGCGGGGAAGCCGCGGAAGGGATGCGGTGGCCGGCGTTCGCGGAGTCGCGGGGGCGGGTCGCGGGGGGTGCGCTGGAGGAGTCGCTGCCCGAGCTGCACGCCCTGCGGGTACTGAGCTGGGACCGGGGCGACACGGTGGCGGTCCCACCCGAAGCCGTACGGGCGGTGCTGGCCGCTGCACGGCGGCGGGGCGGAGCGGTGGTGGTGGATCTGCCGCGCCGGGTCGACGAAGGGGCGGCCGAGGCGCTGGCCCAGCTGGATCTGGGGCTGCTCGTGGTGCCACCGGAGCTGAGGGCCGTCGCGGCGGCGAAACGGGTCGCCTCCGGCGTGGGGATGGTGCTGCGTGACCTGCGCGTGGTCGTGGGGCCTTCGCGCGGGGCGGCCGGCCTCCTCGATCCGGAGGAGGTCGCACGGCTTCTCGGGCTTCCGCTTGTCGGTGAACTTCCGGCGGAGGGTGCGCTGTTGGCGGCCGATGGCGGCGGACTGCCGCCGGGTGGTGCGGCCCGGGGGCCGCTCGCCCGGTTCTGCACGGCCTTTTGGGAGCGGGTGCCGCTCGTGGCGGCTGAGGGAAGTGGGGCGTGAGGGCGGGGTGTGGAGGCGCGGTGGTCGGCATGTGGGCTTGGGCGCGGGCGGGACGCGGGGGTTCGGTGGTCGGCATGTGGGCGTGGTTGTGAGTGCGGGTGCGGGTGTGCTGCGGGTGCGCTGTGGGTGTGGCGGGTCGACGGGGGTGGGCTGTGAGTACGGGTGTGGTCGGTGATGACGGTGGGCGGCGCGTGAGTGGGGTCGTGGGCGCGCGCATGTTGGACGGGGTGCGGCAGTGGCTCGCGGAGAACGGCGCGGAGGCGACCCCGGCACGGGTGGCGGAGGCGCTCAGGGCCCAAGGCAAGCTCCTCGGGGACGCCGAAGTGCTGGGTGCGGCCGGTCAGTTGCGCTCCGAACTCGTGGGCACGGGACCACTTGAACCTCTGCTCGCCGACCCCTCGGTGACCGACGTGCTGGTATCCGCACCCGACCGGGTGTGGGTGGATCGGGGCGGTGGCCTTGAGCTGACGGGCATCGCGTTCGAGAGCACCTCATCCGTGCGCAGGCTCGCGCAGCGGCTCGCGGCGGTGGCCGGGCGGCGCCTGGACGACGCGAGGCCGTGGGTCGACGCCCGGCTGCCGGACGGTACCCGGCTGCACGCCGTCCTGCCGCCCGTCGCCGTCGGCTGCGCGTGCCTGTCGCTGCGGGTGGTGCGGCCGCGTGCCTTCACGCTGGAGGAGCTCGTGACGGCGGGCACGGTGCCGCCCGGCGGGGACCGAGTGCTTCGGGCTCTTCTCGACGCCCGGCTGTCCTTCCTGATCAGCGGCGGTACGGGGTCCGGGAAGACGACGCTCCTGAGCGCGTTGCTCGGCCTGGTGGGGCCGGGCGAGCGCGTGGTGCTCGCCGAGGACTCCGCCGAGCTGCGGCCCGACCATCCGCATGTGGTGCGGCTCGAGGCGCGGTCGGCCAACCAGGAAGGGGCGGGGCTCGTGGCCCTGGACGACCTGGTACGTCAGGCGCTGCGCATGCGGCCGGACCGCCTTGTGGTGGGCGAGGTGCGGGGCCCGGAGGTGGTGGCGCTCCTCGCCGCGCTGAACACGGGCCACGAAGGGGGCTGCGGCACGGTCCACGCGAACGCCGCCCATGATGTGCCCGCCCGCCTAGAGGCCCTGGGGACGGCGGCCGGCCTCGATCGCGGCGCCCTGCACAGCCAGTTGGCGGCGGCCCTGTCGGTGGTTCTCCACCTCGTACGGGACCGGAGGGGCCGTCGTCGCATCGCCGAGGTCCATGTTCTGGAACGCGACGCGGCGGGCTGGGTGGTCACGGTGCCTGCGCTGCGGTGGGGCGAGGGGGAGTTCGTACGGGAGCGGGGGTGGGGGCGGTTGCGGGGGTTGCTCGGGGAGTTCGCGGAGGGGGGTTAGGCGTGTGTCGGGGCTGGAGTGGGGCGGGTGTGGGGGTTGGCCGGGGTGGCTGGGCGGCGCGGGGCTTTGGGCAGGGCGGGGGTTGATGAGGGGTGATGTCCGTGGAGGGAGCGGTTGTTGTGGCTGGAGTTGGGGCGGTGGGGGTCGGTGTGGGGCCTGGTGGTGGGGCGGCTCTGGTCTGTGTGGGGGCCGCGGTCTGGGTTGCCGGTGGTGGGCACGGGCGGGAGGTGCGGCGGGCGAGGGAGCTGCTGGGTTCCGACGGCGGTGTGCCGTGGGGTGCGCGGGCGTGGCGTGAGGGTTGGGCGCGGTGGCGGGAGCGGTGGGAGTGGTGGGTGCTGGTCTCAGGAGCCGTGGTCGCGGTCCTCGGGGCGTCCTTGGTGCCGCTGGTGGTGAGCGCGGCGGGGGTGCCCCTGGCGGCGCGGGTGCGGCGGGACCGGGAGGCGCGACGGGTGCGGGAGCGTCGGGCGGACGCGGTGATCTCGCTGTGCGGGGTGCTGGCGGGGGAGGTGCGGGCGGGGCGGCAGCCGGGGGAGGCGCTGATCGTGGCGGTTCGTGAGGAGGGCGAGACGAGAGCGGGCGTGGGCGGCTCGCGCGCCGGCGATGGGGCGGTGGTGGCTGCTGCCCGGTTCGGTGGGGACGTGCCTGGGGCCCTGCGGGAGGCGGCGCGGGAGCCGGGGGCCGAGGGGATGTTGGGGCTCGCGGCGTGCTGGCGAGTGGCGGTGGACCGGGGTGCCGGGCTCGCGGCCGGGCTGGAGCGCCTCGCGGGGGCGTTGCGGGCCGAGCGGGACCAGAGGGCGGATCTGCGCGCCCAGTTGGCCGGGGCGCGATCGACGGCGGTGATGCTCGCGGGGCTTCCCGTTCTGGGGCTGTTGCTCGGGAGTGTGCTCGGGGCGCGGCCGTTGAGGGTGCTTTTGCACACCGGTGCGGGGTTCGGGTGCCTACTGGTCGGTGGGGTGTTGGAGGCGGCGGGGCTGTGGTGGGCGCTGCGGATCGTACGGGGAGCGGAGGAGCGATGAACGTTGTCCACAGGCTGGGGCTCGTGCTGTGCGTCGTGGCGGCTTTGGGGTGGGTCGTGCACGAGGTGGCGGTACGTCGCAGGGAACGGGCGCTGCTGCGGAGGTTGAGCGCGGTGCTGGAGGCCGTGGCTGAGAAGCCTGCGGGGCGGGGTGTGGATGTCCGGGGCGCCGTCGGCCGGTGGGGGCCGTCAATGGGGGCGGTGTGTGCCGGATACGTGCTGGTGGGCGGGGCGGCCGGGCTGGGTCTGGGGCTGGTCGCGGCGTTCGGGGTGTGGCGGTGGAGGCGAAGGACACGCGCGGCGGCCGACGTGGCGTCGTCCTCGGAGGCCGCTCACGCACAGGCGCGTCGGCAGCTGCCCTTGGCCGCTGATCTGCTGGCCGCGTGCATCGCCGCCGGCGCCGATCCCGTGAGGGCGGCGAGGGCGGTGGGGGAGTCGCTGGGCGGGCCGGTCGGGGAGGTGCTGGCACGGGGCGCGGCCCAGGTGCGGCTCGGCGGCGAACCGCGCGCCGCGTGGCGGCAGTTGGCGTCGATACCCGGGGCCGGTGCGCTGGCCGGGCTTCTTGAGCGGGCCGGTGATTCGGGTGCCCCGGCCGCGGAGCCGGTGGCGCGGCTGGCCGCGGAGGCCCGGGCCGAGCGAGGGCGAGCGACCGCCGCGGTGGCACGCCGGGCGGCCGTGCTGATCACGGCGCCGGTGGGCCTGTGTTTCCTGCCCGCGTTCGTGGCCATCGGAGTGCTGCCCGTGGTGATCGGGGTGGCCGGCGGGCTGTTGGGAGGTCGGTGAGAGGCCGAGGGGGCGGCCCGGGCCGGTGCGTGACCCGGTCCGAGTTCGGTGCACGCCATGTGGGCGTCGGCCGGTGAGGAACGAACGTCAGAGGAACTTCGAGGAACTTCATGGGGGTTGGGATGTACGGAGTGATGCGGGCGCGTGCCGGGATGTGGGTGCGTCGGATGCGTGCGGCGAGGCGGGACGCGGGGATGGTCACGTCCGAGTACGCGATGGGGCTGATCGCGGCGGTCGGGTTCGCCGGGCTGCTGCTGAAGGTGCTGACCAGCGGACAGGTGCAGGCCGCGCTGCAGGGCATCGTCGAGAGGGCGCTCCATGGGTAGGGCCGGCCCGCGCAGGCGAAGGGCCGGTGAGCGGCGTGCCGGTGACCGGGGGTTCGTGACGGCGGAGGCAGCCGTGGTGCTGCCGGTGCTCGTGACCTTCACGCTGGCGCTGGTCTGGGCGCTGATGGCAGCGTCCGCGCAGATCCAGTGCGTGGACGCGGCCAGGGCGGGCGCCAGGGCGCTCGCCCGCCAGGACCCGCAGGGGTCGGCCGTGGAGACGGCGAAGAGGGTCGCGCCGCGTGGCGCGAAGGTCGCCGTGAGCCGGGAGGGTGACCTGGTCCGCGTCGCCGTCGAGGCCGCCGCGCCCGGGCCGGGGGTGCTGAACATCCATCTGAGGGCCGACGCTGTGGCATTGGCAGAGGAGACGGTGGGGTCGGCTGAGGAGCCGGTGGGGAGCGCTGAGGCGGACGAGGCAGCCGGGACAGCAGGGGCGGTGGATGAGTCATGAGGTGGCGGAGGAAGCCTGAGGACCGGGGTTCCGCGACCGTGTGGGCAGTGATGGCGATGGCCGCGCTCGGGCTGGTCTTCGGATGCGTACTGACCATGGGGCAGGCCGTCGTCGTACGCCACCGGGCAGGCGGGGCAGCCGACTTGGCGGCTCTCGCGGCCGCCGACCACTGGATGGAGGGCCGGAAGGAGGCCTGCGCCCACGCGGCGAGGGTGGCGGCCGCCCAGGGCACGCGGCTCGTGCGGTGTGCGGTGTACGGAGAGGTCTCCGATGTCACCGCGGCGGCCGGCTCGGCGCCGCTGACGACGGAGGCCAGGGCTCGGGCGGGGCCAGCGGGGCCGGTGTCACCTGAGGTCCCGACCGACCCGGCAGGTCCGGGCTGATCCGGCTGATCCGGCCGGTCACTCTGATCCCGGGTGAAGGGCCGCGATCCCGGGTGAGGGGCCGCGCAAGAGTAGTCAATCGGCGTCCTGACCGGGTTCCCGATCCTGCGATGCAGGCCGCACCTCGGGCGCGGCCTGCGCCGCAGGGGCCGCCGCAGCCGGCGGCGTCCCCGCCGATGGCGCGTCCCTGAGCAGGACCCTCAGCAGCCGTACCGCGCCACGCTTGTGGAGGGGGTCGTTGCCGTTGCCGCACTTGGGGGACTGGATGCAGGACGGGCAGCCCGCCTCGCACTCGCAGGAGGCGATCGCTTCGAGCGTGGCCGTCAGCCATTCACGGGCCGTGTGGAACGCACGCTCCGCGAACCCCGCCCCGCCGGGATGGCCGTCGTACACGAAGACCGTTGGCAGCAGGGTGTCCGGGTGGAGCGGGATGGAGACGCCGCCGATGTCCCAGCGGTCGCAGGTGGCGAACAGCGGCAGCATGCCGATGGAGGCGTGTTCGGCGGCGTGGAGCGCGCCGCCGAGGATCTCCGGGTTCACGCGGGCCGCGTCGAGTTGGTCCTCCGTCACCGTCCACCACACGGCGCGGGTGCGGAGGGTGCGGGGAGGCAGGTCGAGTTTGGTCTCGCCGAGGACTTCGCCGGTGATGAGGCGACGGCGCAGGAAGGAGACGACCTGATTGGTGACTTCGACGGAGCCGTAGCACAACCGGCCGTCGCCCCAGGGGACTTCGATGTCCGTCTCCAGGACGGAGATGGCGGTGGTGTCGCGGGCGGTGGTCGAGTAGGTCGGGTTGGCCTCCTCGACGAGGGCGACCGAGTCCTCCAGGTCCAGGTGCTTCACGAGGTATGTGCGGCCCTGGTGGAGGTGGACCGCGCCGTCGTGGACGGTCGTGTGAGCCGAGCCGGCGTCCACGGTGCCCAGGAGGCGTCCCGTACCCGCCTCGACGATCTGTACGGGGCTGCCGCCGTCGCCGCGGATGTCCGTCAGATCGGCGGCGCGCTCGCGGCGGGTCCAGTGCCAGGCCTTGGTGCGGCGGCGCAGCAGCTTCGCCTCCTCCAGCTGGGGGAGCAGCTCGGCGGTCGTCGAGCCGAAGAGGCGCAAGTCGTCGTCGGTGAGCGGGAGTTCGGCGGCGGCCGCGCACAGATGGGGGGCGAGGACGTACGGATTGTCGGGGTCCAGGACCGTGGACTCCACCGGCTGGTCGAAGAGGGCTTCGGGGTGGTGGACGAGGTAGGTGTCCAGTGGGTCGTCGCGGGCGACGAGAACGGCGAGCGCACCCTGCCCCGACCGTCCCGCGCGGCCCGCCTGCTGCCACAACGATGCCCTGGTACCCGGATAGCCGGCGATGACGACGGCGTCCAACCCCGAGACGTCGATGCCGAGTTCGAGAGCTGTGGTGGCGGCGAGGCCGAGGAGTTCGCCGGAGTGCAGGGCGCGTTCGAGGGCGCGGCGTTCCTCGGGCAGGTAGCCGCCGCGGTAGGCGGCGACGCGGCGGGCGAGGGAGCGGTCGATCTCGGCGAGGCGTTCCTGGGCGATCACCGAGATCAGCTCGGCGCCGCGCCGGGAGCGTACGAAGGCCACGGAGTGGACGCCCTGCACGGTCAGGTCGGTCAACAGGTCCGCCGTCTCGGCGGTGGCGGTGCGGCGGACGGGGGCGCCCTTCTCGCCGTGGAGATCGGTGAGAGGGGGCTCCCAGAGGGCGAAGACGAGCTCTCCGCGGGGCGAGGCGTCGTCGGCGATCTCGAGGACCGGGAGACCCGTCAGGCGCTCCGCAGCGACGGCCGGGTCGGCGGCGGTGGCGGACGCCAGCAGGAACACGGGTTCCGAGCCGTAGCGGGCGCACAGACGGCGCAGACGGCGCAGGACCTGGGCGACGTGGGACCCGAAGACGCCGCGATAGGTGTGGCACTCGTCGATGACGACGTACTTGAGCGATTTGAGGAAGGAGGACCAGCGGGGGTGTGAGGGCAATATCCCGCGGTGCAGCATGTCGGGGTTGGTCAGGACGTAGTTGGCGTACTGCCGCACCCACTCGCGTTCCTCGACGGGGGTGTCGCCGTCGTAGACCGCGGGGCGGATCGCCGTGCCGAGCGGTTGTGAAAGTTCCTTCACCGATCGGCACTGGTCCGCGGCGAGGGCTTTCGTCGGCGCGAGGTAGAGCGCGGTCGCGCCACGCCCGTTCGGTGCCTCGGAGCCGTCGAGGAGCCGGGAGAGCACCGGGACGAGGTACGCCAGGGACTTTCCGGAGGCCGTTCCGGTGGAGACGACGACCGACTCGCCGTCCATCGCGTGCTCGGCAGCGAGTGCCTGGTGGGCCCAGGGATGCTCGATTCCGGCCGACTGGATGGCGGCGATGACCTCGGATCGGATGCGGTCGGGCCATACGGCATGACGACCCGGTCGAGGGGGCAAGTGCTCCGTATGAGTGATGCGCGAAGCCCGGCTCGGACCCGAGGTGAGCCGGTCGAGAATCGCCCCTGGAGAGGGGCGGGAAGCGGTGTCCGGCGTGGGTTGTCCGCGACGGTGATTCTTGGCCATCGGCACCGAGTGTGTCACTGGCGTGACGGACAATGCTCCTAAGGCGTCGTGCACGCCTGCCGGTAAGTGATTGAATGCCATCGCGGCTGGCGATCCGTCCCGGGGGCTCTGCCGAGGTGTCCCGAGGGACGACCGCTCGATAGCAAGGTGCTGGAGGATCCGTGGACCTGTCCCTGTCGACCCGTACCGTCGGCGATCGTACGGTCGTCGAGGTCGGTGGCGAAATCGATGTATATACCGCGCCCAAGCTGCGAGAGCAGCTGGTCGAGCTGGTGAACGACGGCAGTTTCCACCTTGTCGTCGACATGGAGGGAGTCGATTTTCTCGACTCCACCGGGCTCGGCGTGCTGGTGGGCGGACTGAAGCGAGTGCGGGCCCATGAGGGCTCGCTGCGACTGGTCTGCAACCAGGAGCGCATTCTCAAGATCTTCCGTATCACCGGCCTGACCAAGGTGTTCCCCATCCACACCTCGGTCGAGGAAGCCGTAGCGGCTACCGACTGATCGGTCACCGGCCCACAGGCCGGTGGCTGAGCGGAAGTGGGGGCCGGGCCGATGGCCCGGTCCCTTCAGAGCACGCCCGTACATCCGAGGGGGATGCATGGCCACCGTCGAACTCCGATTCAGCGCGCAGCCCGAGCACGTCAGAACCGCCCGCCTGGTGGCGGCCGCGGTGGCGCGCAGGGCCGGAGTGGACGAGGCCGTGCTCGACGAGGTCAGGCTCGCTGTCGGCGAGGCCTGCAGCCGCGCCGTGGGTCTTCACCGGAGTGGCGGTATCACTGCACCCGTTCGGGTACTTCTCACCGAGGAGGAGAAGCAGTTCTCCATCGAGGTCGGGGACGAGGCTCCGCGGAGTGTTCCGGGCGATGAGTCGTCCGGCGCGCCCGGCGGGTCGGACGATCTGGAGGCGGAGGGTGAGGACGACATGGGCCTCGCCGTCATCAGTGGCCTCGTAGACGACGTGGAGGTCACCACGGACGAGTCCGGTGGACTCATTCGGATGACTTGGCCGACCACGCCGGCGACTCTTCCGTCCTGACGCGATCCCCCCGGCGTCCACGCGACGCCCCCTGACCCACCCGCCCGTGGCTCCGCCCGGCGGTGTCCCCGTGTGATCGTTTCTGGCTCTAGGCCCTGCACTCACCCCGGTGAGCAGGGCCCTTTTGCGTTTCCTAGATCGTCGATCATAATTGGATCAAGCCTCAATGCTTTCAGGGCATTACTGCTTCTTGTGCGCCCATCGTGTTGGACGATCTTTTGCCGGGTAGTAACGGATGGCAAATTCCGTTTCTCGCGCACTGTTTTGATCAGGCGCCGCTCCCTACAATCCGTCCACATCTTGAGCTCAGCCCAAGCGTCAAGGAGGACGAATGGCGGGGCTTTCTACCCCTCAAGCGTTTGACCACCCCTCAACCTTCGCAGCCGCGGTCCTGACCGACGACAACCGGCTCATCGTCATGGTGATCGGGATCGTCGCGCTCGCCGCCCTCGTGGTAGCCGCAGTGCTCGTACGCCAGGTACTGGCGGCAGGCGAGGGCACCGACAGCATGAAGAAGATCGCGGCAGCGGTCCAGGAAGGCGCGAATGCCTATCTCGGACGGCAGCTGCGGACCCTCGCGGTATTCGCCGTCGTGGTGTTCTTCCTGCTCATGCTGCTGCCCGCGGACGATTGGAATCAGCGAGCCGGGCGTTCGATCTTCTTCCTGATCGGCGCGGTGTTCTCGGCTACCACCGGATACATCGGAATGTGGCTCGCGGTGCGCAGCAATGTGCGCGTCGCCGCCGCGGCCAGAGAAGCCACTCCGGCGGAAGGCGAGCCGGAAAAGGATCTCACCGCCGTCTCGCACAAGGCCATGAAGATCGCTTTTCGCACGGGTGGCGTAGTCGGCATGTTCACGGTGGGGCTGGGTCTGCTCGGCGCCTCCTGTGTCGTGCTGGTCTACGCGGCCGACGCGCCCAAGGTCCTTGAAGGATTTGGCCTCGGCGCGGCGCTCATCGCGATGTTCATGCGTGTCGGCGGCGGCATCTTCACCAAGGCTGCCGACGTCGGCGCCGACCTGGTCGGCAAGGTCGAAAAGGGCATTCCGGAGGATGATCCGCGTAATGCCGCGACCATCGCCGACAACGTGGGCGACAACGTGGGCGACTGTGCCGGTATGGCCGCCGACCTCTTCGAGTCGTACGCCGTCACGCTGGTCGCCGCGCTGATCCTCGGCAAGGCCGCCTTCGGCGACTCCGGGCTCGCCTTCCCGCTGATCGTTCCCGCGATCGGCGTAGTGACGGCGATGATCGGAATCTTCGCTGTGGCGCCGCGCCGGACCGACCGCAGCGGGATGAGCGCGATCAACCGCGGGTTCTTCATCTCCGCGGTCATCTCGCTCGCCCTGGTGGCCGCAGCGGTCTACACGTATCTGCCGGCGACGTATGCCGAGCTCAACGGCATCACCGATGCGGCGATCAAGGTGAAGGACGGCGATCCGCGGATCCTGGCCCTCGTCGCCGTCGCCATCGGTATCGTGCTCGCCGCGCTGATCCAGCAACTCACGGGCTACTTCACCGAGACCAGTCGGCGCCCGGTCCGCGACATCGGCAAGTCGTCGCTCACCGGACCCGCCACCGTGGTGCTCGCCGGAATCTCCGTCGGCCTCGAATCGGCCGTCTACACCGGCCTGTTGATCGGTCTCGGCGTGTACGGGGCGTTCCTGCTCGGCGGCACGTCGATCATGCTGGCGCTGTTCGCGGTCGCCCTCGCGGGCACGGGCCTGCTCACCACGGTCGGCGTCATCGTCGCCATGGACACCTTCGGACCCGTCTCCGACAACGCGCAGGGCATCGCCGAGATGTCCGGTGACGTGACGGGCTCGGGCGCGCAGGTCCTCACCGACCTGGACGCCGTGGGCAATACGACCAAGGCCATCACCAAGGGAATCGCCATCGCCACGGCCGTACTTGCGGCCTCGGCGCTCTTCGGGTCCTACCGTGACGCGATCGTCTCCGCCGCCAAGGACGTCGGCGAGAAGGTCGGCGACGGCGGCCCGATGAACCTCGTGATGGACATCTCGCAGCCCAACAACCTGGTGGGTCTGATCGCCGGCGCCGCGGTCGTCTTCCTCTTCTCCGGACTCGCGATCAACGCGGTGTCGCGGTCCGCGGGTGCCGTGGTCTACGAGGTGCGGCGGCAGTTCCGCGAACACCCCGGGATCATGGACTACACGGAGAAGCCGGAGTACGGGCGCGTCGTCGACATCTGTACGAAGGACGCGTTGCGGGAGTTGGCCACGCCGGGTCTGCTCGCCGTTCTCGCGCCCATCGCGATCGGTTTCACGCTCGGGGTCGGTGCCCTCGGTTCGTTCCTCGCCGGCGCGATCGGCACCGGAACCCTGATGGCGGTCTTCCTCGCCAACTCCGGTGGCGCGTGGGACAACGCGAAGAAACTCGTCGAGGACGGGCACCACGGCGGCAAGGGCAGCGAGGCCCACGCCGCGACCGTCATCGGTGACACGGTCGGCGACCCGTTCAAGGACACGGCCGGGCCCGCGATCAACCCACTGCTGAAGGTGATGAACCTGGTGGCGCTCCTCATCGCGCCCGCGGTCGTCAAGTTCAGCTACGGGGCGGACGCGAGCCTGGGCGTACGGATCGTCGTCGCCGTGCTGTCGATCGGCGTGATCGTCGGTTCCGTTTACGTCTCCAAGAGGCGCGGCATCACTGTCGGCGACGACGACAACCCCGACCACGTGTCGAAGCGGCAGGCGGATCCGGCGGTGGTTCCCTCACCCTGAATCACCTGGTCAGGCACGGCCGCGAGCTCAACGGGCGGGCGGGCAGCGCGTATTGACGCGCTGCCCGCCCGCCCGTGTCAGGTGACGGTTTTTCAGTGAGGCTTATCTCGCTTGGTGCAAATGGCTGCAAAAAGCCGATTACGCACTCATAGCGGACGTCCAGCATGCGATTGTCGCCCACTTGGCGTGTATGTTCCGGGGCCGAGAGCCATGGAAGGGACCAATCCGGTGAACAAGAAGCTTGCAGCCGCACTGTCCGGCGGTGCGGTACTGGTGCTTGCGCTGTCGGGATGCAGCAGCGACAACGGCAACGAGAAGCTGAACTCCTGGGCCAAGAAGGTCTGTGACTCGGTCCAGCCGCAGGCCAAGAAGATCGAGGACGCCAACGCCGCGATCCAGAAGGAGACCTCGGACAACAGCAAGCCCGCGGACGTCCAGAGCACCGACTCACAGGCCTTCCAGGACATGTCCGACGCCTACAAGGCGATCGGCTCGGCCGTGGACAAGGCGGGGGCCCCGCCGGTCGACGGCGGCGAAAAGAAGCAGAAGGACGCGGTCAAGGAGCTCAATGCGATCTCGGCCTCGTACGCGGACCTGAAGAAGCAGGTCGACAAGCTCAACACGAAGGACCAGGCGAAGTTCGCCGACGGCCTCAAGGGCATCGCCGGCGAGCTCGACAAGCTGAGCCAGAGCGGGAGCGACGCGCTCAAGAAGCTGGAGGAGGGCGACGTCGGCAAGGCGATGGCGAAGCAGGACAGTTGCAAGAGCGCGTCCGCTTCCCCGGCTCCCTCCAAGAGCTGACGCGGGTGAGCCGATCCCGGGAGTCGGCTCAGGCGAGCCGGTTTCCGGGGCCGGCTCCGGGTGCGGGCTCGGGTGAGGTGACTCCCGGGGGCCGGCTCCGGGCGCGGGCTCGGGTGAGCCGGCTCCAGGTGCCGGCTTCGGGTGAGCTGGCTCCGGGAGCCGGCTCTAGGTGAGAGCCGGCTCCAAGGTGAGAGAGCTCTACGGCGAGTCTGCTCCACGGCAATTCGGCTCTACGTGAGAGCTGGCTCCAGGCGAGTCGGTTCTACGGTGAGCGGACTTCGGGTGCTGGCTCTGGCTCTGGGGTGAGCTGACTCAGAGCGCTGACGTTTCCTCCGTGTCCCCTGTGCCGTCTTCACGCGGCGCCGGGGACACGTCGTATGTGGGTGGCGTTCGGGGGTCCGGGGTGACAATGGGGGCGTGAGTAGCTCCAGTCTGTCCAAGTTGCCGTCCATTGACCGTGACGATGTCGCCGCCCGGCTGCGTGAGTCCCTCTTGGGGGCCGAGTTCACCGCCGACGGCCTGCTCGAGCTGCTCGGGGCGCCCGCCTACGCGGCGCTCGCGCGGAGCGAGACCGTCCCCGCCCTGCGGGCGACCCGCGGGGACAGCCCGCTGGAGACGCTCGTACGGCTGTTCCTGCTGCAGCAGCCCGCGGAGTACGCGCGCGTGGCGACCGTTCTGCCGGTCGAGGAGTGCCTGCAGAGCGGGTGGCTGACGCGCGCCGGTGATGACGAGGTCGCCGCGTCCGTCGACGTACGGCCGTACGGCGGGCCCGACGGCGAGGACTGGTTCATCGTGTCCGACCTCGGGTGTGCCGTCGGCGGCGCCGGAGGTATCGGCAGCCGCGCGGAGGGCGTCGTCCTGGGCGTCGGCGGTGCGTCCACCACGCTGTCCGGGATCACCGTGCGGACGCCCGTGGAGAGCGCGCTCGACCTCGGTACGGGTTCCGGGATCCAGGCCCTGCACGCCACCCGGCACGCCACGCGTGTCGTCGCCACCGACCTCAACCCACGCGCCCTCCACATGACGGCGCTGACTCTCGCCCTCTCCGGTACCGGCCCCGCCGTCCTGCACGAGGGCTCGCTGTTCGAGCCCGTGGGCGACGAGACGTACGACCTGATCGTGTCGAATCCGCCCTTCGTCATCTCGCCGGGCGCGCGACTGACGTACCGCGACGGCGGGATGGCCGGGGACGATCTGTGCCGCACGCTCGTTCAGGAGGCGGGGGCACGACTGAACGAGGGCGGGTACGCGCAGTTCCTCGCCAACTGGCAGCACGTCGACGGGGAGGAGTGGACCGACCGGCTCCGGTCCTGGGTGCCGCGCGGGTGCGACGCGTGGATCGTGCAGCGCGAGGTGCAGGACATCACGCAGTACGCCGAGTTGTGGCTGCGGGACGCCGGGGATCACCGCACGGACCCGGCGGAGTACGCGGGGCTGTACGACGCGTGGCTCGACGAGTTCGAGGCGCGCAAGGTGCGAGGCGTCGGGTTCGGCTGGATCACCCTGCGCAAGGCCCCGGAGGGCGTCGAGCCGTCCGTCACGGTGGAGGAGTGGCCGCACTCCGTCGAACAACCCCTCGGGGACACGGTGCGGGCGCACTTCGAGCGCCTCGACTATCTGCGCACGCATGACGACGCCGCCCTGCTCGGCGCCCACTTCAGGCTCGCGGGCGAGGTCGTGCAGGAACAGGTCGGCCTGCCGGGAGCCGAGGACCCGGAGCACGTGGTGCTGCGCCAGCACCGCGGGATGCGCCGGGCCACGAAGGTGGACACGATCGGCGCCGGGTTCGCGGGCGTCTGCGACGGCACCCTCAGCGCCGGCCGGATCCTCGACGCCATCGCACAACTCGTGGGGGAGGACCCGGTCTCGCTGCGGGACCGCACGCCCGCGCAGATCAGGATGCTCGTCGAGCAGGGGTTCCTGGAGCCTGCGCAGGTCTGACGCGAGGGCCGACGCGATTCCGCTTTTCTTTCGGAAGATCTCGGGAGATCTTCCGAAAGGCCTCAGAAGATCTCCGACGGCGCAACGTGACATCGTTGCCAAAGGCGCACCATGGCGGTCGTTCACCCGGGGTTCGCCCTGTCGTCTCCCACGCGTGTCAGCCTCACCGGCCTGGGACCCCAGCACCGGGAGGAAAAGTCATGGAGAGCGGACCAGCGATCTTCGCCGGGACCGTGTTCACGCTGTTCGGGGCGGGGCTGCTGCTGTGGACCGGGGCGCGTGTCATGCACCGCGCACCCGTCGCCGACGGTGTGAACCCTGTCGCATCGGCGACGCTCGCCACGCTGGCCGCAGTGGCCTCCCTGGTACTCGGAGTGTGGTGCTTCGGCCGGTTCTGAGCGGCGGCCCGCAGGGGGCGTACCGGGTGAGGGCCCGGTGGACGTCCCGGACACCCTGTGGGCACTCCGGGCGGCAGGATCGTCGGTAGTCGGGTTACCGTTCGAGTGGCCGTTGCGGGCTTTTCCCGTTTGACACGGGGGCGGGAGGTACCGTCACACTCCGCAGCGACACCGCACGTACCGCAGTGCCGACCCCCACGTCCTGAGGGCGCGGGGGATCCCCAGCGCCGACCGGAGAGAAGAGCGAAGTTGTCCCCGACCAGCGAGACCGCACAGGGCGGCCGCCGACTCGTCATCGTCGAGTCGCCCGCCAAGGCGAAGACGATCAAGGGCTACCTCGGCCCTGGATACGTCGTCGAAGCGAGCGTCGGGCACATCCGCGACCTCCCGAGCGGCGCCGCCGAGGTGCCCGAGAAGTACACCGGCGAGGTGCGCCGGCTCGGTGTGGACGTCGAACACGACTTCCAGCCGATCTATGTGGTCAACGCGGACAAAAAGGCCCAGGTCAAGAAGCTCAAGGACCTGCTGAAGGACTCCGACGAACTCTTCCTCGCCACCGATGAGGACCGCGAGGGCGAAGCCATCGCGTGGCACCTCCTCGAGGTCCTGAAGCCCAAGGTCCCCGTCCACCGGATGGTCTTCCACGAGATCACCAAGGACGCGATCCGCAGCGCCGTCGCCAACCCGCGCGAGCTCAACAAGCGCATGGTCGACGCCCAGGAGACCCGCCGCATCCTCGACCGCCTCTACGGCTACGAGGTCTCGCCGGTCCTGTGGAAGAAGGTCATGCCGCGCCTGTCGGCGGGCCGTGTCCAGTCCGTGGCCACCCGCCTCGTCGTCGAGCGGGAGCGCGAGCGCATCGCCTTCCGCTCCGCCGAGTACTGGGACCTGACGGGCACCTTCGCCACCGGCCGCTCCGGCGACGCCAGCGACCCGTCGAACCTCGTGGCCCGCCTGAGCGCGCTCGACGGCAAGCGCATCGCGCAGGGCCGCGACTTCGACTCGCTCGGCCAGCTGAAGTCCGCGAATGTGCTGGCTCTGGACGAGACGAACGCCCGCGCGCTCGCCGCCGCCCTGGAGAACACGAACTTCGCCGTACGGTCCGTCGAGTCGAAGCCGTACCGGCGCTCGCCGTACGCCCCGTTCCGTACGACGACGATGCAGCAGGAGGCGAGCCGCAAGCTCGGCTTCGGCGCGAAGGCCACGATGCAGGTGGCCCAGAAGCTGTACGAGAACGGCTTCATCACCTATATGCGTACGGACTCCACGACCCTGTCCGACACGGCGGTCTCGGCCGCCCGTGCGCAGGTCACGCAGCTGTACGGGGCCGACTACCTGCCGGACAAGCCGCGCACGTACGCCGGCAAGGTCAAGAACGCGCAGGAGGCGCACGAGGCGATCCGCCCTTCGGGTGATCGTTTCCGCACGCCCGCCGAGACCGGCCTGACCGGCGACCAGTTCCGGCTCTACGAGCTGATCTGGAAGCGGACCGTCGCCTCCCAGATGAAGGACGCGGTCGGAAACTCCGTCACGGTCAAGATCGGCGGCACCTCCGCCGACGGCCGCAACGCCGAGTTCTCCGCCTCCGGCAAGACGATCACCTTCCACGGCTTCCTCAAGGCCTACGTCGAGGGCGCGGACGACCCGAACGCCGAGCTCGACGACCGTGAGCGCCGGCTGCCGCAGGTCTCCGAGGGCGACGCGCTGTCCGCCGAGGAGATCACCGTCGACGGCCACGCGACCAAGCCGCCGGCCCGCTACACCGAGGCCAGTCTGGTCAAGGAGCTGGAAGAGCGCGAGATCGGCCGCCCGTCGACGTACGCGTCGATCATCGGGACCATCCTCGACCGCGGCTATGTGTTCAAGAAGGGGACGGCCCTGGTGCCCTCCTTCCTGTCCTTCGCCGTGGTCAACCTCCTGGAGAAGCACTTCGGCCGGCTCGTCGACTACGACTTCACCGCCAGGATGGAGGACGACCTCGACCGCATCGCCCGTGGTGAGGCGCAGGCCGTGCCGTGGCTGCGGCGCTTCTACTTCGGCGAGGGCGAGGGCTCCGGAGGAGCCGCCGAAGCGGGCAACGGCGACGGCGACCACCTCGGCGGCCTCAAGGAGCTCGTCACCGACCTGGGCGCGATCGACGCCCGCGAGGTGTCGTCCTTCCCCGTCGGCGAAGGCATCGTCCTGCGCGTCGGCCGCTACGGCCCCTACGTCGAGCGCGGCGAGCGCGACTCCGAGAACCACCAGCGCGCGGACGTGCCGGAGGATCTCGCTCCGGACGAGCTCACCGTCGAGTACGCGGAGGAGCTCCTCGCCAAGCCGAGCGGCGACTTCGAGCTGGGCGCGGACCCCGTCTCCGGGAACCAGATCATCGCGAAGGACGGTCGCTACGGGCCGTACGTCACCGAGGTGCTCCCCGAGGGCACCCCGAAGACCGGCAAGAACGCGGTCAAGCCGCGTACGGCGTCGCTCTTCAAGTCGATGTCCATCGACACGGTCACCCTGGACGACGCCCTCAAGCTGATGTCCCTCCCGCGCGTGGTCGGTGCCGACGCCGAGGGCGTCGAGATCACCGCGCAGAACGGGCGGTACGGGCCGTACCTGAAGAAGGGCACCGACTCGCGCTCCCTGGAGACCGAGGAGCAGCTCTTCGCCATCACGCTGGAGGAGGCTCTCGCGATCTACGCGCAGCCCAAGCAGCGCGGACGCGCGGCCGCCAAGCCGCCGCTGAAGGAGCTCGGCGAGGACCCGGTCAGCGGGAAGCCCGTCGTCGTCAAGGACGGCCGCTTCGGCGCGTACGTCACGGACGGCGAGACGAACGCGACGCTCAGGTCGTCCGACTCCGTCGAGGAGATCACGCCCGAGCGCGGCTACGAACTGCTCGCCGAGAAGCGGGCGAAGGGCCCCGCCAAGAAGACGGCCAAGAAGGCCGCGAAGAAGGCTCCGGCGAAGAAGGCGCCCGCCAAGAAGACGGCTGCCAAGAAGACCGCCGCTTCGAAGACGACGGCCGCGAAGAAGACGACCGCCGCGAAGAAGACGACGGCCAAGAAGGCGACGGCTTCGAAATCGACCTCTACGGAGGAGTAGTCCTCCTGTAGTCCCTCCTCCTGCAGTCCCTCCTCCTGCAGTCCCTCCTCCTGCAGTCCCTCCTCCTGCAGTCCCTCCTCCTGCGGTCGTCCGTCACGGAGGCCCTTCAAGGGGAGCCTTCTACGGAGGAGTACGCACACGGGAGTGTGCACGCGCGCGTGAATGTCATACGGCCGCCGGGGCAAGTGCCCCGGCGGCCGTATGTTCGGGTGGACCTTCGGGGAGTCAGTGGGTCCGGATAGGCTGGACGAATGACGCGAGCCGAGCAGCCAACGGCCAAGAATCCGGCCCCCGACGACGCCCTGGTCGCAGATTCCCGGGAGCGCGCAGTCCGCGCCCTGCTGCGGGTGCCGCAGCTGAAACGACTGTGGAGCGCCCAACTCGTGGGCGGCATCGGTGACGCGCTCGGTCTCCTTGTGCTCGTGGTGCTGGCCCTTCAGGCAGCCGTCTCCGAGGGCTCGTTCGGGGGCGGGTACCGGGGCGTGGCCTTCGCCGTCGCCGCCGTGTTCGGCGCGCGCGTCCTGTCGACGCTGCTCTTCGGAGCCGTACTCCTCGGCCCGCTCACGTCGCTGACCTCCAAGGACGGCCCCCTCGACCGGCGCTGGACGATGGTCGGCGCGGACGGCGTGCGGGCCGCGCTCCTCATCGTCGCGCCCCTGTGGATCGACTGGACCCCGGACAACGCGCTGGCGGTCCTGCTCGTCACCGCCTTCGTGGCCGGCGTCGCCGAACGCTTCTGGACCGTGTCGGGCGAGAGCGCGGCGCCCGCGCTGCTGCCCGCCCCGCCGCTCGAAGGTGCGGCCGTACGCCCGTTGCCCGACCACATGGACGCACTGCGGCGCCTCTCGCTGCGCACCGGTTTCGTGGCGCTGCCTCTCGCGGCCGCCGCGCTCGTCGTCGTCACTCTCGTGGGGAACCTGATCGGGGCCGGGGTCGACTGGTTCGGGCTGCACCAGGCCGCGCTCGCCTCCTACGTGGCGGCCGGTCTGTTCGCCGCCTCGCTCTCCGTCGTCTTCTTCCTCGAACTGCCCGACACGCAGACCCCGCGCGCGCGGTCGCCGCTCGAGGGCCTGCGCCGCCCCAAGACCGGCAGCGGTGTCGACAAGGGACGCACGGGAGCCATCCCGCTCCTCGTCCTCGCCTGCGCCGCCGTCGCCGGGGCGATCTCGGCGGCCGTCGCCGTCTCCGTACTGCACGCCAAGGACCTGTCCGGCGGCCCGGTGATGTTCGGGCTGCTCGTGCTGGGGCTCACCGGCGGCACGGTCGTCGGCATCCGCTCGGCGCCCTCCGTGCTGCCGTCGCTGTCGCGCCGCAGGCTCCTCGCGCTGGCGATCGCCCTGACCGGCATCGCCCTGCTCGCCGCCGGCCTGGTCCCGGACGTCACCAGCGTCCTGCTGATCGTCACCCTCGCCGGCGTCACCGCGGGCATCGCCGCCAACACCGGGCACACTCTCCTGGACCAGGAGTCCGAGGACTACCGGCGCGCCCGCACGACCGAGCACCTCCAGGCCGTCGTCCGCGTGTCCATCGCGGTCGCCGCCGTCGCCGCGCCTCTGCTCGCGGCCGCGATCGGCCCGCACCGGCTGGTCAACGGCAAGTTCGTGTTCGCGCACGGCGGCGCCGCCTTCACGCTGATGCTCGTCGGCGCCCTGCTGCTGCCCGTGGCCGCCCTCGTACTCGCCAAGGCCGACGACCGCAGCGGAGTGCCCCTGCGGCACGACCTGCGTGACGCGTTGCTGGGCGGGAACGATCCGGCGCAGGCGCCCGCCGCCACCGGCTTCTTCATCGCCCTGGAGGGCGGTGACGGCGCCGGGAAGTCGACCCAGGCCGAGGCGCTCGCCGAGTGGATCCGCGACAAGGGCCACGAGGTCGTCGTCACGCGTGAACCCGGCGCGACCCCGGTCGGCAAGCGGCTGCGCTCGATCCTCCTCGACGTGTCGTCGGCCGGACTCTCGCACCGCGCCGAGGCCCTCCTGTACGCCGCCGACCGCGCGGAGCACGTGGACACCGTCGTACGGCCCGCTCTCGAGCGCGGCGCCGTCGTCATCTCCGACCGTTACATCGACTCGTCCGTCGCCTACCAGGGCGCCGGCCGCGACCTGTCGCCGACCGAGGTCGCCCGCATCAACCGCTGGGCCACCGGCGGACTCGTACCGCACCTGACCGTCCTGCTCGACGTCGACCCGCAGGCGGCCCGCGAGCGGTTCACGGAGGCGCCCGACCGGCTCGAATCGGAGCCGGCCGAGTTCCACGCGCGCGTGCGCTCCGGTTTCCTCACGCTCGCCGCCGCCGACCCCGGCCGCTACCTCGTCGTGGACGCGGCCCAGGAGCCGGAAGCCGTCACGACCGTGGTCCGGCACCGGCTCGACATGGTGCTGCCGCTCTCCGACGCCGAGGTGAAGGCCCAGGAAGAGGCCCGTAAGGCCGCCGAGGAGGAGGCCCGCAGGAAGGCCGAGGCCGAGGCTGCCCGCAAGGCCGAGGAGGAGCGCGTCGAGCGCGAGCGGCTGGCGCAGCTCGCCAAGCTGCGCGCCGAGGAGGAGGAGCGCAAGCAGCGCGAGCTGGAGGAGGCGCAGCGGCGCGAGGCCGAGCGCCAGGCCGAAGAGGCCCGCCAGCGCGCCGAGGAGTCGCGGCGTCGTGCCGAGGAGGAGCGCGCCAGGCTCCTCGCCGAGGAACAGACCCGGGCCGCCGAGGAGGAGCGCCGCCGCCGTCAGGCGGAGGAAGAGGCGCGCCTGCGCGCGGAGGCCGAGGAACGACGCCTGGAGAAGCAGCGCAAGGCGGAGGAGGCGCTGTTGCGGGCGGAGGAGGCCCGCCGGCTGGCGGCGGCGTCCGCGGCGGCTGCCTCTGCTGCGGCGGCTTCGGCCGCGTCCGAGTCGGCGGCGGCTTCTGTGTCTGGGGCCGGGTCCGAGGGCGCCAACCGGCCCTCGAGGGCCGACAACGAGACCACCGTTCCCACGCCCGTGGTGAATCCCACGGGTGGCGCGGCCGACGAAACGGCCGTGCTGCCGCCGGTCAGGGGCGAAGGCACGGGTTCCGGGGCCGGGGCTTCCTCTTCCCCTGCCTCTGGTGCTGATGCTGGTTCTGGGCGTGGTGCTTGGCAGGGCGGGGACAACGACGAGACCACTCAGCTGCCGATGCCGCCGAATCCCGCACATCAGGCCGGGGCCGCCGACGAGACGGCGGTGCTGCCGCCTGTGCGTGATGACTCCGTCGGTAGCGGTGCTGGTGCTGGTGCTGGTGCTGGCAAGGGCGGGTCGGTGGATCGGGTTCCGCCGGGGTACTTCCGTGATGAGCGCCAGACTTCGGCGCCGTCGGCCGGGGGCGCTGGGGCCGGTCATGGTTCGAATGACCGGACGCGCGAGCTGCCCCAGGTCGACGAGGAGGGCCGGCCCCGTCAGCGGCCGAGGCCCGACTGGGCGGAGGAGACCCCGCTGGACGACCTGCCGACGCTGGCGGACGAACTGCTCGGCGGGCACGACGACGACGGCGACGAGGGCACGGGCGGCAGGCGCCGGGGGCGGCGCTGAGTCGACCAGAGCGCGCTGAGTCGACCGGGGCGGCGCTGAGTCGACCGGAGCCGACGCAGAGCCGGCCGGGGACCTGTCGCCGTCCGGCGACCGATCGCCGGGTGGGTCGCCGGCTCGGTCGCCGGACGGCGTTGTCAGTGGCGTCCCGCACAATGAATCCGGTAGAGCGAAGTGCCGGAGTTCGACGGTGAGGCGGTAGTCCATGCCCGTATGGGACGACCTGGTGGGTCAGGAGCGCGTGGCCGCGCAGCTCGACGCCGCCGCGCGGGACGCCGACGCGCTCGTCACGGCCACGGCGACGAAGGCACCGCTGCCCGAGGCCTCCAAGATGACGCACGCCTGGCTCTTCACCGGTCCGCCCGGCGCGGGGCGGGCGACGGCGGCGCGCGCGTTCGCCGCAGCGCTCCAGTGCGTCAGTCCGGACCGCGCCCTGGGCGGAGCCCCCGGCTGCGGATTCTGCGACGGCTGTCACACGAGCCTCGTCGGCACGCACGCCGACGTGGAGATCGTCCGTACGGATCTGCTCTCCATCGGCGTGAAGGAGACCCGCGAGCTCGTCCGCAGAGCTCAGCTGTCGCCCGCCGTGGGCCGCTGGCAGGTCATCGTCCTGGAAGACGCGGACCGCCTCACGGAGGGCGCGGGGAACGTACTTCTGAAGGCCGTGGAGGAGCCCGCCCCGCGGACCGTCTGGCTGCTCTGCGCGCCCTCCCTCGAAGACGTGCTGCCCACGATCCGCTCCCGCTGCCGCCACCTGACGCTGCGCACACCCGCGGTCGAGGCGGTGGCCGACATGCTCGTACGACGCGACGGCATCGAGCCGGCGGTCGCCGCCGAAGCGGCCCGCGCCACGCAAGGCCACATCGACCGCGCGCGACGCCTCGCCACGGACCCGCGCGCGCGGGCGCGCCGAGCGGCGGTGCTGAAGCTGCCCCTGCGGGTCGACGACATCGGCGGGTGTCTCAAGGCCGCCCAGGAGCTGATCGACACCGCTGCGGAGGACACCAAGCAGCTCGCCGAGGAGGTCGACACCAAGGAGACCGAGGAGCTGAAGGCGGCGCTCGGCGGACAGAGCGGCAGCCGGATGCCGCGCGGCACGGCGGGTGCCATGAAGGAGCTGGAGGACCGCCAGAAGCGCCGCAGAACGCGTACGCAGCGAGACAGCCTCGACCTGGCGCTCACGGACCTCACGGGCTTCTACCGCGATGTGCTCGCCCTGCAGCTCGGCTCCCGCGTCGCCCTCGCGAACACCGACGCGCAGGACACCCTGGAGCGCCTCGCCCGCGCGGCCTCGCCCGAGGCCACGCTCCGCCGCATCGAGGCGATCGCCGAATGCCGTGACGCGCTCGACCGCAATGTGGCGCCGCTGCTCGCGGTGGAGGCGATGACGATGGCGCTGCGGGCGGGCTGACACGCCCTTCGGGTAACTCGTACGGGGCGCGGTCGCCACACTCCGCGACTGGCCGATCGCGGCCGGTTACGCTCGGCTGATGTACTTCAGGCGTCATCATTCCCCCGTCCGAGGCCTCCGGGCCTGTGGAACGCTGCTCGCCGCCGCCGGGCTCCTCATGTCCGCCTGCTCACCAGGGAGTTCGGGAAGCACGCACACGACGGACGTCTCGCTGGCCGCGCTGCCCAGGGCGACCCCCGCCAACCTGTCCTCGTACTACGGGCAGTCGCTGACCTGGCGCGAGTGCGGCGTCCCCGGCTTCGAATGCACCACGATGAAGGCGCCGCTGGACTACGCGAAGCCGGACGCCGGTGACGTCAAGCTGGCTGTTGCCCGCAAAAAGGCCACCGGCCCGGGCAAGCGCCTCGGCTCGCTCCTGGTCAACCCCGGCGGACCCGGCGGCTCGGCGATCAGCTACCTCCAGTCGTACGCCGCCCTCGGCTACCCGGCGGCAGTCCGCGCCCGCTACGACATGGTCGCGGTCGACCCGCGAGGCGTCGGCCGCAGTGAACCGGTCGAGTGCCTCGACGGCAAGCAGATGGACGCGTTCACGCAGACCGACGTCACGCCCGACGACCAGGCGGAGACGAACGAACTGTCGGCGGCCTTCAAGAAGTACGCGGCCGGCTGCGAGTCGAAGTCCGGCCAGGTGCTCCCGTACGTCTCCACGATCGAGGCGGCCCGCGACATGGACATCCTGCGCGCGGCGCTCGGCGACGACAAGCTGAACTACGTCGGGGCGTCGTACGGCACGTTCCTCGGGGCGACCTACGCAGGGCTCTATCCGGAGCGGGTCGGCCGCATGGTCCTGGACGGCGCGATGGACCCGACCCTGTCGGCGAAGGAGATGAACCGCGACCAGACGGCCGGCTTCGAGACGGCGTTCCAGTCATTCGCGAAGGACTGCGTACGGCATCCCGACTGCCCCCTGGGCACCGGGAGCGCCGCCGACGCGAGCCGGCGCCTCAAGTCCTTCTTCACCGAACTGGACCGCACCCCCATCCCCACCGGTGACCCGTCGGGGCGCAAGCTCGGCGAGGCCCTCGCCACGACCGGCGTGATCGCGGCGATGTACGACGAGGGAGAGTGGGCGCAGCTGCGCTCCGCGCTCAGCTCGGCGATCAAGAACAAGGACGGCGCGGGGCTGCTCGCCCTCTCCGACAGCTACTACGAGCGCGGCGGCGACGGCACGTACGCGAACCTGATGGCGGCCAACGCGGCCGTGAACTGCCTCGACCTGCCCCCGGCCTTCAAGAGTCCCAACGACGTGAAGGCGGCCCTGCCGTCCTTCGAGAAGGCGTCTCCGGTCTTCGGTGACGCTTTCGCGTGGTTGGCGCTGAACTGCACGTACTGGCCGGTGAAGGCGACTGGTGAGCCCCACCGTATCGAGGCGAAGGGCGCCGCCCCGATCGTCGTAGTCGGCACGACCCGCGACCCGGCCACCCCGTACCGCTGGGCGCAGGCCCTCGCCGGCCAGCTCGACTCCGGCACGCTCCTCACCTACGTCGGCGACGGCCACACCGCGTACGGCCGCGGCAGCGCCTGTATCGACTCCGCTATCAACACGTACCTCTTGGACGGCACCCCGCCCAATGACGGAAAGCGCTGCTCATAAGGGGTGCGGGGGCACTTTTCGACTCCCCGGGACGCGCGTCCCGGGGCCTCCGCAGGGGGTGTGCGGAGCACCCCCGAAAACTGTGTAGACTTGGCGACGTTGCTGACCGCACCATGGTGCAGACGGCGCGCCGCCTTAGCTCAGATGGCCAGAGCAACGCACTCGTAATGCGTAGGTCTCGGGTTCGAATCCCGAAGGCGGCTCTGTAGAAGCCCCAGGACTCACTCGCCGTGACCTGGGGCTTTTGCTTTTAACAGACGCGGCGCCGACGCCGGGCGCGGGCCGTCTTGCTGTCCAGGGTCTCAGTTCTGGTCTCAGTAGTGGGTTCCGGCTCGGGCATGAAGACGTCGCCGATGCGGCGCATCGCGTCCTTCGGGAGGCTCGACCGACCCTTCACGTAGCGGCGCGTTTGGCTGATCTGCGTGTGCCGGAGGATCTCCATAATCGTCGGCATGTCCACCCCGAGTTCGTTCAGGATCGTGCCCGCGGTGTGGCGGCTCCCGTCGTAGAGGCGCCGGTCACTGATACCCGCCTCTTCGAGTAGCTCCTTGAACTCCTCCCAGTCCGCCCGGGGGTCGAGCGGCCGGCCGTCCGGGCGGGTGAACACCGCGTCGTGCTCCTGCCACAACTCGGCCGCAGCGCGACGGGCTTCGTCCTGTTGAGCCTTGTGCTCAAGCAGGTAAGGGATGAACGGCGGTGGGATCGGCACCTCGTTCCGGCTCTTCTTGGTCTTGGGGCGAGTGAAGGCGAGACCTCCGCTCTTACGCTCCGGGCACGCGCTCGCGTGCCGCGTGCAGTCTTTTGCGCAGGGCTGCGGGCACCCCCGCGTGTAGTTCCGGTGCGTCGTGCAATTCGGCGGGCACGGCTCGAACCGGTGCAGGCGCCGACCGCACTTCTTCGGGTCCTCGCATCCATGCCGCCATGTGAGGCGCTGGAGCTGCCACTGAGGGTGGAACAGCTCCGCGTCGAGGTCGACGTACTTCCAGCGCAGGCCCAGGGTTTCGCCTTGTCGGAATCCCATGCCGACGCCGACCACCCATCGCATGAACCTGGGGCGCTTCGCTGCGGCCAGAAGGAACGCTTTCGCTTCGTTCATCGTGAACGGATTCGCCTCGGTCTCGTCGACCGTTGGCGGGTCCACGAGGGTGGCGACGTTCTCCACGATCATTCGGCGCCGGTGGGCAATCTTCAGGGCGCGCGACAGGATGCGGTGCACCTTCAGTACGTGCGAGGGGGCGTGGCCGGCGTCGAGCATCGCCCGGTACATCCGTTCCAGGTGTTCCGGCTGCAACTTGTCGATCCGGTGCTTCCCGACGCCCGGGATGATGTCGTTGCGCGTCTTCGACCAGTAGTCATCCAACGATCGCGGCTTGAGTTTCAGGCTCGCGATATCGGTGAGGTAGGTCCCCATCCGGGGGGCAACGGTCGGCTTGCGGCCCGCCTTAGCGGCGCGTCCCTCGTCACGCTGCCGCTCCAACTCCTTAACCTTGCGCTGAATTTCGGGCTCGGTCTTGGCACGGCGGTGGCGGCGGTCGGGGCCGCCGTCGTTCTTCACGCCCATCGGGCGCCCCGAGCGGAGTGCTCGGGGCGCCTCGGGGCGGTGTCTGGTCAGTTGGGCAGCAGGGCGAGGCTCTCCACATACGCCTCAAGGTCGGTGCGTCGAATCCGGCGGATACGGCCCAACTTGATGTACTTCAGGGCGCCTTCGGCCATCAGCTCGTAGACGGTGGACCGGCCGATGGCGAGTGCTTCGGCCGCTTCCTCGGGCTTGTACAGGAGTCGGTCGACCGGGGTGGCAATCGCGGTGCTCATCCGGGGTGCCTCCAGGGCAGTTCGGCAATGCCAAGGGGACTTGTGCGCGGGTCCTGGACCGGTGTGTGTCCGAAGCTCGGATTTCTGCGTCACCGCGTCACCTGCGTCATTTAGAGCTCTGACCTGTGGCTTTCGGTGACGCGACGGATCGGGCCTGCGTCACCAGTGCGTCACCATCTGCGTCACCGGGTGACGCAGCGTCTTCCTACTTAGGACAAAGAAGGGGCTGCCTGTAGTACTTGGGCGCGCCTCACAGAGCGAAGAAGGAGCCGCTGCGCGGCGCGTCCTCGGGCGGCGTTCCGCCGAACAGCAAGAGGAGCACGCCTGGCCGGTGGTGCTCCTCTTGCTTGTCCAGGCGCGTGGGGTCACGGGGTCAGAACGCCCGCGATTGCTCGTGCGGGGCCGGGGGGAGCGTGCGGGTCATTTCGAGATAGCGGCCCGCCTTGGTGCGGCCCGAGTCGATAAGGACGCCTCGGGCGGCCAGCGTCGGCTGGAGGCGCTTGAGGCGGTCAGAGAGGAGCGCCGTGAGCCGTGAGCCGTGAGCCGAGGGGGAACGCTCGCGAGGGAGCGCCCCGCAACGCGTGGCTGCGGGGCGCCGATCCACTTTCACAACGGGCCCTAGTGGGGTTTAGTCGACCGACTGCCCGTCGTACATACCGCCTCTGCAGGTCGGGAGCACGGGCGTCGACCGATCGATCGTTCCGCCGTTGTCCGTGCACTCACCCGGGGTGACGCTGGCCGGGGTGACGCTGCCGGCGGTGGCGGTGGCGGTGGCGGCGCCTGTGAGGCCGAGTCCGGCGAGGGCTGCCGTGGCGAAGACTGCGGCGAGGATTCGTCGAATGCGCATTTGGTTCGCCTTTCACAGATTGCCTCTGTTGGGACACTACTCAGCCAATTGTTCATCCATGTGGGTGACACGTCATGTTGGGCCGTTCGGTTGACATTGCTGTCGGGTGCGGGGTCGGTGACGCGACCCGTCAGAGCGGATGGAAGCCCGTGCCACATCCGTGCCAGAAAGAGCGGATCCCAGCGGTCAAGAGCAGTCAAGCGCGACGTCTCGCGATTAATCACCAGAGGCCGTTTGCGCTGGTCAGCGTCAACCCCCTCCGTGACGGCCCGGTGATTCCCAAGTTCAGGGCCCTTCGTTGGCGCGGCGGACAGATCCCGGGTACTGCTCCCCCTCGTCGCCGATCAGCTTCGCGGACAGTTCGGCTGCGAGGTCAGCCAAGCCGACCAGGTCCACACCAGGTGCTCGGGCCCCGGACAGAATCACTCGTCCCTCGCTCCAATGAAGCCCGACCGCGACGCTGTCCAGGCTGCCCCATGTGAACACCGGTTGCCGGCCTACGCTGTGCAGGTCGAGGTGGCCTTCTTGCCGAAGTGCCGCGCTGTTGTGTGCAAACTCAAGCCAGTCGCGCAGCGAGATGGGGCGTTCCTCGCTGTCCAACCAGTCCGAGGCGCGCGTCATGTGCAGTTCGTATCCCATACCCGTGATCATTCACCGCAGGTCTGACACGTCTCCTGCCCTGTCGACGAGGCCTCTGACATCCACGCCTGACATCAACGGCACCGGACAGCGGCGTAAATCAGCATCCCTGTCCGGACGTCGTGCCAGTCACCGATAGCAGCGGGAGCAGGATCGGATCGAACTCCTAAAGCGGGTGTCGCGGGTTCGAATCCTGCCGGGGGCACTGATCACGGCGAGGAGACTTGGAAAGCGTGCACGCGATCGACTTCCACTCCAAGGAACAGCGCCACCCGAGTTGCGCCAGGACCAAGGACTTGCGGTCTCAGTGGTGGTCTCAATCGCCGCTCAATCCGAGGCGGTCCACTGACATCCATCGGAGTCATGCAGGCCTCCTGACCAGTCCTGCGAGTCACCCGGCAGATGCCAGTGGATGCCCCCGCAACGCGATCCGACAACTCGTAATGCGTAGGTCTCGGGTTCGAATCCCGAAGGCGGCTCTGTGGAAGCCCCAGGACTCACTCGCCGTGACCTGGGGCTTTTGCTTGTTCTGGTGTAGTGGCCTGCCCTCCGCGGGATGAAGGTCGCGGAGGGCCTTTTGCATAGCACCGCCCGGCGCCTCGCCGCAGGGTGGAGCGGGGCGCCGTTGCGTGTGGTGGCCCGGCCGCAGCCGACCTGAGGAAGATTCTTCGTTCAACTCGTCACACTCCCTTGCCGGGATCCGTCAGTTCATCGAAGGCAGAGAGTCAGAGCTGACGGAGGGAAAGACATGACTATCCAGGCGCGTATACAGAACCCGGCCCAGCTGCTTCCCGGGGTTACGCAGCCCGTGCTGGCGCTGCTCAAGGCCACCCGTGAGGGCGGTGTGCCCGAGAGCACGCTCGAACTGGTGCACCTGCGGGCCAGTCAGGTCAACGGGTGCAGTTACTGCGTCGACGCCGGTGTGCGCAGTGCGCGTAAGGGCGGGGAGAGCGACGACCGGCTGTTCGCCGTCGCTGCGTGGCGTGAGGCTCCGTACTTCACCGACGCCGAGCGGGCCGCGCTGGCCCTTGCCGAGTCGGCGACCCGGCTCGCCGACTCTCCGGACCCGGTGCCGGACGCCGTCTGGGACGAGGCTGCCCGTCACTACGACGAGCGCGGGCTCGCGGCGCTGACGCTCATGATCGGCGTCACCAATCTCTTCAACCGGTTCAACGTGACCACGCGGCAGCCGGCGGGCGCCAGTTGGTAGAGCGGGCTGCCGCGCTCCGCATCGGCGCGCTTCGTCATCACGTGGTTCCTGGCTCTATTGGATGAGTTCGGCTACATGACTTCGGATACGTGACTTCAAGTACGTGAGGTCAGGGTTCGGTACGCGAGTTCTGACCATTGCACGGCACGGCACGGCACGGCACGGCACGGCACGGCACGGCACGGCACGGCCCGGTTCCGTCCGCTCGCCTCGGTTTGAGGTGGGTGGGCGGGACCGGGCCGCGTCGTATTCTGCGGCGACCGTACAGTGCGCGCCGCGCGCCGCAGGCTCTCGGTGGGGGAATCGCGGCGTCGTTGAAACATCCCGTCCGCCTCACCGCATCTAAAAGGTGTGGGGCGATGAGGGGGAGGGCGCCTGATGAGGCGGTCCAAGGAGAGCGCGTTTCGGGAGTTCGCGGAGGCTCGGACAGGACACCTGTTCCGTTCGGCATGCCTGTTGACCAGTGGCGACACGCATTTCGCCGAGGATCTGGTGCAGGAGACGCTGGGGCGGATGTACGTGGTGTGGGGGCGGTCGTCACGGGTCGGAAACCCGGCGGCGTACGCCCAGACCGTGCTCATACGCGCCTTTCTCGCGCACCAGCGGCGGCTTTCCGCGCAGGAGCGGCCCAGCGGCGAGCTTCCGGAGACCTCGGACATTGCGCCCGGCGACGCCTCGCTGCGGATCACTCTTCTCGACGCGCTGCGGCAGCTGCCGCCGAAGGACCGGGCGGTGATCGTGCTGCGGTACTGGGAGGACCGGTCCGTGATGGAGACCGCGGAGATTCTGAACGTCAGCTCGGCGGCGGTGCGTACGCGGAGCACACGGGCGCTGGCCCGGCTGAGGGAGCAACTGGGCGGCAGCGTGGCCGAGTTCGCCGCGTAATGAGCTTGACCCGATTCGGTGTGAGGAGTGGGTGGTTCGGTATGTCAGGAACAGATGAAGACCGTGACCAGGAAGCCTTCGTGGGTGGCCTGGGGGAGGCCCTGCGGATAACCGGTGAGGCGTTCGACGCCGCAGGTGGGCCGCTGGTCGACGGCGGCATGGCGCGCGGCCGACGCAGGCTGCGGCGCCGCCGGGCCGCGACGGTCACAGGAAGCTTCGCCGCGCTCGCCGCTGTCGGATTCGGCGCGTCATACGCAGCCGGAGCCTTCGGGGCCGAGGCCGGGCACGGCAGCCCGGTGGCCGCGCAGCCCGAACCGGCGAGCACGACGCAGGGGAAGACGAGCACGCCGGGTGAGGGGCCGCAGTTCTCCGCCGGCCATCTGATCAAGACCCTCGAAGGGCTGCTGCCCGACGGCAAGTTCAGCAGCGAGTCGGGCCGCGGCACGGAGGACGGGCTCGGGCGGCCGCTCGCCTCGGTTGTCTTCGACGACGGCAAGGGCAAGGCGGCGATCGGCCTGAGTCTGGGCCGGGTCGACCCGGAGGGTACGGGGGTCGCGGAGCAGCTCGCCTGTCCCGAGAAGGTCTACACGCCATACGACTCCTGCTCGAGCAAGACGCTGGCCGACGGCTCCCGACTGCTGCTCCTGCAGGGCTACGAGTACCCGGACAAGCGCGCGGACACCAAGTGGTGGCACGCGTACGTGGTGACGCCGGAGGGGTACACCGTCGACGCCAGTGAATGGAACGCACCGGCGGAGAAGGGCGAACCCGTCTCCCGGGACGAACCGCCGCTCAGCCCGGCACAGTTGAAGGCGCTGGTGACCTCCAAGGAGTGGCGTCCGATACTGCGGGCCCTGCCGAAACCACAGGACGAGCCCGTGCAGCAGCCGGTCCCGCAGGCTGCCGACGGCGACACCATCCTCAAGAACCTCACCTCGCTGCTGCCGAAGAGTGCCAAGGTGACGACCCGCCAGGGCGACGACGGCTTCGCGTACGTCGTGGTGAACGACGGCAAGGGGGCGAGCCTCGTCCAGATCAATGTGCAGCCGAACATGTCGGATGTGGAGGATGAGCTCTCCGGCTCCGGCGCGCAGACCCTGCCCGACGGCACGAAGGTCGTCACCCATCAGGGGCCCGGCGAGAAGGGGGGCCAGGGCGTGGTGATGTGGACCGTGGACACGATCCGCAAGGACGGATTCCGTGTGGTGATATCGGCGTTCAACTCGGGCGCGCAGAACGCCGCGGCCACAAGGACCACGCCCGCGCTGACCATGACACAGCTCAAGGCGATAGCCACGAGTGGGAAGTGGCGGGGGTAGGGCGTCGGGGACACTCTTTGGCTCGGGGGCTCGGGGGCTCGGGGGCTCGGGGGCTCGGGGGCTCGGGGGCTCGCTCGGGTCCGGTGCCCGTCGACCGGTGAGCAGTACGTGCTGACCAGAGATCGGCGATCGTGACCGGTGTCCGGTGATCAGCGGTCGTCGGCTGTGGGTTCTGGTGGGGTGTGCGTGGCTCTACCGACGGACGTCACTTCGCGTCGGCGTAGCACGTCACCACTGCGGTGGTGAAAGGGAAGTGGACCGGGGTGTCGCCGAACGTGAGCTGGCCGGCCAGCTCTGCGGCCTCGCGGATCGCTGCGGTCACTGCTTCCGCTTCCTCTTCCGGGCAGTGCACGATCACCTCGTCGTGCTGGAAGAAGACCAGTTCCGCCGCCATCCCGGTGCAGGACTGACGCAGGGCGGCGAGCATCAGGTCGGCCCAGTCGGCGGCGCTGCCCTGGACGACGAAGTTGCGGGCGAAGCGGCCGCGGGCACGGGAGCTCGAGGAGGCGTAGCCGGGGGTGAACTCGGACTCGCCCGAGGTTTGTTCGGGCATCGGGTCGTCCTGAGGGATGCCTGCTTCCTCCTGGTCGCCGGCGTCGGCGACCGGTGGGCAGGTGCGGCCGAGCCAGGTCCGCACGAGGCGGCCCTCCTCGCCCGCGCGGGCCGCGTCGTCGACGTAGGCGACGGCTTGCGGGAAGCGGCGGCGGAGGGCGGCGAGGTTCTTCAGGCCGTCACCTGACGTCTGGCCGTACACCGCGCCGAGCACCGCCAGCTTTGCCTTGGCGCGGTCGCCGGAGAAGGCCCGGTCGGAGACGGACTGGTAGAGGTCGGTCTCCCGCCCGGCGACCTCCATCAGGCCGGGGTCGCGGGAGATGGCGGCGAGGACGCGGGGTTCCATCTGGTCCGCGTCGGCGACGACGAGCCGCCAGCCCGGGTCGGCGACGACGGCACGGCGGATGACCTTGGGGATCTGGAGTGCGCCGCCGCCATTGGTGACCCAGCGGCCCGTGACGGTGCCGCCGGGCAGGTACTCGGGGCGGAAACGGCCGTCGCGGACCCAGTCCTGGAGCCAGGACCAGCCGTGTGCGGTGTAGATCCGGTACAGCTTCTTGTACTCGATCAGGGGCCGCACCGCCGGATGGTCGATCGACTCGATCTCCCAGCGGCGCGTGGACGTGATCTTCACGCCGGCCTGGGTGAACGCCCTCACCACGTCGGCGGGCAGATCGGGGCGCACGCGGCGGCCGAAGGCCTCGGACACCTCGTCGGCCAGTTCGGCGAGGCGGCGCGGTTCGCCACCACCCGCGTAGCGCTCGCCGAGCAGTTCGTGCAGTACGGAGCGGTGCACGTCGGCGCTCCAGGGG
Source organism: Streptomyces sp. NBC_00569 (assembly GCF_036345255.1). Taxonomy (NCBI): domain Bacteria; kingdom Bacillati; phylum Actinomycetota; class Actinomycetes; order Kitasatosporales; family Streptomycetaceae; genus Streptomyces; species Streptomyces sp. NBC_00569. The sequence continues at coordinate 4,851,727 of NZ_CP107783.1, read as the reverse complement.
AGGCCCGCCGCGTTCATCTCGGCCGCTACGAGCATGGCGGCGGACTCGGTGGCGGTGAGCAGCCGCATCCGGCCCGGGTGGGCGGTGGCGTCATGGCGGCGCTGCTGATCGGCGTACACCTCTATGAGGTCTGCGAGGGGGACATGAACGGGTTGTGGTTCGAAGAGGGAGGACTGGGAGCCGGGGGTCGCGGCGCGTTGCGGGGGGTCCGGGGGGACGGCCGTCCCGCGGATTCTGGCCAGGGCGGCGGCCGCGGAGCGGGGCTCCCCGAAGCGGCCGGCGTGACCGAGGAGAAGAGTCTCGGCGTCCTCGATGTCGTAGCAGCGCGGCACGCGGACGCCCGCGGCGAGCAGACGGGGGTAGACAGCCGCTGTCGATCGCCAGATCCAGCGCGTGACGTCAGGACGCGAGCGGACCGCTTCCGCGAGGCTGGGTTCCTGGCGGACCGGGCCGGCGGGTGTGCCGTCGGCACCGAGCGGCGCGAGCTGGGCTCCGCCGTCCTCGGTGGCCGCGATGGCCCACTTCTCGGTCATGTCGGCGAGTCTTGCACCCGGCACTGACAGCGCCGGTCGCGTCGGGATCCTGCCCCGGCGGAGGTCCGGGCCTGGGTGTGGGTGTGGGTCCGGGCCTGGGTGTGGCTCAGGTGTCGCCGCCCTCGTCGATCAGGCGGCGGACCTCCCGGTCGATCAGGCCGAGACGGGCCTCCGCGACCAGAGGGACGGCTCTGCGTTGCCGTCGGGCCTCGTGGAGTTCGATGTCGATTGTCACCAGGGCCGGTTCCCACTGGGGGGCCTGGGCCACGACCGTCCCGCGTGGGTCGACCACTCGGGAGCCTCCCCAGAAGGAGGCGCCGTGTTCGTTGCCGACGCGGTTCACGAAGATGACCCAGCACTGGAGCATCTTCGCGGTGTAGGCGAGGAGCGTGTCCCAGTACAGGCCCGTGTCCATGGCCTCCGGGTCGAGTGTCGCCGCGCTGTTCGCGGGGACGATGACGACCTCCGCGCCGTCCTGCACGGCGAGCCACGGCAGGACCGGCTGCCAGGCGTCGTTGCAGACGAGGGTCGCGGCGCGGCCGTGTCCGTGCGGCAGGTCGTAGGCGCGCAGATGCTGGCCGGGGCTGACGTGCTTGCGTTCTTCCCAGGCCAGATAGTTCGGAAGGTACAACTTGCGGTGGGAGTGGAGGAGTTGGCCATTCGTGTAATAGGCGGAGGTGTTGTAGGCGCGCAGGCTGGTGTGTTCGTGCAGGCCGATCACGACGTCCGCGCCGAGCGTCGAGAGGGCGGTCAGTCGCGGGTCCGTCACGGGGAGGGAGGCGTCCTGGTGAAGGGCGCCGAGGTGATAGCCGTGCAGGCTCAGTTCGGGGAACACCACGAGGTCGGCGCCCTGGGCCGCCGCCTGCTCGGTCTGCTCCCGGGCGACGGCCAGATTCGTGTCCACGTCGCCGAGCACACAGTCGGTCTGCGCAAGCGCCACTCTCATTCCTCGAGCGTCGCAGCGTCCGGCGGAGTCGGCATCCGCAGAGGCGCGCGGCGGCCCGGTCGGCGGAGGCGGAGTCCCCGTGGGCGGATGGGGCGGCTGGGGCGGGTGCGGCGGCCTGTCCCTGGGCAGCCTGGAGGCCTCACGTCATCAGAGGCATCAGGGGCATCAGGGCCATGCGTGTCGCCGGGACCATGAGTGTCACTGAGGTCACCAGGACCACCGGGACCGCTAGGGCGGCCAGGACCACCGGGACCGTTAGAGCGGCCAGGACCACCGGGATCGCTAGAGCGGCCAGGACCACCGGGACCGTTAGAGCCGCCAGGACGACCAGGGCCGCCAGGACGCCCAGGGCTGTCGGGATCGCCAGGGCTACCTGGACCACCGGGATCGCCAGTCGCGTTACCCCACCAGAAGAACCAGCTTGCCCCGCACGTGGCCCGACTCGCTCAGGGTCTGCGCCTTGGCCGCGTCGCGGAGGGGGAACGTGTCGGCGATCGAGATGTGGAGCTTGCCGTTCGCGGCGAGTGCGGCCTGGTGGGTGAGGCCCTCGCGGGCCTTGGCGCGGTCGCTGCCGCCGGACGCGAAGGGCACGTTGTATGTGGCCGCGTCGGGGTCGGCGATGGTGATGACCCGGTCCGGCGTGCCGTCGCGCAGTTCGACCGAGGCCGCCAGTGCGCCCTTGCCCGCCGCGTCGAACACCGCGTCCACCCCCTGTGGGGCCACCGCGCGCACCCGCTCCACGAGCCCGTCCCCGTATGCGACGGGGACGGCGCCGATGGAGCGCAGGTACGCGTGGTTGGCGGGGGAGGCCGTGCCGATCACCGTCGCGCCGAGCGCCACGGCCAGCTGTACGCCCATGGAGCCGACCGCGCCCGCGGCGCCGTGGATCAGCAGCGTCTCGCCGCTGCGTACGCCGAGCAGGTCGAGTACGCGCTGGGCCGTCTCGCCGGCGATGGGGAGGGTCGCCGCCTCGGCGGGTGTGAGCCCGGTGGGCCTCGGGGCGACGGCGGAGGCCTGGGCCAGGGCGTAGGCCGCGTAGGCGCCGGTCTCGGTCCAGCCGAGGACTTCGTCGCCGACGGAGAGGCCGGTGACGCCCTCGCCGACCTCGTCGACGGTCCCGGCGAACTCGCTGCCGGGTACGGCAGGCAGGGCGGTCGGGAAGACCTGTTCCATCCAACCGTTCCTGATCTTGTACTCGATGGGATTGACCCCGACGGCAGCGACCTTCACCCGGACCTGGCCGGGGCCCGCGTGCGGCTCCGCGACGTCGTCCTTGAAGCGCAGTACCTCGGGTCCGCCGAACTCCTCGAAAACGATGGCTTCCATGCCGGTGTCCGCCTCTCACTGCTTCGTCGAACCAGGCGGGGGCTGGTCCTGCGGGTGTTCCCTGGAGACCCTGGCGATCTCGTACGTTCTCCGCCGCTCGCCAGAGTTACGTTCTCCGGAGTCGATCGTCGCCGGAGGCGGGCCGCCCCGCCCGTCCAAGGGCTTGGCCGCCTGTCCGAAAGACCGCCTGTCCGTACGGAATCTGCGGCTACTCCGCCGGCGGCGACTCGGTTGCCCGCAACCCGCAGTCCCACCCACGCCCTTCCACCCTCGCCCCCTCACCCCGTCCTTCCACTCTGCCCCCTCACCCACGCTCTTCCACCCTCGCCCCTCACCCACGCCTCCTCACGCACCCGCACCTTCCGGCGCCCCTCACCCACCCGCACCATTCCGGCGGCCCCATCCCGCGCCCAGTACCCCCGCCCCCACAGCGACCACCGCGCACACGCCCACGGCTGAACCGACCACACCCCACGGCACCACGACGCCAGCCTGAAGTCCTGCCCCCGCCCCGGCCCCCGCACCGGACTCCGGTGTGAGGAGGCCGAGTGCGGCCGCGAGTCCGCCCAGGTTGAGCGCGGTGACGGCCAGTCCGAGGGCCGTGCCGGCCGCGACCGCGACCAGTGCCTCGCCGGCGAGCATCAACCTGACCTGCGCCCGGATGGCCCCCGCCCGGCGCAGGGCGCGCAGTTCCCCGTCCCGAACGGACGCGGACATCAACTGTGTTCCGGCGAGTGAGATCGCCGTATAGGTCAGGGCGATGCCCAGGAGCAGCAACATGCCGTGCCGAGTCTGGGGTTTGACCCTGGGGTGGGTGGCGTCGAGCCAGGCGGCTGCGGTGCGTACGCGCACGTCGTGCCCGGACGTGGCCGCTCGCAGCGCGTCCGTCACCGCCGCGGGTGAGGCGCCCGGTGTCAGGCGTACGTCGATCCGGTCGACCGGCGCCGCGCCGGCGTTGGCCATGGTGACGTACGCGCCGTTGTCGCCGGTGCCGCGCGCCAGGACGGCGGCGACCCGGAGCGTGGTGCGGCGGCCATCACCGAGCCAGACGGACAGGCGGTCGCCGACGCGATGGTGTTCCCACTCTTCGTTGACGACGATGGAGCGGTCGTCGAGGTGGCGTATGTCGCCGGAGACGACGGGGAGCCGACTGGTCGCGGCAAGGGCCGCGGGGTCGGTCACGGCTCGCGCCTCGGAGCGGAGGAGGGCGGTGCCCTCCTCCCGTACGAAGACCGCGGTGGAGGCGGACGGGGACACGGCCGCCACACCCGGCACCGGCCGCCGCGTGAGGGCCAACGCATCGCCTGTGGTGATGAGTTGGGAGTTCATCTGTTCGTTCGCCTCCTGTGCCTTCGCCGCGCTCACCGACTCCGCCGAGCCCATCAGGGATCCCGCGAGCGCCACTGTCACCAGTACGGGTGCGGCGACCGCGGCGGTGCGGCGGACGGAGGTGGCGGCGTTCTCGCGGACGAGGAGACCGACGGCTCCCGGCAGCCGGATCAGCCGCAGCACCGGGCGGACGAGGAGCGGGGCGAGTGCGGCCGCCGCCGTGATGAGGATCATCGGCTGGGTGGTGTACGTCTTGCGCTTCAGGAGCGCCGACGGGTCGGTCCAGAGGGTGTGGACCGTCAGGCCGAGGCCCAGGGCGAGGAGTGCCGCGCCGGCGATCCGGCGGCTCCACGGCATGACGTCCGTGTCCACATCGGCGTCCCGCAGCGCTTCCACCGGACGGATGCGTCCGGCCCGCCGGGACGCGGCCCATGCCCCCGCGACCGCCACGAACAGGCCGGTCCAGAACGCGAGTTGAAACGGCCAGTAGGTCCAGTAGGTCCATGAGTTCCAAGAGGTCGACTGTGGCGTATGGGCGCCGCTCACTGTGAACCACGAGGGCGCGATGCCGTTGTCGATCAGCGCGCGGGCGAGCAGCGGCGCGCCCCAGGAGCCGAGGGCGCAGCCAGTGGCGCTCGCCGCGACCCCCACCGCCAGGGCCTCGGTGACGAGCTGCCGCCGTACGCGTCCCGGAGTGGCGCCCGCGAGCCGCAGCAGCCCGAACTCCCGCCTGCGCAGGGCGACCACGAACGCGAACGTCGAGGCCGTGACGAAGACGGCGACGAACGCGGAGACTCCGCCGGCCGTGCCCAGCATCGCCCGCACCGCGACCACCGCCTGGGCGTCGCGCTCCGCGCCCGGGTCGGCCAGGCGCCGTGCCGCGCCGGTCAGGACCTGCGCCCGGTCGCCGACCACCTCGCGTACGGCGGCGGCCGATGCGTCGACGCCCACCGCGTCCGGCGCGAGATGATCACGGTGGACGGTGCCCAGCGCTGCGAGCTCGCGCAGCAATTCTTTGTCCACAGGCTGTGGATAGGGAATCTTCTTCGAAGCGTGGGCTCGGTGCGGGCCGCGGTCGACCTCAACGGTCAGGGTGTCGTGTGGCATGACCACGACGGGTTGTGCGGCGAACCGCTGAGGCTCGCCCGCAGGCGGATCGGCGGCCGCCGCGAGCCCCAGCCCCATGCTCGCGACCAGGGCCACCCCGAGCGCGACGGCGACGAACGCTCCCGCGAAGAGGTGCCGGCGTGTCCGCAGGTTCGCCCAGACGGTGGTGAGTGTGGTCAGCATGCGTCGACCCCCTTGCCGGGTGTGTTGCCGCCGGACAGGGGGCGACCGGCGGCGGCCCTGTCACCCGCGCTCGTACCCGCCCCCGCGCTCGTACCCGCCCCCGCGCTCGTACCCGCACCCTCACCCCCGTCCGCACCCTCACCCCCGCCCGCTGCCGAACCCACGCCCCCGCCCGCTTCCGCACCCCTGGAGCCCCCCGAACCCCGCTCAAGCCCTGTCATCCGCGCCGCGACCGTCTCCGCGTCCGGTGTCAGGAGCTCGTCCACGACCCTCCCGTCGACCAGGAACACCACCCGGTCCGCGCGGGCCGCGGCTACCGGGTCGTGCGTCACCATCACTGTCGTCTGACCCTCCCGGTCGACCAAGTCGCGAAGGAGAGTGAGGACGTGACGGCCGGTCGTCGTGTCGAGGGCGCCCGTCGGCTCGTCACCGAAGAGGACGGCCGGCCGGGTGATCAGGGCGCGGGCCAGGGCCACCCGCTGCTGCTGGCCGCCGGAGAGCTGTGAAGGGCGATGCCCCGCGCGCTCGGCGAGACCCACGCGGCCCAGCGCCTCGCGCACCTGCGCGCGTGAGGGTCGCCGGCCGGCGAGCCGCAGGGGGAGTGCCACGTTCTGCGCGGCAGTGAGCGCCGGCAGCAGGTTGAAGGACTGGAACACGAAGCCGATCCGGTCCCGGCGCAGGAGTGTGAGCGCCCGTTCGCCGAGTCCGGTGAGGTCGGTCCCGGCGACGGTGACGGTGCCCGACGTCGGACGGTCCAGGCCCGCGGCGCACTGGAGCAGCGTCGACTTCCCGGACCCGGAGGGCCCCATCACGGTGGTGAAGGTCCCGGCGATGAAGTCGAGGTCGACCCCGTCGAGGGCGGTGACGCCGCGGTACTCGCGGCGTACGGCACTGAGCCGCACAGCAGGTGTCGTCATGCCTCAACCCAACCGCCGCGGCGCCCCGCGAACACGACCACTGGGGGGCGTCCCGGGGGTATGGCCAGCCCTACCCCCCGTTGCGCCTGAGACCATGGAAGAGACGACACGGCAGGCCACGCGGCAAGCGCACGGCAAGCGGCATGGCAGACCGCACGGCAAGCGGCGGACCGCACAGCAGGCCGCATGGCACGTCGCACGGCGGACCGCACGGCAGATCAGACAGGCAAGGAGGCGGAGCCCCCGCATGACGGAACGTACGACGCGGACCACGGTCGAGCAGGCCTTCGCCGCCGCCCTGTACGGGGAGGGCGCGGAGGCCGGGCTCGACACGGGCGCGTCCCTGCTCGCCGCCGACCCGTCCGCCGACGCCCAACTCGCCCTGCGGGGGCAGGAGTTCGTGCACCGGGCCTGGGAGCGCGGCTGGCAGCCGGCCGACGTCATGCGCATCGTCGTACGCGACCTCGAAGAGGCCCCGCACGGACACATCGCGGCCCGCCTGATCCGAGCCGAGACCGCGCGTTACGAGCACCTGCCCCCGCGCTGGGACGCGCAGCTCGCCGACCTGCCGCAGGACACGAGCGCCGGTGGGGGTCCGCGTCTGGACCGCTTCTCGTACGCCACCGCCGTCCTGGAGCTGTACCGCCTGCTGCTGCGGCTCCCGCCGATCGAGGCTGTGGGGCCCGTGCCGGGCGAGTCAGTGGCGCGGCCCGTCGCGGGGGAGCCGCGTGAACTCGCCCGGATCCGCGCGCTGCTCGCCAAGGCCGAGGCGACCGCCTACCCGCCGGAGGCCGAGGCGCTGGCGGCGAAGGCGCAGGAGCTGATGACCAGGCACAGCGTCGACGCGGCGCTCCTCGCGGCCCGTACGCACGCGAAGGACACGCCCGTCGCGTGCCGGATCGGCGTGGACGCCCCGTACGAGACGGCGAAGGCGGCCCTCCTGGACGCGGTCGCGTCGGCGAACCGCTGCCGCGCGGTGTGGAACAGCGGTTTCGGCTTCTCCACGGTCGTCGGCTTCGAGTCCGACCTGGAAGCGGTGGAGCTGCTCCATACGTCGCTGCTGGTGCAGGGCACGGCGGCGATGACGCGGGCCGAGGCCGAGCAGCGCGCCGGGGGGCGCAAGCGGACCAAGACGTTCAGGCAGGCGTTCCTCGCCGCGTACGCGCACCGGATAGGAGACCGGCTCGCGGCGGTGGCGGAGGAAGTGACCGGCCGGAGCCACGAGGGCGGGCTGCTGCCGGTCCTGGCGGCGCGCGATGTCGCGGTGGCCGGCCGGACCGACGACATGTTCCCGCAGACCGTGACGACCCGGGTCCGGGGCGTCAGCGACGGCGCCGGCTGGGCGGAGGGCGTGGCGGCCGCCGACCGCGCCCGCGTCTCGGACCGCGCCGAGGTGCGTGGCGGCACGTCCCGGTGAAGCGGATGCGCCTGCGTCTTGGACCGCGCCGAGGTACGCGGCGGTACGTCCCGGTGAAGCGGACGCGCCTGCGTCTTGGACCGCGCCGAGGTACGCGGCGGTACGTCCCGGTGAAGCGGACGCGCCCGCATCGCGTAACGCGCCCGCGTCTATGACCGCGCCGAAGTACGCGGCGGCGCACCCAGCGAACCGGGCGCGCCCGCATCGCGGAATGTTCGCCCGCATCGCGGAATGTGCGCCCGCGTCTCGGAGCGTGCCCCGCATCGGGGGACGCGCCTCTGACCGCACCCGCGTCCCCGGCCCCGCCGAGGTGCGCGGCGCCACGCCCCGGTGAACCGAACCACCCCAACCCATATGACCGACTCGCCCGTATCCTGACGGAGTGAGCTGGTTCCGGGCGCTGAAGGACACCACCCGCACGGGCCTGAGTGTCGAGCGGAAACGCCTGGAACCCCTGGTCGCGCTGCGTGGCGCCGCCGGTCTGGCCATCGTGATCGCGGTCAGCCTCACGTTCTTCGGCCCGGCGGTCGCGGCGAGCTCGGCGTTCGGTGCGTTCCAGGCGGCGATCGCCACGTTCCAGCGCAGCTGGCGCCCCCGCCCCGAGCTCGCCGTGGCATCCGGCGCGAGCCTCGGCGTCTCGACGTTCCTCGGCTATCTCACCGGCGGCCGCCTCGTCCTCTTCCTCGCGCTCCTCGTCCTGTGGACGTTCCTGGCGGGCCTGTCCTGGGCGGCGGGCCCGACGATCGGGATCATCGCGTCGTCGAACGTCGCGATGATGCTGGTCACGATCACCCTGCCGACATCGGTCGTGAACGCCGCCGGGCACGCCGCGATGATGGTCTTCGGCGGTCTCGTCCAGGCCGCCCTCGTGATCCTCTTCCCGGTACGCAGATGGGGCGCGCACCGTGACGCCCTGGCCGACGCGCTCGCCGCGGAGGCCGACTACGCGCGCCGGCTGCGCCACGACCCGGTCGCCCCCTTCGACGGCGAACCGCTGATGCTGGCGCGCAACGCCGCCGCGCTCACCCCGCGCCAGGCCCGCACCCGCCCGGCCCAGCTGCGCGGCGCCCGCGGCATCGCCGAGCGCATCCGCCCGGTCCTCGCCTCGCTCGCGGACCCGGCGGTCGGCGTCCCGGACGAGGGGCCCGAGCGCGAGCGCGTCCTGGAACTCCTGGGCGCGGCGGGTTCGATCCTGGACGCGGCGGCGCGGGCGATCCGCCACGGCGCGCCGGTCAAGGTGCCCCCGGCGGCGGTCGCCACGTTCAAGACCCCCGACACGGGGGCGATCCTCTCCGGCCCGGCGAGGCGGGCGGCGGCCCGCCTCGGCTCGCTCCTGACAGACGTACTGGAGACCGCGGGTGCGCGGACGGACACCCAGCACCCCGAGCCCCGCGATGAGAACGCCCAGCTCAGCCGCCCCACCCTGGTCAGGCTGCTCCCCATCGCGGCGGGATCGATGCGCAGGGAGCTGTATCGCGGGTCGCCGATTCTCAGGCACGCCATCCGGGTGTCGGCCGTCGCGGCGGTCGGCTACCTCATCGGCACCGCCCTCCCCTTCGGTCACGGTTACTGGGCACCGATGGCCGCCGTCATGGTCATGCGCCCCGACTTCTCGCAGACGTACTCGCGCGCGGTGGCCCGTTTCGGCGGCACGCTCATCGGGGTCGCTCTCGCCACCGGGCTCGTGCAGCTCGTCCACCCGGGCACCGGGCTCTCCGCGACGCTCGCCGTGACCTGCGCGGGCCTGATGTACCTCGTGATGCGTACGGGCCAGCTCGCCGCGCAGGCCTGCGTCGCCGCGTACGTCGTGTTCCTGCTGGGCATGGGCGGCGAGGCGTGGGGGCAGACGGTCCCCGAGCGCGTCGTGCTCACACTCGTCGGCGGCCTCCTCGCGATGCTGGCGTACGCGGTCTACCCGGCTTGGGAGACGCCCCGGCTGCGCACACGGCTCGCGGACTGGCTGCTCGCCCTCGGCCGGTACGGCGCCGCGGTGATCGGCCGCTACGCGGAGCCCGGCGGCGGGAACCTGCCCGATGTGCGCGAGGCTCTGCTCGCCGCCCGCACGGCCGAACTCGCCTGGCAGGAGGCCGCGTCCAGGGCGCGGACCGAACCGGTGCGCCACCGCGGCCTCTCCCGCGCCGCCGCCGACGACGCCGAGCACGCCCTGCGGCACATCGGCCGGGTCGAGATGCTGATGGAGGCGCACCTCCCCGAACGTGACGCGACCCCGGTCCCGGCGGCAGCCCGCCTCGCGAAGGCGCTGCGCACCGCCACGGAGGACGGCGCGCGTGCGGTGCGCGAACGCCGGGTGCCGCGCTGGCAGGCGGTACGTGACGCTCTCGCGGACTGGGACGGCGAGGACGTACCGGACCGGGTCGTACGCAGGGGTGCGGGCCTGCTCCTGGAGGCTCTGGAGGACCTCTCGGACGCACTCGACACCGACGTACCCCCGATCACCCTGAAACCCGACGGCCTGCCCCCGCCCGACGACCGGCAACCCGACGACCGGAAGCCCGCGGACCGGAAGCCCGCGGAAGGGAAGCCCGCGGACGGGAAGCCCGCGGACGGGAAGCCCGCGGACGGGAAGCCCGCGGACGGGAAGTCCGCGGACGGGAAGCCCTGCGCCCCGCAGCCCGACGCACGGAAACCCGAAGGGCCGCCCGGTCCGGAGGGCCGAGCGGCCCGATAACGGCGAGCAGCGACGAACAAACCGGCATAGCCGCCGGAGCCGCCCGAGCCGCCCGAGCCGCCGGGGTCGGCCGCGTCAGCCCCGCGTCAGGACTTGGGCAGCCCCATCGTCGGGAACCCCGACGGCAGCTTCCCGTTGTCCGTCTTGCGGAACGTGTCGTCCCCGAAGCCTCCCCACGACACCTTCAGGGTCGTGGCGTCGACGGACTTGACCTGCCCGGTGTTCCGGTCGGTGTTCCCGTCGGCGCACTTCAGGGTGAGCATCTGCATGCCCATCTCGTCACCGGCGGTCCCGCTGCACACGTGCTCGCCGACCAGGGCCACCTTCTTGCCGCTGATGAGCAGGGCGACGCTCTTGCCCTGGGACGTGGTGACCCAACTCCCCTGAAGGCTTCCGGACTTCCCGCCGGAACCGGAACCGGACCCACCCGTGTCGGCCCCCGTGGACGCCGACGCCTGCGGCGTCTCCTTGGACTTGCCCCCGTCGCCCCCGTCGCCCCCGTCGCCGCTGTCACTGCTGCATCCGGTGATCACGAGCGCCGCGGCTACTCCCGCCGCGGCGGCACCGATCCGTACGCGCTTGAGCACAAGATCCCCCTACGTTGCGGATGTGACTGCCGGTACGTGGCCCGGCCCGCAGCAAGCTACCAGCCGCCCCTCACGTCACCAGGAAGACTTCCGCACTCCGGGCAGGAGGCAGCCCGAGCGCGCCTGCTCGCGCAGGCTCACCCGGGAGAGGCCGAAGGCGCGCCGGTGTCCGCGAGGCGGGCCGCCGGTGCTGTCGCGGTTGCCTACGCGCGTGGCGCTCGCGTCCCTCGGCTGACGTGCCAACTTCCTTGGCACTGCGGCCCGTTCCGCCGCCGTGGACGACAGTCGGCGGACGATCTCGTTGAGCTCGGCCCGGCGCACGGCGCAGCGGACGACGACCCTCCGGCGCTTCTCGCCCTTTCCGTCTTGCTCTTCCTGGCCATCAGATCCTCACTCCACGGGCACGAATCCCGGCGACGGCGACCTCCGCGCCGATCGCGTCGACGGTCCTGATCGCCCTGGTGCTCAGCCGCAGCCGTACGTGCCGGCCCCCGCTCGGCAGCCGGAAGCGCTTGCGCTGGACGTTGGGGTCGAAACGGCGTGGCGTGCGCCGGCGGGCGTGGGAGATGCGGTTGCCGAAGCCGGGGGCGGCCCCGGTCAGCATGCAGTGCGCGGACATGAAGACGTACCTCTCTCGGTGGCGGTGGCGGTGGCGGTGGCGGTGGCGGTGGCGGTGGCGGTGGCCCGTGACCTGGACCTGAACCCGGACCTGTGGCCCGCAATGCGGAGCTGTGACCCAGATCATGTTGAAAACGGGATTCATTTTCATATACTAGCCACATGGCACGCAACGAACTCCGCCCAGTGATCAAGCTCAGGTCCACCGCGGGTACGGGCTACACCTACGTCACCCGCAAGAACCGCCGTAACGACCCCGACCGCGTGACCCTGCGCAAGTACGACCCGGTCGCAGGCCACCACGTCGACTTCCGAGAGGAGCGCTGAGCCCCGTGCGAAAGGACATCCACCCCTCCTACGGCCCGGTCGTCTTCCGTGACCGTGCCGCGAACCACGCCTTCCTGACCGGCTCGACGGCCACCAGCGACAAGACCGTCGAGTGGGAGGACGGCCACACCTACCCCGTCATCGACGTCGAGATCTCGAACGTGAGCCACCCCTTCTATACGGGCAACGCACGCGTACTCGACACCGCCGGGCGCGTGGAGCGCTTCGAGCGGCGCTTCGGGAAGCGGGGCGGCCGGTGACCCGGCTGCCATCAGTGATCAGCGGCGGCCCGCACGCGCAAGCGCGCCCGGCCGCCGCCGAGGAACAGCTCGCCACGGTCCCGGGCGGCGTCGCGCTCCACCATGGCCTCTCGACTGCCGCACAGGGCACAGCCGTACGGACGCTGCGCGACGCCACCGGGGTCCTCGCCACCAAGGTCCATGCCGCCGGCGAACCGGTCCCGGAGGGCCTGCCCCGCGCGTTCGACCCGCTTCTCCCGCTCCTGGAGGTCTGAGCGCGAGCGGGGACGTCAGAACGGGAACTGGCTCCGGCCGTGCTGCACCGAGATCCACTTCTGCGTGGTGAACGCCTCGACGGTCGCCTCGCCGTTCAGCCGGCCGAGCCCGGACCGCTTCTCGCCGCCGAATGCGACGAGCGGCTCGTCGTGCACCGTCCCGTCGTTGACGTGGATCATCCCGGTGTCGATGCGCCGCGCGAACGCGACGCCCCGCTCCACGTCCCGCGTGTGCACGGCGCCGCTCAGCCCGTACGGGGTGTCGTTCGCGACGGCCACCGCCTCCTCGTCCCCGTCGAAGGGGATGAGGAGCGCGACAGGACCGAAGATCTCCTGCCGCAGCACCGGGGAGTCGGCCGGCAGGCCCGTCAGGACGCTCGGCTCGACCAGATTGCCGACGGCCTTGCCGTGCAGCAGCGCGGTCGCGCCTTCCGCGAGCGCCTGGTCGACGACGCCCGAAACGGCCTCCGCCTGCGTGGAGTTGATGACCGGACCGATGACGGTCGACGGGTCGCGGGGGTCGCCCACCTTGAGGGACCTGACCTTGGCGACGAACTTCTCGGTGAACTCCTTCTCCACCTTGCGGTCCACCAGGATCCGGTTGGCGGCCATACAGACCTGGCCCTGGTGCACGTACCGGCTGAAGACCGCGGCGTCGACGGCGTAGTCGACGTCCGCGTCGTCGAGCACGGTCAGTGCGCTGTTGCCGCCCAGCTCCAGTACGGCGTGCTTGAACTGCGAGGCGCACACCGTCGCGACGTGCTGGCCCACCGTGTCGGAGCCGGTGAAGGAGATGACCTTCGGCACGGGGTGGGTGAGGAACGCGTCGCCTATCTCGGCGATGTCGGTGATGACGACGTTGAGCAGACCGGCCGGCAGGCCCGCGTCCTCGAGGATCTTCGCGACCAGGGAGCCACCGCAGATCGGAGTGTTCTGGTGCGGCTTGAGAACCACACCGTTGCCGAGGGCCAGCGCGGGCGCGACCGACTTCAGCGACAGCAGGAACGGGAAGTTGAAGGGGCTGATGACACCCACGACGCCGACGGGAACGCGGTAGACCCGGTTCTCCTTGCCGTCGACGGGTGACGGGATGACCCGCCCCTGCGGGCGCAGCGCCAGCTGGATCGACTCGCGCAGGAACTCCTTGGCGAGATGCAGCTCGAACCCGGCCTTCAGCCGCGTACCGCCGAGCTCGTCGACGATCGCGTCGGATATCTCGTCCTCGCGCTCCTCGACCAGGCGCAGTGCCCGCTCGAAGACCATGCGTCGCGTGTACGGGTTGGTGTCCGCCCAGCTCTTCTGCGCCCGCTCGGCCGCGCGGTAGGCCTCGTCGACCTCGTCGGCCGACGCCACGGTGATGGAGGCCAGCTTCTCGCCGTTGTACGGGTTGAAGTCGATGATGTCCCACGCCCCGCGGCCGGGACGCCATGAACCGTCGATGTATTGCTGGGCCAGTTCGGTGAAGTAGGACATGAGATCCCTTACTGCTGCCGGCAGACACCTAATGGCTCGTCATCTTACGTCTGTACCAGTCGAGTTGTGGCCTGGTTGGGACGCGTGTCCGATCGCCGCCGATCGGAAGTCGGGCCGGAAGGATCGGTTCTCGGCCACCCTTGGTCGGCGGGTATCGGTCGGCGGGTCTTGGCCGGCAGATATTGATCAGCAGGTATGGGTCAGCGGATGCCGGCCGGCAGGTATGGGTCAGGCGGCCTTCGCCAGCAGGCCGCGGATGATGTCCACGCTCTCCGCGGGCGTCGGGCACTCCGCCTGAAGCTGCTCCATCGCCCGCGCGTACTGCGTGACATCCTCGCGCTTGTCGAGGTACAGGGCGCTGGTGAGCTGCTCCATGTAGACGATGTCCGAGAGGTCGGACTCCGGGAAGCTGAGCATCGCGAAGGCGCCGGTCTCACCCGAGTGGCCACCGAAGCCGAACGGCATGACCTGAAGTGTGACGTTGGACTGCTCGGAAATGTCGAGCAGATGCTGGAGCTGACCTCGCATCACCTTCGGTCCGCCGTACGGGCGTTGCAGTGCCGCCTCGTCGAGTACCACGTGGAATTCGGGGGCGTGCTCGGAGACGAGGAGCTTCTGCCGTTCGAGGCGCAGCGCCACACGCCGGTCGATGTCCGCCTTCGGGGCGTCCTTCATGCCCCGGGCGACGACCGCGTGCGCGTACCCCTCGGTCTGAAGCAGCCCGTGCACGAACTGCACTTCGTAGGCGCGGATGAGCGACGCGGCGCCCTCCAGGCCGACGTAGGTGGGGAACCAGCCGGGCAGGACGTCCGAGTACGTATGCCACCAGCCCGCGACGTTGGCCTCCTTCACGAGGGAGAGGAGCGCGCCGCGCTCCGCCTCGTCGGCGACTCCGTACAGGGTCAGCAGGTCCTCGACGTCCCTGGCCTTGAAGCTCACCCGTCCCAACTCCATGCGGCTGATCTTCGATTCGGATGCGCGGATCGAGTAGCCGGCCGCCTCCCGGGTGATGCCACGTGATTCGCGCAGGCGCCTCAGCTGCGAGCCCAGCAGGATGCGCCGCACCACCGAGCCGCTCGACTCTCCCGCACTCACGTCGCTCCACCCTCCCGATCGCTCCAGCAGCCGAAGTCTGCCATTAAAACGCTCCGGCCCGTACTCGTTCGGTTACAGAAACGGAAAGGTTGCGAAAGGTCTCCACAAGAAGTCGTGGGAAGAAATGAGCAACAAGTGGTACGTGGGGGGACAGGCCGGGCGCGTGCACGTGCATCTGCCCTTGCATCTGCTGTACGCATTCGGAACGATGGCCCACGCACCACCGCTCCACTCGCTATGTACCGCGAATCCCGGGAGTGCCTCGGATGGGGACGAATGGACCGGCCATGCTCGAGCCGTTAAGGCAGGGGCTTCCGCCACTCGACCCTTCAGCCGTTTCCAGCTCCGCCTCCTGCGCCCTTCCCGCACGGTACGAAGCGGTGGGCAGCGCCCGTAAGTTCACGCGCGGGACGCTCGACGGCTGGGACGTGGCGGAGAGATTCGACGACGTCTGTCTCGTCGTCTCCGAACTCGTCACCAACGCCCTGCGGCACGCACTGCCCTCGGACACCCCGCGCTCGCAGGATCCGCCGGTGCGGCTGCACCTGATGCGCTGGACCTCACGCCTGGTGTGCGCGGTGCGCGACCCCAGCGACGAGAGCCCCGTCGCCCGCGAGGCGGAGGACGACTTCAACGCCGAATCGGGCCGCGGCCTGTTCCTGGTCGACTCGTTCAGCGACAGCTGGGGCTGGCATCCGCTGGCCGGCACGCTGAACGGGAAAGTGGTGTGGGCGCTGTTCCGGCTCTGAGGGCCGGTAAGTGGCCAATGTGATTTGAGAGTTGGCGACTGATGGGTGACGCCTGCTGGCTCATGGCTGATGACTCATGGCTCATGGCTCATGGCTGATGCGTGACGGCTGGCGACTCTTTACGGCTGTCACCTGTCACCTGACGATGGTCAGCTGACAGTTATCGTCATCTGTCAGTTGTCACCTGTTAGTTGTCATCCGTCAGGTGTCACCCGGCACCCGTCCCACAGTGCCTGCCGCCGCCGCCCGCCGGTCATCACCTACTGGCCATCACCGACCGGTCATCGCACTACTGGTCATCACCGACCGGCCATCACTTGCCGGTCGTCACCCGTCGGCCATCACTTGCCGGTCGTCACCCGTCGGCTATCAGATGGTCGAACTCCCCGTCCTTGACGCCCAGTAGCATCGCCTCGATTTCGGCGGGCGTGTAGACGAGGGCCGGGCCCTCCGGGAAGTTCGAGTTGCGCATCGCCACCCGTCCCCCCGGCAATTTCGCGAACTCCACGCAGGAGCCCTGTGAGTTGCTGTGCCTGCTCTTCTGCCAGACCACACCGTGAAGTTCCGTGGCCGCCATGCCGTTGTACGCGTGGTGCACAGTCGCTCCCCGGTCGTGCTGTGGCCCACGAGGCTCATGTGGCCAGCGAGTCAGGTGTAGTGGTCAACTGTCCTGGATCATAGCTGCGTTCACATGCCGATGCATGGGCAGATGCACGTGCACGGGGGGTGTTCCCGCGGTTACAGCTCTTCGAGCGTCTGCCCCAGCGCCCGCATGACATGCGAACGCCAGCCCCCGTCCATGATCTTCCGCGCCATCATCTGTGCCGGATCGTCCGGATCGAATCCGTCGTGCACTAGGAAGAGACGCGTGCCACGGCCTTCTGGCTCCAGGTTCCACGTAATGGTCCAGTCCGCAGCATTGGCCGGATCCCGGTCCTGCCACCGGACGCTGAGCATCCGCTCCTCCTCGTACGCGAGGACCTCGACGTCGACGGTGCCGGAGAAGCCGGTGTTGGGCCGCGGCACGGTCGTCATCACGTACCGGTGGCCCACCTCGAGGCGGAAGTCCTCATTGCCCGGCATCAGCCACTGGGCGAGCAGCTCGGGCTCGGTGAGGGCGCGCCAGACCTTGGCGGGAGGGTGGGGGAGGAACTGGTCGACGGTGATGTTCGTGAGGCTCATGACCCGTCATCGTCGGGCATGCGGTCGAGGAGTTCGGCGAGCCCCTTCAGGCGGCCGCGCCAGAACCGCTCGTACGGATGGAGCCAGTCCTGCACCTCGGCCAGGGGGGTGGCCTCGAGCCGGTAGATGCGCTGCCGTCCTGCGCGTTCCTCCGATACGAGGCCGGCCTCGCGCAGCACCTTGAGGTGCTCCGAGAGGCTGGGCCGGCGCATCGCGAAGTGGTCGGCGAGGGCCTGGACGGGCTGCGGGCCCTCGTCCCTGAGGAGGCGGAGCACCTCGCGTCGTGTCCCGTTGGCGAGCGCGGCGAACAGCCGGTCCTGGCCGGCGGTGTCGGGCGCGCTCGTGGTCGCCATCGGCGTCAGAAGCCTTCCTTCTCCGTGATGAGCATCAGTGCGTTGCCGTCCGGGTCGCTGAAGGAGGCCATGCGCCCCCACGGCACGTCGTCGGGGCCGGTGACCTCGGCTCCGGCGGCGGTGAGCCGCGCGCAGTCGGCGTCGACGTCGGTCGTCACCAACATGATCCCCCGTGCCGAACCCGGGGTGAAATCCCCCATGCCAGGGCCGGACAGGGTGAAGACGGTCTGTGCGCCCGCGGGTGCGACCTGGAGCCAGCGGCCCGGCGGCATCTCGCGGTCGGCCGTGACGTCGAAGCCGAGTACGTCGACGTAGAAGCGCAGGGCGCGGTCCTGGTCGGTGACGGGGAGGGTGATGAAGGAGGCATGCGTGATGTTCGTGTGGCTGCTCATGCCCCGACTATAGGTAGGAATTTCCCTACGCGTCAAAGGTAGGGAAATCCCTACGCGATACGTTCCCGGGTGGTGCCGCTCAGGGACAGAAGTCGACCGCAATTACCTCTACCTTCGTCCGTACAGGCGGCGGAACCGATGGAAGGCGGCCCACGATGGGGACTCAAGGGAACGCGGAGATCCGCGGCGACGAGCGCGGCACACTCCTGATCTTCCTCGCCGGGCAGCGCGGCGCGGTCCGCCGTGCCGTGCTCGGGCTGACCGGCGAGCAGGCCGCGGCGACGCCGAGCGCCAGCGCCCTGTCGCTGTCCGGCCTGGTCAAGCACCTCGCGGAGGCCGAGCAGGGCTGGGTGGCGAGGGCCCGGCAGGTCGCGCCCGACGTGCAGCGCACCGAGGCGAACTGGTCCGACAGCTTCCGGCTCGTGGGCGACGAGTCCGTCGAGTCGGCCCTTGCCTACTGGGACAAGGTGGCGCTGGCCACCGAGGAGTTCATCCGGTCGGTGCCGAGCCTCGACGACACGTTCCCGCTGCCCCGCCATCACTGGTCGCAGGGCGAGGCGGAGGTGTCCGTGCGGTGGCTGCTGCTCCATCTCATCCGGGAGGCGGCCCGGCACGCGGGGCACGCGGACATCATCCGCGAGTCCCTGGACGGCAAGACGGCGTACGAGCTGGTGGCGATGGCGCGGGAGTGACGTCCTACGCTGGAGCCCATGTCAGCGATCCGCCTCCTGGTCCTCGGGGCCGTACGCCAGCACGGCCGCGCGCATGGGTACCAGGTGCGCAACGACCTCGAGTACTGGGGCGCGCACGAGTGGTCGAACGCCAAGCCCGGGTCGATCTATCACGCGCTCAAGCAGATGGCGAAGCAGGGATTCCTCGTCGCGCACGAGATCGCGCCCTCCACGGCCGGCGGTCCGCCGCGCACCGAGTACGAGATCACGGACAAGGGCACCGAGGAGTTCCTCACGCTGCTGCGTGAGGCGCTCGTGACGTACGACCAGAAGCCGGACGTCCTCTCGGCCGCGCTCGGCTTCATCGTCGATCTGCCGCGGCGGGAAGCGGTGGGGCTGCTGCGGCGGCGCGTGGACGGCATCGAGGAGTGGCGGCGCGCGGTCACCGAGTACTACACACCCGAGGACGGGCCCGAACGGCTCGGCCATATCGGCGAGATCATGAATTTCTGGGTGCACTCGGCCGACGCGGGCGCGGAGTGGACGCGGGGGCTGATCGGCCGGATCGAGGGCGGCGCGTACACGTTCTCGGGGGAGGGCGAGCCCTTCGTCGGGGTGCTCGCCGAGGGGCAGGAGAACCCTTACGCCACGGGTGAGCCGCATCCCGGGGATCCGCGTTAATCAAGTTTGACCAATGGTGGGCGCGGGGATACCTTTCGCGACGTAGTCAAATTTGATTACTGCTCGGTGGGAGGAGCCGGATGACCGACGCGATCATCGTCGAGGGCGCACGGAAGAGGTACGGGGACAAGTGGGCGTTGGACGGGCTCGACCTCACGGTCGCCCGCGGCACCGTCCACGGCCTGCTCGGTCCGAACGGCGCGGGCAAGACGACGGCCGTCCGCGCCATGACGACGCTGTTGCGGGTCGACGAGGGCCGCGTCGAGGTGGCGGGATGCGACGTGCGGCGGCAGGCGGCCGAGGTGCGGCGTCGCATCGGGCTCCTCGGCCAGCACGCGGCGGTCGACGAGGAGCTCGGCGGGTGGCAGAACCTGGAGATGTTCGGACGCCTCCACCACCTGGGCGCCCGGCGCGCGCGGGTACGGGCCGGCGAACTCCTTGAGCGCTTCGGCCTCGCCGGGGCCGGGCGCAAGGCGGTCAGGCAGTACAGCGGTGGCATGCGGCGCCGGCTCGACCTGGCCGCCTCCCTCGTCACGGACCCCGAGGTGCTCTTCCTCGACGAGCCCACGACGGGCCTGGATCCGCGCGGGCGGGCCGAGGTGTGGGGCGCGGTGCGCTCGCTGGTCGGGGGCGGTACGACGGTGCTGCTCACGACGCAGTATCTGGAAGAGGCCGACCAGCTCGCCGACCGCATCTCGGTCGTGGACCGGGGCCGGGTCGTCGCCGGGGGGACGGCCGACGAGCTGAAGGCGCGGCTCGGCGGTGACCGGATCGACGTCGTCGTGCGGGACGGGAGCCAACTGGGCGTGGCGGCAGGGCTGTTGCCGGGCGGTGCCACGGTCGACCCGGACCGCCGGCTGGTCAGCGCGCCCGTCGCCGACCGGATGGCCGCGCTCACCGAGGCCGTGCGGGCGCTTCAGGACGCGGGTGTGGAGGCGGAGGACATCGCGCTGCGCAGGCCGACCCTGGACGAGGTGTTCCTGCATCTGACGGGACCGGGACAGAAGGACGCGGAGGAACGTGGACACATGGCGGACCGGTCGGAGGTGACCGCGTGAGTACGCCGATGAGCTGGGCCGTCGCCGACTCGTGGACCATGACGCGGCGCGAACTTGCGCACTGGGCCCGGCAGCCGACGCAGATCGTGGTGGGTCTGGTCTTCCCGGTGATGCTGCTGCTGATGTTCGGCTTCCTGATCGGTGGTGGCAAGGGCGTCGAGGGCGAGTACGTCGACTATCTGGTGCCGGGCATGCTCGCGCTCACCATGGCGTTCGGGCTCGAGGCGACGATGCTGGCGGTGACGCAGGATCTCAACAAGGGCGTGATCGACCGGTTCAGGTCGATGCCGATGGTCAACGGAGCGGTGCTGGTGGGCCGTTCGGCCGCCGACATGCTCCAGTCGGCCGCCGCGCTTGTCGTGATGACCGGCGTCGGCTACGTGATCGGCTGGCGTCCGCACGGCTCGGCCGGGGCGCTCCTGGGCGCGCTCGGCCTGCTGCTCCTCTTCCGGTTCGCGATGCTGTGGATCGGCATCCACCTGGCGATGGTGGCGGGGAAGCCGGAGCTGGTGCAGGCCGTGCAGATCCTGGTCTGGCCGGTCGGATTTCTGTCGAACGCGCTCGCCGAGCCCGGCGCGATGCCCGGCTGGCTGGGCACGGTCGTCGAGTGGAACCCGATGTCGCACACGGCGACGGCCGTACGGGACCTGTTCGGCGGCCCCGGTGGGGAGCCGGGGCACCTGTGGACGGCGGTGCTCTGGCCGCTCGCGCTGCTCGCGGTGTTCTTCCCGTTGGCGGTGAGGAAGTTCGCGGCGCTCAGCAGATAGGGCTCGGCAGATAGGGCTCGGCAGATAGGGCTCGGCATGTGCGGCGCTCAGCGGACAGGGTTCGGCCGATGGGGCCCGTGAACAGTGTCAGTGGTGGAAGGCGGTCGCCGCCTGCTTGTCGCGGGTCAGCGGGTGCGGTTGCCGGCGCAGTTCGGGCAGCAGCCGGTTGAGGTCGGAGAGGAAAAGTGCGGCCAGGTCCGCCGAGAAGCCGTTGCGGCACACCAGCCGCAGCACCGCGAGGTCCTGGCGGTGCGCGGGGAAGGTGTACGCGGGCACGAGCCAGCCGAATTCGCGCAGGCGGCGCGACACGTCGAAGACGTCGTACGCCTTCACCTCGGGTGCTGTCGTAAAGGTGACGACGGGCAGTTGGTCGCCGCGCGTGATGAGCTGGAAGTCGCCGAGGGCCTCGATGCGTTCGGCCAGGCCCCGGGCGACGTCTCGGGTCGACTGCTGGACCGCGCGGTAGCCCTCGCGGCCCAGGCGCAGGAACGTGTAGTACTGCGCGGCGACCTGCGCGCCGGGCCGGGAGAAGTTGAGGGCGAAGGTCGGCATGTCGCCGCCCAGGTAGTTGACCCGGAAGACCAGATCCTCCGGCAGATCGTCCGCCGTACGCCACAGGGCCCAGCCGACGCCGGGGTAGACGAGGCCGTACTTGTGGCCCGACGTGTTGATGGACGACACCCGCGGCAGACGGAAGTCCCAGACCAGCTCGGGGTCGAGGAAGGGCGCGATCATGCCGCCGGAGGCGCCGTCGACGTGGACGGGGATGTCGAGGCCGGTCTTCTCCTGGAGGGTGTCGAGGGCGGCGCACAGCTCCTCGATCGGCTCGTACGAGCCGTCGAACGTCGAGCCGAGGATGCCGACGACGCCGATGGTGTTCTCGTCGCACAGCTCGGCGGCGGCCTGCGGGTCGAGGTGGAAGCGGTCGCCCTCCATGGGGACCTGGCGCGCCTCGACCTCCCAGAAGTTGCAGAACTTCTCCCAGCAGACCTGGACATTGATGCCCATGACGAGGTTCGGGCGGGCTTTCCTGGACGGGTAGCGGTCGGCGTTCCGCTTCATCCAGCGGCGCTTGAGGGCCATTCCGGCGAGCATGCACGCCTCGCTCGACCCGGTGGTCGAACAGCCGACGGAGCCTTCCGGGTCGGGCGCGTTCCACAGGTGGGCGAGCATCGACACGCAGCGCCGCTCCAGCTCCGCGGTGCGCGGGTACTCGTCCTTGTCGATCATGTTCTTGTCCCGGCACTCGGCCATCAGG
The DNA here is from genome assembly GCF_036345255.1 of Streptomyces sp. NBC_00569. Lineage (NCBI taxonomy): Bacteria > Bacillati > Actinomycetota > Actinomycetes > Kitasatosporales > Streptomycetaceae > Streptomyces > Streptomyces sp. NBC_00569. The sequence goes on along the minus strand of NZ_CP107783.1, from coordinate 4,829,555 downwards.
ACGTCGACCTGCGGTTCCATCCATGTGGTGACGAACGTGGCGAGGTTGAGCCGTGCGTTGCCGTCGAGCATCAGCTCGTCGTGGACCAGCTGGTACGCCGTGGAGGGCGGCATGGGGTCGCCGGGCAGCCGGTGCTTGGGCGGGGCGTCGGTCATGCCCGCGACCGGATTGGCCTCGCCGTAGAAGGGGTTGACGGCCATCGGGCGCTCGTCGTGCTGGTCGGGACCGTGGTGCAGCGGCATCGTCGCGGGCTCCCTCTATACGGGGTCGTGGCCTCATCGCGAGGATACGGAGGGGCGGGGCGCACCGCCCGGCGAGACGGCGCGGCCGTGCCGTTCGGCGGTACCGCTCAGCGCACGGACGTGCCGTCGTCGTGCAGCTGCATCTGGGGCCGGCCGGTGACCAGGATCCAGGCCGGCAGCGAGGCGATGCACAGCAGGGTGATGACCGCCGGGGACGCGACGAGGACGGCCGCGGTGAACAGGCTGATCCAGCCCTGCCGGGTGATGGCGAGCAGGATGCCGAGGACGCCCGCCGAGACGCCGACGGCGGGGTGCACGCCCGGCACGAGCGCGTGGGCGAGGAGGCCGAAGGCCGACCCGACGAAGACCGCGGGGAAGATCCGGCCGCCGCGGAAGCCGCAGGAGGCGGCGATCAGCAGGGCCGCCAGCTTCACCACCGTCATCAGGGCGAACTCGCCGGCCGACCAGCCGTCGGGGTTCCGGGCCAGCTCGGCCACCTCGTCGAGGCCCTTGAAGAGCGTGAGGTGTCCGCCGAGCGCGCCGAGCAGACCGAGTACGAGCCCGCCCGCGGGCAGCATCAGCATGGGGTGCTTGAGGCGTCCGAACGCGGCGTGCGTGTGGGGGAAGGCGTAGACGGCCGCCATGCCGAGGACCGCCGCCGTGGAGGCGATCACCAGGGAGGCGACGAGGTCGCCCCAGCCGGGCCGGGGGAGGGTGGGCAGGCCGAGGTCGAAGGTGGGGTGTGCGACGAGGGTCGTGGTCATCGCGCCGGTGGCGGCCGCGGTGAGCGGCGCGAACAGGGAGTCCCACAGCGAGCCCCTGATCTTCCTGCCCGCGAGGGCCTCGGAGATGACGAGGGCGGCGGCGACGGGCGTGCCGAACAGCGCGCCGAGCGTCGCCGCCTCGGCCAGCGGGACCCAGAGCGCGGGGGGCACGGCCGGCAGGGCCTTCGCGCCGAGCCAGAACACGAGGGCGATGTTGGCGGCGATGATCGGGTTCTCGGGGCCGAGGCTGGGGCCGCCGGCCAGCATCAGCGCGGTCGCGACGAGCAGTCCGGGCAGCAGGAACGGCGGCAGCGGCGCGCTCGCGAGCCCGATGGTGGCCGGGTCGGGTCCCGCGTGACCGGGCGCCTTCCAGACGACGAGTCCCACGAGGGTGCCGGTCACGGTCAGCATGACGATCATCCAGAGCGAGGAGTACCCGCCGATGCCGAGCGCGTCGGGCAGGTCGTTCCACAGCACGTGCTGGAGTTTCTCGGCGAGCTCGCTCACGCCGAGGTACAGCAGGCTGCACGCGACGCCCACGACGAGCGCGGGGACGACCAGCGGCAGCAACGTCCGTGCCGGGGTGGTCTCCTGGGGCGCGGCCTGCGCGTCGGTGCTCACCGGCACACCATAAGCGGACGAAAGCCGCGTAACACCCGGAGGAAGTGCCGCTTGCACCTCACGTGACGTGAGGCTGCACGCTGGGACCCGTACCGGAGAAGGCGCCCGCGCAGGCGCCGGCGCGGGCATCGACAACGACACCGACAAAGGCAACGACACCGACAAAGGCAACGACACCGACAGGGAGAGGGCCGGAGCCGTGAGCTACTCCGTGGGGCAGGTCGCCGGGTTCGCCGGCGTCACGGTGCGCACGCTGCACCACTACGACGAGATCGGCCTGCTGGCGCCGGTCGGGCGCAGCCACGCGGGGCACCGGCGTTACAGCGACGCCGACCTGGACCGGCTCCAGCAGATCCTGTTCTACCGGGAGCTCGGCTTCCCCCTCGACGAGGTCGCGGCCCTTCTCGACGACCCGGAAGCGGACCCGCGCGCGCATCTGCGCCGCCAGCACGAACTGCTGACCGCCCGGATCGGCAAGCTCCAGAAGATGGCCGCAGCCGTCCAAACCGCCATGGAGGCACGCAAGATGGGCATCAACCTCACGCCCGAGGAGAAGTTCGAGGTCTTCGGCGACCACGACCCCGAGCAGTACGCCGACGAGGTCCAGGAGCGCTGGGGCCACACCGAGGCCTACGCCGAGTCGCAGCGCAAGGCCGCCTCGTACACCAAGGAGGACTGGCTGCGGATCAAGGAGGCGAACGACGACTGGATGCGGCGGCTCATCGCCGTCATGGACGCGGGCGAGGAGCCCGGTTCCGGGGCTGCGATGGACCTCGCCGAGGAGCACCGGCAGCAGATCTGCCGGTTCCACTACGAGTGCACCTACGAGATCCAGACCTCGCTCGCCGACATGTTCGTCGCGGACGAGCGCTACCGGCGCAACCTCGACAAGGACCGGGAGGGCGTGGCCGCCTTCCTGCGGGAGGCGATCCTCGCCAACGCCGTGCGCAACGTGTAGCCGCGCTACAGCGGTGCGATCACCACGGCCGTGCCGTACGCGCACACCTCGGTGCCCACGTCCGCGGCCTCGGTGACGTCGAAGCGGAACATCAGCACCCCGTTGGCGCCGCGGGAGCGGGCCTGCTCGACGAGCCGCTCCATCGCCTGGTTGCGGGTCTCCACCAGTGTCTTGGTGAGGCCCTTCAGCTCGCCGCCGATCATCGATTTGAGTCCGGCGCCGATCTGGCTGCCCAGGTGCCTGGAGCGGACGGTGAGACCGAAGACCTCGCCGATCACCTTCTCCACCCGGTAACCCGGCACGTCGTTCGTGGTGACGACGAGCACATCCGTCTGCGGATTCTGGCCGCCGCCGTAGTCTTCGATACCCATACACACAGGTTTGCCACAGTTGACGCACAGTGCATCCTGGGAGGGCCGCTGGAACCTGGTGCCGTCATCCGGCGTTGATAACTTTGCACCGCCATTGCCCTCGCTTCACCACCCCTCAGGAGTCCGGAACCGTGACGACGCTTGCTCTCGGACCAAGCTGGCTGGACCCGGACCACCTGCTCAACACGTTCGGCATCTGGGGCCTGCTCCTGATCGTGTTCGCGGAGTCCGGCCTGCTCATCGGCTTCTTCCTGCCGGGCGACTCCCTGCTGTTCACCTGCGGACTGCTGATCACCGCCGGCACGCTGGACTTCCCCCTGTGGGGCGCCGTCGCCCTGATCTGCGTCGCCGCGATCCTCGGTGACCAGGCGGGTTACCTCTTCGGCAAGAAGGTCGGCCCCTCGCTGTTCAACCGCCCGGACTCCCGCCTCTTCAAGCAGGAGAACGTGGTCAAGGCCCACGAGTTCTTCGAGAAGTACGGCCCGAAGTCCCTGGTCCTGGCCCGCTTCGTGCCCATTGTCCGCACGTTCACGCCGATCATCGCGGGCGTCAGCGGTATGAAGTACCGCTCGTTCATCACGTTCAACATCATCGGCGGCGTGCTCTGGGGCGCGGGCGTCACGCTCCTCGGCTCCTGGCTGGGCAACATCGAGTTCGTCCACAAGAACATCGAGGCGATCCTGATCCTGATCGTCCTCGTCTCGGTGGTCCCCATCGCGATCGAGTTCCTGAGGGCGCGCAGCAAGTCGAAGAAGGCCGAGGCGGCGATGCCCCAGCCGCAGACGCCGCCGCAGGGCCAGCGCGGCCGTCACGCCAAGCGCTAGACCGCCACGGCGCCTTCGCCGCGTCCTAGAACCCTCGGGTCCGCTTCGCCGCCCGGCGCCCCGCCGCGCCGGGCGAGCGCAGGAACAGCCGCGCGATCTCGGACCCGAGGTTCACCCCGATCGCGATGGCCATGGCGAGAGCCGCCGCCTTCGTCAGCGACACCAGGCCCGCGTCCACATTGTTCTGCGCGATGGCCAGCAGCCCGAAGTACGTCGCGGAACCCGGCAGCAGCGGCCCGATCGCCGCCGTCACGTACGGCAGCGCGGACGCGAACCGGTAGCGCGAGAAGAGCTGCCCGAACAGGCCGACGAGCCCGGCCGCCGCCGCGGTGGAGGCGACCGGCGAGATCCCGCCGACGACGTGCATGGCCCCGTACACGATCCACGCCACACCGCCGTTCAGCGTCACCGCGAGCACGGTGGAGCGTTCCTGCTGGAGCAGGACGGCGAAGGCGAGCGAGAGCGCCATGGAGGCCGCGATCTGCCAGTAGGGGCGGTCGATGACCTGGAGGGCCGCGTCCGGGTTCAGCTGCGCGTGCAGCTGCACGCCGAGATAGAGCACGATCAGGACGCCGATGACGATGCCGACGAAGAAGTACATGACTTCGAGCAGGCGCGCGGCCGCGGTGATGTAGTAGCCCGTCAGACCGTCCTGCACGCCCGCCACGAGCGCCCGCCCCGGCAGCAGCGCGAACAGCCCACCGGTGATCACCGCGGAGGCGCGCACGTCCACGAGGTTGTGCGCGAGGGTCAGCAGGATCCCTATGGCGGCGGGCGGCATCGCGGCGACGGTGAACTGGTAGAACTCCGGCAGCCCGCGGCCCGCGCACAGCCAGGCCAGCCGGTCGCCGAGGATCGCGCCGAGCGCCGCCGCGACGAAGACGATGAGGTCACCGCCGACGAGGATCGAGGCGCCGCCCGCCAGGAGCCCGGTCGCCGCGGAGAGCACCCAGCCGGGGTAGGGGTGGCGGTTGCGGCGGATCTCGGCGAGACGCCGGTAGGCCTCCTCCAGGGAGACGTCGACCTCCTCGTCGGTGATGTCGTACACCAGCTGGAACACGGCCGCGAGGCGCGTGTAGTCGGTGCCGCGCCGCCGCACGGTCCGTGACGCGGTCACCGGGTCGTCGACCAGCGACGGCTGGTACGAGATCGAGAGCAGCGTGAACGTCACCGTCGGCTCGCACCGGTCGAGGCCGTAGGAACGGCACACGGCGAACATCGCCGCCTCCACGTCCTCGGCGCCCTCACCGCCCGCGAGGAGCAGCTCGCCGATACGCAGGGTCAGGTCGAGGACGCGCGGCACGGCCGGGCCCTCGTCGTCGTGCTTCTGCACGGGCTCGGCCGCGGGGCGCTCGGCGACCGGCATGCGCAGCATCGTGCGCATCCGGTCCTGCCAGGGCGCCTCCTTGGTCAGCTTGACCATGGGGACGCCGTGCGCGGGTGTGAACGCGGGCGGCGCGTGCCGGGAGCTGTAGGTCTGCGGGGGAGTGAAGGCCGACCCGGTGGAGTCGACGGGTGCGGCGGCCGGGGTGCTGAACCCGTCCGGGAGCGCGAACTCGGACGTCGTCTGCGACTCGTCCTGCTCGGGCACCGGGGTCTGCGGCACCACCCCGGGCGGCGGTGTGAAGGCGCTGCGTGCCTCGTCCGACTGCGGTTTGCGGTCTTCGGCCGCCTCCGGCTCCCGCTCCGTCACCAACTCGCCCTTCGTATGACGCCTGCGCACCTCCCGGTACGCCTCAGTATGAGCACAGATACGCGAACGGGCCGCCCCACCCCCGGAGGAGTCGGACGGCCCGTGCGTGGCGGGGGAGGTCAGTGACCGCCCTCGTCCTTGAAGCGCTTGTAGGACCGCTCGATCTCGGCCTCGGCCTCGGTGCGGCCGACCCAGTCGGCGCCCTCGACGGACTTGCCGGGCTCCAGGTCCTTGTAGACCTCGAAGAAGTGCTGGATCTCCAGGCGGTCGAACTCGGACACGTGGTGAATGTCGCGCAGGTGCTCCACGCGGGGGTCCGAGGCGGGGACGCACAGCAGCTTGTCGTCACCGCCGGCCTCGTCCGTCATCCGGAACATGCCGATGGCGCGGCACTTGATGAGGCAGCCGGGGAAGGTCGGCTCCTCCAGGATGACCAGCGCGTCCAGCGGGTCCCCGTCCTCACCGAGCGTGTTCTCGACGAATCCGTAGTCGGCCGGGTAACTGGTCGAGGTGAAGAGTCGACGGTCCAGGCGGATCCGACCGGTCTCGTGGTCCACCTCGTACTTGTTCCGCGAACCCTTCGGAATCTCGATCGTGACGTCGAACTCCACCGGTGGCTCCTCCATGATCAACACATACGACTGGTGATTAAGTGTCCCTCACGCAGGTGTGTGATCGCGAAAGGGGCTGGTCCGTGGTGCCCGAGCTCAAGGCTTCGCAGGCAGTTTCACAGGCAGTGAAGATGCTTACGAAGGTCAAGACCTGGCAGCTCACAGCGGGCGCTGCCACCCTGGGCCTGGCGCTCTCGGCCGTGGCGGTGGCCTCGGCCGGTCCGTGGGACTCCAGCGGTCAGCGTACGGCGGAGGCGCGCCGGGCTGTGTCCCAGGAGGCCGGGGGTGGCACAGATCACGGCCGCGGCGGGCGCTCCGACGAGCCGGACGCCGCCCCGAGCGCCCGTGCCGTCCTCGCGGCGCCGGGCCGCTCGGTCCCCGGCCCCACCAAGGGCGCGCTCGCGGACGTGCTCGACCCGCTCCTGAACGACCCGGCCCTCGGCAAGCGGCGCACCGCGGCCGTCGTCGACGTGGCCACCGGCGAGCGGCTGTACGGCAAGAGCTCCGGCGACGCCCTGACGCCCGCGTCGACCACCAAGCTCGCCACGGCGGTCGCCGCCCTGTCGATGCCGGGATCCGACCACCGCATCGACACGAAGACCGTCATCGAGCCCGGCTCGTCGGCGCACAAGGTCGTCCTCGTCGGCGGCGGCGATCCCACGCTGACCGCCCGCAAGGACGCCGGACCGAACGCGAGCCTGCGCGCCCTCGCCGACGACACCGCCAAGGAACTCAAGGACCGGGACACGGACGAGATCACGCTCTCGTACGACACCTCGCTCTACTCGGGGCCGCTCCTGCACCCCATCGGGCCCAACGAGAACATCGCGCCGGTCAGCGCCCTCATGGCCGACGAGGCGCGCATGGACGACTCGTCGAGCGGCCCGGCGCCTCGCGAGTCCAACCCGGCGGCCGCCACCGCGCGGAAGTTCGCGGATCTGCTGCACGACCGCGGCATCAAGACGAAGGGCGAGCCGGGCCCGGGCAAGGCGCCGGGCGACGCCGAGAAGCTGGCCAAGGTGTCGTCACCGCCCGTGTCGGCCCTGGTCGAGCGGATGCTGACGCACAGTGACAACGACATCGCGGAGGCCCTGGCCCGCCAGGTGGCGCTCGCCACGGACGAGGCCGCGAGCTTCGACGGCGGGGGCGCGGCGATCCGCAAGGAGCTGGACAAGCTCCGACTCCCGCTCTCCGGAAGCCACTTCGCGGACGGCAGCGGCCTCGACCGCGCCGACAAGGTCTCCGCCGACCTGCTCACCCAGGTCCTCGCGCACGCCGTCGAACGCGAGCGCCCCGGGCTGCGCCCGGTCCTCACAGGACTGCCCGTCGCCGGCTTCACGGGCACGCTGAGCAAGCGGTACACGGACGCGGCCGACGCGGCGGGCGTCGGCCTCGTACGGGCCAAGACCGGCACGCTCACCGGGGTGAACACGCTGGCCGGCACGGTCGTCGACGCGGACGGCCGACTCCTGGTCTTCGCGTTCATGACCGACGGCACCGTCAACCCGGGACAGGCTCAGGCGGCCCTTGACCGGCTCGCGTCGACGGTCGCGAACTGCGGCTGCCGCTGACTCGCCCCGCACCCCGGCCCCGCCCGTCCCGGCTGTCTCCCCTAGGGGGCACAACCGGGGCGCTGTCCGGGGCCAAGCCCCTGTGCACCAGGACCCGAGCACGTACGGTTGACACATGACGAGCATCGGTGGTGCTTCTGGGATGGTCGACTGGAATCTCGCGGTGGCGACCGCGACCCGACTCGTGCGGCCGGGCCCGGAGGTGACCCGGGACGAGGCGCGGGCGACCGTCGCGGAGCTGCGCCGGCACGCCAAGGCTTCTGAGGAACACGTCCGCGGCTTCACGCGGATGGCCACGGAGGAGGCGCATGACACGCCCGTCCTCGTCGTCGACCGCCCCGGCTGGGTCCGGGCGAACGTGGCGGGGTTCAGGGAGCTCCTCAAGCCCCTCCTGGACAAGATGGAGGAGCGGCGCGGCTCCGGCCCCGGCGGAGCGGTCCTCGGCGCCGTCGGCGGCAAGGTCACGGGCGTCGAGCTCGGCATGCTGCTGTCGTTCCTGTCCTCCCGCGTCCTCGGGCAGTACGAGACCTTCGCCCCCGCCACCAGGGACCTGCCGGCCGCGCCGAACGGCGGCGGAAGACTGCTCCTCGTCGCGCCGAACATCGTGCACGTGGAGCGCGAACTCGATGTGGATCCGCACGACTTCAGGCTCTGGGTGTGCCTGCACGAGGAGACGCACCGCACGCAGTTCACGGCCGTGCCCTGGCTGCGCGACCACCTCGAGGGCGAGATCCAGTCATTCCTCGCCGAGACCGACGTCGACCCGATGACGTTCCTGGAGCGCATCCGGGAAGCAGCCCAGTCCCTGGCGGGCGCACGCCCCGAGGGTGAGCAGGGCGAGGGCGACGAAGGGGGCCGCTCCCTGGTCGAGCTCGTGCAGTCACCGGCCCAGCGCGAGATCCTCGCCCGGCTCACCGCCGTGATGTCACTGCTCGAAGGGCACGCGGACTTCGTGATGGACGGGGTCGGGCCCGCCGTGGTGCCGTCGGTGGCCGAGATCAGGGAGAAGTTCAAGGAGCGCCGTCAGAAAGGTGCGTCCCGCCTGGACCTGGCGCTGCGCAAGCTCCTGGGCCTCGACGCGAAGCTGCGCCAGTACCGCGACGGCGAGCGGTTCGTCAGGGCCGTGGTGAACGAGGTGGGTATGGACGGATTCAATCGCGTATGGACATCGCCGAACACGCTCCCCACCAAGGCGGAGATCGCCAAACCGGCGGACTGGGTCGCGCGGGTGCACCGCAAGTCGGAGGGTGCACCGTAAGGCAGGGTCGTGAAACAAATACGGCCAACGGCAGGAGAACGCCCCCGTAATCACCCATCCGAGGGACCGTGGGCCGTGGGTAGGCGTGCAATGCTCGGGGAATGGCTCGGCTCTGTCACGATCGACACACTCTGAGTGACTGAAATCACCGAGTCACTGTTGAGTGACTAGTCCGAGCCACACCCCCACCGAAAACTTCATGAAGGGAACCGGACATGGGTCCCCATCCTGCGGTCGCGGCGATACGCCTGGCGGTCCGCCGCGTACTCCACGACGTACTCAACGACCACGGCGCCCCCCACGCGGCGCCGAAAGCCCCGCGCACCCCGCCCCTGGTGCTTGTCGCCTGCTCCGGCGGTGCCGACTCCATGGCGCTCGCCTCGGCCCTCGCCTTCGAGGCCCCCAAGCTCGGCATCCGCGCCGGTGGCGTGACGGTCGACCACGGTCTGCAGCCCGGCTCCGATCTCCGCGCCGCCGAAGTCGTCGCGCGGCTCACCGCCCTGCGCCTCGACCCCGTCGAGTCCGCGGCCGTGCACGTCGGCCGCGACGGCGGTCCCGAAGCCGCCGCGAGGGACGCCAGATACGCCGCGCTCGACGCCGCCGCGGACCACCACGGTGCCGCCGCGATCCTGCTCGGCCACACCCGCGACGATCAGGCAGAGACGGTTTTGCTCGGCCTCGCCCGCGGCTCCGGCATCCGCTCCCTGTCCGGAATGGCCGCGACCTCGGGGGTCGACGGCCGTTACCGCAGGCCCTTCCTGCACGTCGACCGCCAGACCGCCCGCAAGGCGTGCATGGCCCAGTCGCTGCCCGTCTGGGACGATCCTCACAACACCGACCCGGCGTACACGCGCTCCCGGCTGCGCCACGAGGGGCTGCCCGCCCTGGAGAAGGCGCTCGGCAAGGGTGTCGTGGAGGCGCTCGCCCGTACGGCCCAGTTGTCCCGTGACGACGCCGACGCCCTGGACACGTGGGCCGCGCAGGCCGAAGCCATGGTGCGGGACCCCGCGGGCCTCCTGGAGTGCGCCAAGCTCTACGCGCTGCCGCCCGCCGTACGCCGCCGTGTACTGCGCCGCGCGGCCATCGAGGCGGGCGCCCCGGCGGGTGCTCTGTTCGCCCGGCACATCGAAGAGGTCGACCGTTTGATCACCGGTTGGCGCGGCCAGGGGGAGATCAACCTCCCCGGCAAGGTCGTGGCTCAGCGACAGGGTGGCAGACTGGTCATCCGGCAAGGCTGACGAGGGGCGCGAGTCCTTCAGCGGCCGGTGGGACGACCGAAAGTGATGCGGGTGGACGCGAAAGACATGGGCACCGACCTTCAGTCGGTGCTCATCACCAAGGAAGAGATCGACGCGAAGCTGGCCGAGCTGGCCGCGAAGATCGATGCGGAATACGCGGGCAAGGACCTGCTGATCGTCGGTGTCCTCAAGGGCGCCGTGATGGTCATGGCGGACCTGGCGCGTGCGCTGTCCACCCCCGTCACGATGGACTGGATGGCGGTGTCCTCGTACGGCGCGGGCACCCAGTCGTCCGGCGTCGTACGGATCCTCAAGGACCTCGACACCGACATCAAGGGCAGGCACGTCCTGATCGTCGAGGACATCATCGACTCCGGCCTCACGCTGTCGTGGCTGCTCACCAACCTCGGCACGCGCGAGCCCGCGAGCCTCGAGGTCTGCACGCTGCTGCGCAAGCCGGAGGCGGCGAAGGTGGCCATCGACGTGAAGTGGACCGGGTTCGAGATCCCGAACGAGTTCGTCGTCGGGTACGGCTTGGACTACGCGGAGAAGTACCGGAACCTGCCGTTCGTCGGCACTCTGGCTCCCCACGTCTACGGCGGCTGAACGGCCGCGGAAGCGATGTGAGACGGTCGGGAACCCCTGCGGGTTCCCCGCCGTTGGAGCATGCGTGGGCGAGATTCCCAGCAGTCCCCTGCGGCTTCGGGTGACAATGCTGGGGTACCGTCCGAAGAACAGTCTTCAAAACAGCCTTTATCAAACTCACTATGGCAGGAGGGACGGGGCGGCATCGCTCCGTATGGATGGACGTGAAGCGATACTTCCGTGGGCCGGTCATGTGGATCGTGCTGGCCGTCCTTGCCGTGGTCGTGTTGATGCAGGTCGTCGGTTCGTCCGGTGGCTACAAGACAGTGGACACCGGCCAGGTCATTCAGGCCATCGACGACAACAAGGTGCAGTCGGCCAAGCTGACCACCGGCGATGAAAACAACATCAAGGTCGAGCTCAAGGACGGCCAGAAGGTCCAGGGCAGCAGCAAGATCCAGGCGAGCTACATCGGCGACCAGGGCGTCGAGGTGGCCAAGGATCTGCAGGCCAAGTTCGAGGACAAGCAGATCCCCGACGGGTACACCGTCGCTCCGACGAAGCAGAACGCCTTCGTGGGGATCCTGCTCTCCCTGCTCCCCTTCGTCCTGATCGTCGTCGTCTTCCTGTTCCTGATGAATCAGATGCAGGGCGGCGGCTCCCGAGTCATGCAGTTCGGGAAGTCCAAGGCGAAGCTCATCACCAAGGACACCCCGAAGACGACGTTCGCCGATGTGGCGGGCTCGGACGAGGCCGTCGAGGAGCTCCACGAGATCAAGGAGTTCCTCCAGGAGCCGGCGAAGTTCCAGGCCGTCGGCGCCAAGATCCCCAAGGGTGTGCTGCTCTACGGCCCGCCCGGAACCGGTAAGACGCTGCTCGCGCGCGCCGTTGCCGGTGAGGCTGGGGTTCCCTTCTACTCGATCTCGGGTTCCGACTTCGTCGAGATGTTCGTCGGTGTCGGTGCCTCCCGAGTCCGTGACCTGTTCGAGCAGGCCAAGGCGAACGCCCCGGCGATCGTCTTCGTCGACGAGATCGACGCCGTCGGCCGGCACCGCGGTGCGGGTCTCGGCGGCGGTCACGACGAGCGCGAGCAGACGCTCAACCAGCTGCTCGTCGAGATGGACGGCTTCGACGTGAAGGGCGGCGTCATCCTGATCGCCGCCACGAACCGGCCCGACATCCTCGACCCGGCACTGCTGCGCCCGGGACGTTTCGACCGGCAGATCGCGGTCGACCGCCCGGACATGCAGGGCCGTCTGGAGATCCTCAAGGTTCACCAGAAGGGCAAGCCGGTCGCACCTGATGTCGATCTCTCCGCCGTCGCCCGGCGTACCCCGGGCTTCACCGGCGCCGATCTGGCGAACGTGCTGAACGAAGCGGCGCTCCTCACGGCGCGCAGCGACCTCAAGCTCGTCGACAACTCGATGCTGGACGAGGCGATCGACCGCGTGGTGGCGGGCCCGCAGAAGCGGACCCGGATCATGTCCGACAAGGAGAAGAAGATCACCGCGTACCACGAGGGCGGACACGCCCTGGTCGCGGCGGCTTCGCCCAACTCCGACCCGGTGCACAAGATCACGATCCTGTCCCGTGGACGGGCCCTCGGTTACACGATGGTCCTGCCCGACGAGGACAAGTACTCCACCACGCGCAACGAGATGCTCGACCAGCTCGCCTACATGCTGGGCGGGCGCGCGGCCGAGGAACTGGTCTTCCACGACCCGACCACGGGCGCGGCGAACGACATCGAGAAGGCGACCGCGACCGCGCGGGCCATGGTCACGCAGTACGGCATGACCGAGCGGCTCGGCGCGATCAAGTTCGGCGGCGACAACACCGAGCCGTTCCTCGGCCGGGAGATGGCGCACCAGCGCGACTACTCGGAAGAGGTCGCCGCGCTCGTCGACGAAGAGGTCAAGAAGCTCATCGAGACCGCGCACAACGAGGCCTGGGAGATCCTCGTCGAGAACCGAGACGTTCTCGACAACCTGGTCCTCGCGCTCCTGGAGAAGGAAACGCTGAACAAGGAGCAGATCGCCGAGATCTTCGCTCCGATCGTGAAGCGCCCGGCCCGCCCCGCGTGGACCGGCTCCTCCCGCCGCACCCCCTCGACCCGCCCGCCGGTGCTCTCCCCCAGGGAGCTGTCACTGACGAACGGTTCGAACGGCACGGCAACGGGCGTCGAGTCCGGGCTGGACATCGCTCCTACGGACAGCCCCGAGGCCTGATCACCCCGGAATGGATAACCGCGTCCCCCACGCCTTACGGTGTGGGGGACGCGGTTCTTTGTTCAAGGAAGAGGCACAGATGACCGACCCGGTGACGCTCGACGGCGAGGGGCCGATCGGCGAGTTCGACGAGAAGCGGGCCGAGAACGCTGTGCGTGAGCTGCTCTTCGCGGTCGGGGAGGACCCGGACCGCGAGGGTCTTAAGGAGACGCCGGCGCGGGTGGCTCGCGCGTACAAGGAGATATTCGCAGGCCTGTGGCAGAAGCCCGAGGACGTCCTGACGACGACGTTCGACCTCGGTCACGACGAGATGGTCCTGGTCAAGGACATCGAGGTCCAGAGCAGCTGTGAGCACCATCTGGTGCCGTTCGTCGGTGTCGCCCACGTCGGCTACATCCCGTCGACCGACGGCAAGATCACGGGCCTGTCGAAGCTGGCCCGCCTCGTGGACGTCTACGCCCGGCGCCCGCAGGTCCAGGAGCGTCTGACCACGCAGATCGCCGACTCCCTGATGGAGATCCTGGAGCCGCGCGGGGTGATCGTGGTCGTCGAGTGCGAGCACATGTGCATGACGATGCGCGGGGTGCGCAAGCAGGGCGCGAAGACCATCACGTCCGCGGTGCGCGGCCAGCTGCGCGACCCGGCGACGCGCAACGAGGCGATGAGCCTGATCATCGCGCGCTGAGCCCGCGCGGGCACGCGGCAGGCGCATGGCAGGCACATGGCGGCCCCTCGGTGGCCTCCGGACCTCCGGTGGCCACCCGGCCCTCGGTGGGCCCTCGGCGGGTCAGGCCGCCGGTGCGGCCCCGCCGTGGTCCTCGTCGTCGTCTTCAGGGAGCTTGCAGACGCGCTCCAGGAAGAGGGCGGCCGCTATCACGGCGATGCCGGTGAGGACCGAGAAACCGGCGTAGATCGCCTGGTCGCGGCGGGCCGGGACGTCGAGGTGCTCGAGCAGGAAGGCGCCCGTGCCGCCGTACATCCCGGCGACCAGGGCGGCGACCAGGGCGCTGGCCTGGCCGAAGACGAGGGCGCGGGCCGCCATCAGCGGGTCGACGCCCTTGGCGCCGGGGCGCCGCTCGCGCTGGGCGCGCAGCCGGGCCCGGATGGAGAGCGCGGTCGCCAGCAGGATGACGGCGATCACGGCGAGGACGATCGGCGCCGCCAGCGGGACCCTCGGCAGCGTGCCGATCGAATCCCACAGGCGGGCGCCCGCCCAGCTCAGTACGCCGGCGACCAGGAAGAGTCCGGCCAGCGTCCTGATGCGCAGTTGCTTCATTCCGGTGGTCGCCCCTCAGTCCCCGCGGTGTCTTCGTGTGCCCGCATGACCCTAACGACTATTCGGGCAGCTGGAGTTCCAGATCGGCGCGCGGCGCGACGCCTTCGCGGGTGACCGCGGCGAGCAGCTCGGCGACCGGTCCGTGGCCCGGCAGCTGCGCCTCCGGCTCCACGTCGAACCAGGGTGCGAGGACGAAGGCCCGCTGGTGCGCGCGCGGGTGGGGGAGCGTGAGGACCGGATCGTCGGACACGACGTCGGCGTACGTGACGATGTCGACGTCGATCGTGCGGGCGCCCCAGCGCTCGTCACGGACGCGGTGGAAGGCCTCCTCGACGGCGTGCGCCCGCTCCAGGAGGGAGGACGGGGGAAGGGTCGTGCGGAGCACGATCACCGCGTTGAAGTACGCGGGCTGGCTGCCCGGCTCGACCCCCCACGGCTCGGTCTCGTAGACGGGCGAGACAGCCTTCACGCGGACGCCGGGCGTGTCCTCCAGCGCGTCGATGGCGCCCTGGATCGTCTCGAGGCGGTTCCCCAGGTTCGAGCCGAGCGCGAGCACCGCGCGTTTGGGGTTGGAGAGTGTGGTGTCGGCCGCGTCCACCTGTTCCACCACGGAGGCGGGCACCGGCTGTACGGTCGGGTCGCTGGGGCCCTCGGTGAAAGATGCAGTCATACTCGGCTCCGGGTGATGGTGACGGTCACATCGTCGAAGGGGACGGTGATCGGGGCGTCCGGCTTGTGGACGCAGACCTCGACCTCCAGGACTCCTTCGTGCTTCAGGCACGTCCCGGCGATGCGCTCGGCGAGCGTCTCGATGAGATCGACCGGATCGCCTTCGACGACGGCCACGACCTCCTCCGCCACGATGCCGTAGTGCACGGTCTTCGCCAGGTCGTCGTCGGCCGCGGCCGCGCGTGTGTCCAGTCCGAGCACCAGGTCCACGATGAAGGTCTGGCCTTCCTCGCGCTCCTTGGGGAAGACGCCATGGTGCCCGCGGGCCTTGAGGCCGCGCAGCGCGACACGATCCACGCGAATCACTCCTGCAATCGTCGGTAGCGGCAGGTTCGTACCGAGTGCGGTCGGCACACCAGCCTCGATCGAATCTACCTGCGAGCACCGACAGCGTTCGCCCGCGGGGGCTATGGACAGGGCGGCTCACGGCTGGTAGCCGCGCCCCTACCCACGAGCGCGCTCCGGCAACCACGTGGGGGCCACGCGGACCCGTCCACCCCGTCAGGTGCCGGTCAGGAGGGTGTCTCGTCGCTTTCCTCGCCGGCGTCGCCCTCGCCCTCGGACTCGGCGAGTACGGGCGACGCGTGGTGCGACCACAGTTTCCAGCCGTCACGTGTGCGACGGAACACATTCGTGGCGACGACGCGCTGGCCGACGAGCGGGCCGAGTTCGTCGCCCTCCTCCGGGGCCGGGCCGCCGCTGAGGATGTTCTCGGTGCAGGTGATCAGAGCCGTGTCGGCGACGATGCTGATGTGCACATCCGTGAGGAAGAACTGGATGTACTCGGTGTTCGCCATGATCAGCGCGTATGAGCGCAGGACCTCGCCGCGGCCGGTGAGTACGGGCCAGCCGGGGTGCACGCAGCTGATGGACGTGTCCTCGGCCTCGTCGGAGTCCTCGCTGTACGAGACGTCCTCGGGGGCGAGCCAGAGCGCCGTCAGCAGTTCGAAGTCGCCCCGCTCCAGTGCCTCGTAGAAGGCGCGGTTGGCTCGCTCCACGGCCTCCGCGTCGGTGCGCCGGGCTGCCGCACCGCGCGGCTCGTCGGGCTCCCTCGGTGGGGTCACTGGGCTCCCTCTACGGCGCGGGCCACGCGGACCGCGTCCGCCGTGGCGCGGACCTCGTGGACGCGGACCGCCCAGGCGCCCTGATGGGCCGCGATCGCGGAGACGGCCGCCGTGGCGGCGTCGCGCTCGCGTGCCGGGGGCGGGGCCCCCTGGTCGCCGGCCAGCACATGGCCGAGGAACCGCTTGCGGGAGGCGGCGACCAGCAGGGGGTGGCCGAGCGCGCGCAGCTCCTCCAGGTGGGCCAGGAGCTTCAGGTCGTGGGCGGCCTCCTTGGAGAAGCCGAGGCCGGGGTCTACGACGATGTGCTCGGGGGCGATGCCGCCCTCGATGACGGCCTCCACGCGCGCGTGGAGCTCGGCGACGACTTCGGATACCACGTCCTCGTATGTGCCCTTGACGTTGCCGCCCTCCAGGAAGCCGCGCCAGTGCATGACGACGAAGGGGGCGTCCGCCGCGGCGACGACGGGGATCATCGCCGGGTCGGCGAGGCCGCCGCTGACGTCGTTGACGAGGGAGGCGCCGGCCGCCAGGGAGCGCTCGGCCACGGAGGCGCGCATCGTGTCGACGGACACGGCGACGCCCTCGGAGGACAGGCCCTGCACGACGGGGATGACGCGCTTGAGCTCCTCGTCCTCGTCGACTCGGGTGGCGCCGGGGCGGGTCGACTCGCCGCCGACGTCGATGAGGTCGGCGCCCTGTGCGACCAGATCGAGGCCGTGCTTCACGGCGGCCGTCGTGTCGAACCAGCGGCCCCCGTCGGAGAAGGAATCGGGCGTCACATTGACGACTCCCATGACCGCGCAGCGGTCCCATTCGGGAAGGCCTGTGACGTGGCCGCGACGGCCCTGCGACGTGCTCATGCCTTCAAGCCTAGGCCCGGCGGCCGGGTGGCCGTGCCACGGTGGGATACCGGACCGGCCTCAGGCGGTCCGCACGCCGCGCCGAACGCCGTCGGGCGCGCCGTCGTGGGCGCAGGGCCGGGGCGCGGCCGTACGCCACCGCAGGACGCGCGGCATGCCGAGGTTCACGAAGCCCTCCGCCTGCATGGCGGCGAAGCCGATCCGGGGCAGGTCGCGCGGGGAGTGGTAGACCACGAAGCGGGGCTCCCAGCGCGGCCGGAACTTCGCGTTGAACCGGTACAGCGACTCGATCTGGAACCAGCGGGACAGAAAGACGAGCAGCCCGCGCCAGGCCCGCAGGACCGGGCCCGCGCCGATCTTCTCGCCGCGTGCGAGGGCGGCGCGGAACATCGCGAAGTTCAGTGAGATCCGCGTGATGCCGAGCGTCGGGGCGGCCTGGAGGGCGGCCACGATGAGGAGTTCGTTCATGCCGGGGTCGGCGGCGCGGTCGCGGCGCATCAGGTCGAGGGAGACGCCGTCGGTGCCCCAGGGGACGAAGTGGAGTACGGCCTTCAGGTCGCCGTGGGGGCCGGCCGGGTCGTCGCCCTTGTGGGCAGTGGCGACCAGACAGTCGCCGTCCGCGCAGTCGCCGATGCGGCCGAGCGCCATGGAGAAGCCGCGTTCGGTGTCGGTGCCGCGCCAGTCGTCGGCGGCGCGCCTGATCCGCTCCAGCTCCTGTTCGCCGAGGTCACGGATGCGCCGCACCCGGGTCTCGTAGCCATTGCGCTCGATCCTCCTGACCATCTGGCGTACGTTGCGCATCGCACGCCCGGCCAGGGAGAAATCCGCGGTGTCCACCACCGCCTCGTCGCCCAGTTCGAGTGCGTCGAGGCCGGTCTCGCGGGTCCAGACCTCGCCGCCCGTCTCGGAGCAGCCCATGACGGCCGGGGTCCATGAGTGGGCCTTGGCCTCGTCCATGAACTGTTCGATGGCTCCGGGCCACGCCTCCACGTCCCCGACGGGGTCGCCGCTCGCGAGCATCACGCCCGACACGACGCGGTAGCAGACGGCCGCCTTGCCGCTGGGTGAGAAGACGACCCCCTTGTCGCGGCGGAGCGCGAAGTGGCCGAGGGAGTCCCGGGCGCCGTGCTTGTCGAGGAGGGAGCGCAGCCGCGCCTCGTCGTCCTCGGTGAGGCGCGCGGCCGGGTGTTCGGGGCGGAACGCCAGATAGAGGGTCGTCAGCGCGGTGAGCAGGCCGAGCGCGCCGAGCGAACAGGCCACGGTCCAGGAGGTGCGGCCCTGGTAGTCGACGGGTCCGTCCATGCCGAACAGGCCGTACAGGACGTGTTCCAGACGGTCGGACAGGCTCGGGTCGCCCACCAGCTTCCTGGGGTGGGCGCTCACGATGGTGAGGCCGATGACGAGGGAACCGGCGCCCATGAGCACGAAGTTCGCGAGCGCCCGCCAGCGGCTGCGCGGGTCGGGCAGCGCCGCGAACTCACTCCGGTGGCGCAGCAGCATCGTGAGCAGTACGAGCGGGATCAGCACACCGAACAGGGAGTGCCGGTAGGCGAACTGTGCGAGCGCGCCGAGGGGCAGGAGCACCACGGCCGCGCGCCAGGCCCGCCGCTTTCGGCGGCGCAGTCCGTGGGCGAGGAGGAGCAGCAGGACGCCCGTACTGATGGCGAGTGCGGCCGCGAACGGGCCGAGGGCGCCGGGCAGGACCTCGGCCAGCGCGTACATGCGGCTGTGCCGGAACCGCGGGAAGACGCCCGCCGCGATGTCGAGGAGTCCGACGAGGATGCAGGCCCGGGTGATCAGGGTGGGGACGGCCTCGGGTCGGGGGCCCCGCAGTATCCGGCGCAGATGCTGGATTCTGCCCGGAACCTCGCCTGACATATCGGCATCTACCCTGACAGACATCGCATCCCGTAGTTCCGCGAGAGAGCTGGAAGCCGGTGCCATTTCCGGCATCCGGTCACATTGCGCCCTCTAGGACGGGACTTGTGGGAGGCGGGTTCACTCGGCCAGGTAAACCGGTGGAAAAGGTTCAGAAGCCAGAAAGCGCAGGCAGGTACAGCACGATGGGTCTCACCAGCAGCAAAGTCCTTGCGCTTTCGGTCCTACTGGCCGTGCTCCTCTTCGCCGGCACGGTCTGGCTGTGGCCACGCCTGGCGGCCCGCACCTGGGGATCAGTCGCCGGGCGGGTGGGCCTGCTGCTCGCGACGCAGCTCGCGCTGTTCCTCTCGGTCGGACTCGGCGCCAACCAGGCGTTCGGGTTCTACGCCACGTGGGACGACCTCCTCGGTCGGGAGCAAGGTCAGGGCGTGGTCACCGACCTCGGCGCGGTGAGCAGCCGGGGGCCCCTTCACGTGCTCGGCACGCGGTACGTGAACGTGCCGGGCGGCTCACGGCCCAAGGTCGGCGGCCAGATCCAGAAGGTCGACATCGTCGGGAAGCGCTCGCACATCGCCACGTCCGCGTACGTCTATCTGCCGCCCGAGTACTTCAGGCACCACTACAGGGACCGCACTTTCCCCGCCTCGGTCGTCCTCACCGGCTACCCCGGCACCGCCGAGGCGCTCATCAAGGGACTGCGCTACCCGACCACCGCCCATGAGCAGGCCAGGGCGGGCGCGATGCGGCCGATGATCCTGGTGATGATGCGCCCGACCGTGGCGCCGCCGCGGGACACGGAGTGCGTGGACGTGCCGGGCGGCCCGCAGACGGAGACGTTCTTCGCCAAGGACCTGCCGCAGCTCATCTCGGCGCACTACAGGGTCAACAGGAGGTCCGGCGGCTGGGGCATCGTGGGCGACTCCACGGGCGGCTACTGCGCCCTGAAACTCGCCATGCACCACCCCCGGGTCTACGGCGCGGGGGCGGGCCTGTCCGCGTACTACAAGGCGCCCGTCGACCCCACCACAGGCGACCTCTTCCACGGCGACGAGGCACTGGAGCGGCACGCCGACCTGATGTGGACCCTGGAACACCGGAGGCCGCCCGCCACGTCGCTGCTGGTCACCACGAGCAGGCGCGGCGAGAGCAACTACGGGAACACGATGAGGTTCATCCGCGAGGTGAAGCCGCCCACCGGCATCTCGTCGATCGTCCTGGACAGCGGCGGCCACAACTTCAACACCTGGCGCCGCGAGATCCCGGCCACGCTGGTGTGGGTGAGCGCGCGCATCACGGAGTAGGGGTTCCGGGGCTCCCGGGCTTGAGGGCTCGGGGGCTTTTGGGGCTCACGCCCCCTCAGGCCCCCGTCACCGTCTCCAGTTCGACCTCCGCGCGCGGGATGTCCCGGGCGTCCGCTGCCGTCGAGCGGCGCAGCGCCTCGTGCAGCCGCGCGGGGGTGAGGACGCCGAGGAAGCGGCCCTCGCTGTGCTCGTCGATGACGGCGATCCAGCCCGCGTCGTGCTGGAGCATCGTGGCGAACGCCTGCTTGAGGGAGGCGCCGACCGGCAGCCACGCCTCCATGCGACGGGCGTACTCGCGGACCGTGCCGCTGTGCACGCGCGCGTGCTCCGCGGAGATCCAGCCGTGCAGGTTGTTGTCGCCGTCGAGGACCACCGCCCAGGGGGCGTCGAGCTTCGCCGGCAGCGGGTCGTCGAGATGCACGACGGGCGGCTGCTCCAGGTCGCTCTCCTCGATGGGCGTGACGGACAGGCGCTTGAGGCCGCGGTCCGCGCCGACGAAGTCGGCCACGTACTCGGTCGCGGGGGCGCCGAGGACGGTCGACGGGGTGTCGAACTGCTCGATCCGGCCCTGCCCGTACACGGCGATCCGGTCGCCGAGCCGGACGGCCTCCTCGATGTCGTGCGTGACGAACAGGACCGTCTTGCGCACGGCCTGCTGGAGGCGCAGGAACTCGTTCTGCAGGTGTTCGCGCACGACCGGGTCGACCGCGCCGAACGGCTCGTCCATCAGGAGCACGGGAGGATCCGCCGCCAACGCCCGTGCCACGCCGACGCGTTGACGCTGCCCGCCGGAGAGCTGGTCGGGGTAGCGGTCGCCGAAGGTGCGCGGGTCGAGTCCGACGAGGTCGAGGAGTTCGGCGGCGCGCTCGCGGGCCTTGGCGCGCTTGACGCCGAGGAGGTGCGGGACGGTCGCCGTGTTGTCGAGGACCGTCTTGTGCGGGAAGAGACCGACCTGCTGGATCACATAGCCGATGCGGCGCCGGAGTTGGACCGGGTCGATGCCGGATATGTCGTCGCCGTCGACGAGTATCCGGCCCTCGCTCGGTTCGATGAGCCGGTTGACCATCTTCATCGTGGTGGTCTTGCCGCAGCCCGACGGTCCGACGAGCGTGACGAGTTCCCCCTCGTCCACCTCGAAGGACAGGTCGTCGACGGCCGTTGTCCCGTCGGCGTAGCGCTTGGTGACGTGCTCGAACCGGATCATGGGTCCCCATTGTGCCGGGCAGTCGCCGCCTGCGGGCGGCCGCTGTGTGAAGGCCATGTTGCGTCGTGACAAGGGGTCTCGGCGATTGTCAGTGGTGGGGGCTAGGGTCGTCCGCAGTCGGAATCATGCGCTGACGCGAGCGGTTTCAAGACATATGTACGGGGATTCGGGGGAGGTGGGGCGGGTGAGCAGTCCCAATTGCATGGTGACCAATGAGTGGGTGTGCGGGGAATACCTGCGCACCCGCAGGCCGGAGCTGGTCGACGCGGTCGTCCAGCACATCGGCATCACGGCCGCTTCCGTCGTGATCGGCGTGCTGATCGCCTTCCCGCTGGCCCTGTTGGCCCGGCGCCGGCGCGCCTTCGCGGGCCCGGTGCTCGGCCTGACGACGGTGCTCTACACGATCCCGTCGCTGGCCATGTTCTCGCTGCTGCTCCCGCTGTTCGGGCTCTCCGCCTCGCTCGTGATCACCGGACTCGTCCTCTACACCCTGACGATCCTGGTGCGGAATTTCCTGGCGGGCCTCCAGGCCGTGCCGGATGAGGCGAGAGAAGCTGCCCGCGGCATGGGGTACGGGCCGGTCCGGCTGTTGTGGGAGGTCGAACTGCCGCTGGCGCTGCCCGCCATGCTCGCGGGCGTGCGCATCGCCACGGTCTCCACGGTCGCGCTGACGACGGTCGGCGCGATCGTCGACTACGGCGGCCTGGGCACGCTGATCATGGACGGGCTCGACAGCGACTTCAAGGCCCAGGTGCTCACGGCGTCCGTGCTGTGCGTGCTCCTCGCCGTGGGTGCCGATCTGCTGCTGCTCGGCCTCCAGCGGTGGCTGACCCCCTGGACCCGCGTCGCGTCCGGGACGTCCCGCATACGCAGACGCACCGACCGCTCCGGCAGTCCGGACCGCCCGGGTGGCGCCTCCGGTGACACGGAGCGACGCAAGGAGAAGGCGGCGCAGGCGGCATGAGCGCGATATCGGGGGCCTACGACTGGCTGACGACAGGGGCCAACTGGCAGGGCGACAAGGGGGTGTGGCACCGCCTGGCCGAGCATCTGTACTTCAGCGGCGTCACCCTCGCCGTGTCCTGCCTGATCGCCCTGCCGCTCGCGCTGTGGCTCGGGCACATAGGCAAGGGCGGCGGGCTCGCGGTCAACATCTCGAACGCGGGTCGCGCGGTGCCCACGCTCGCGGTGCTCGTCCTGCTCACGCTGACGCCGCTGGGCCGGCACGGGGACCTGCCGACGTTCATCGCGCTCGTGCTGTTCGCGGTGCCGCCGCTGCTGACCAACGCCTACATCGGGATGCGCGAGGTCGACCGGGCCGTCGTCGAGGCGGCGAGGGGGATGGGGATGAGCGGGGGACAGGTGTTCCGGCGGGTCGAACTCCCGCTGGCTTACCCGATGGTCATGACCGGGATCCGGCTGGCGGCGGTGCAGGTGATCGCCACGGCGACGCTCGCCGCGATGGCCGGCAAGGGCGGGCTCGGGCGGATCATCACGGCCGGGTTCAACCTCCAGGACACCCCTCAGGTGGTCGCCGGCGCGGTCCTGGTGGCGTTGCTCGCGCTGCTCGTGGAGGGCGTCCTGGCGGGCGCGGGGCGGGTTCTGAATCCGATGAAGGGCCGCTCCGGCGCGGCGCGCTGAAACCCGGTCGGGCGGCGCGGCGGGCTGAACCTCCGACGGGCGCCGCGGCGGGTGGGACGCCAACTTGATATCTCGGCACAGCTTTTCGATCATTCCGGCTCTCGATTGGGTGGACAACGATGAACAGCAGAACGCGACGGATCGCCGTGGCGGCGGTCGCCGTCGGCGCGCTCACCACCGGACTCACCGCGTGCGGCGGTGACAGTCTGGAAGGCGGCAAGAGCGACAAGGCCGGCTCCGACGCGGCGGGGAGCGGCAAGAAGGGCACGGTCGTCGTCGGCGCCGCCGGGTTCACCGAGTCGAAGGTGATGGCGGAGCTCTACAAGCAGGTTCTGACCGACGCCGGATACTCCGCCTCGGTCAAGACCGTCGAGAACCGCGAGATCTACGAGCCCCAGCTGGCCAAGGGCGCCATCGACGTCGTTCCCGAATACGCGGCGACGCTCGCGGAATTCCTCAATCTCAAGAAGAACGGCGCGGACGCCAAGCCCGTCGCCTCAAGTGATCTTGATGCGACGGTCACCGCACTGCGCGGACTCGCCGGGCCCGAGGGACTGACCGTGCTCGACGCCGGAGAGGCCGTCGACCAGAACGCCTTCGCGGTGAGCGCGGATTACGCGAAGCAGCACCATCTGAAGACTCTTTCGGACCTCGGCAAGTCCGGTCAGAAGGTCAAGATCGCGGCCGGTGACGAATGCGAGAAGCGGCCCTTCTGCGCCCCGGGTCTCGAGAAGACGTACGGCATCAAGGTCAGCGGGATCGACCCCAAGGGTGTCGGCACCACGCAGGCCAAGCAGGCCGTCAAGAACGGTGAGGACCAGCTGGTCCTGACGACCACCACGGACGCCACCCTGAAGAACTTCGGTCTGGTGCTCCTGGAGGACGACAAGAAGCTCCAGAACGCGGACAACATCGTTCCGGTCGTGAACACCAAGGACGCGGGCGACAAGGAGATAGCCGTCGTACTCGGGAAGCTGACCAAGACGCTCACGACCGGCGATCTCGTCGAGCTCAACCGGAAGGTCGACGCGGAGCGCCAGAAGGAGGCCGATGTGGCCAAGGAGTATCTCCGGTCGAAGGGCCTCCTGAAGAACTGAACGGTCCGCGGACGAGTTGATCGGCAAAGGCGCCGAGTTCAGGGGTGAATGGGAGTGGCGGGACAGAAGACCACGGGATTTTGGCTGCCGGGGCACCACGATTCGCCTACGCGCGGTAAGTTTCTGGCCATGCCACGTGGACGTCACCGCCATTCCCCACCCCTGCACAGGCTGCTTCCCCCCTCGGCGATCGCAGGCGTCCCGCTCGTCTGCGCGGCCGGCGCCTGGCTGACCGCGGAGCCGCTCGTGCTGCGCGGCCTGGTCGGTGCCGCCGCCTGCGCCGCCGTGGTGGGCGCGGTCGTCATGCGCCGCTGGGACCGACTGGCGGGCAAGCGCGTCGCCGAGCTGAACCGGTCGCGGGTGAGCGACGAATGGCGCCACGACGAGCGGGTCGCCGAACTCGAGACGGACCTCGAGGAGTCGCGTGAGCTGCGCCTCAAGATGGAGGCGAAGCTGCGCGGCAAGCGCACGGAGCTGGCGGCCCTGCGCAACGAGCACGCGGCCCTGCTGCGGCGCTACGCGACCGCGGAGACGGAGCGTGCCAGCGCCCTGGAGGGCCGCAGGCAGCTCGCGATAGAGGCCTCGGCCCCGGCGCGTGCGCTGCCCGCGGCCGCCTCCCCGGCACCCGGCGCCGAGCTCGTCCCGGCGCAGCGCGCCACGTCCGGCGGCGCGCCGGTGACCTCTCCGGTGCTCTATCTGCGCGCGAACGCAGCGCTCGACCGTATGGCGCGCGCCGCGAACCCCTCGCGGGGCGAGGGTCCGAAGGCCGAGGCCCCCGACGGCGGTGAGCCGCAGGGGAAGCCCGAGGCGGCCCGCGCACACGAGCACCAGCACGTGGCCGCCCTGCCGTCCGGCGTCCCCGGCCACTTCACCGTCCCGGCCGCGGCGGCGGTCGTGCCGCCCGCGGCGGTGCGGCGGCCCCTGGTCGAGGGCGGATTCGACTTCTTCGGCACGAAGGGCGTGGCGCCCGCGGCCCTGGAGGCCGTGCAGAACACCGACCTCGCGGACGTCGTCGGCGAGGAGGCGCTCGCGCTCCACAAGGCGGACGCCGAGGCCGAGTTCAAGCAGGCCGACGCCACGACCTCGGGCGAGGGCGTCAGCCAGGTCATCGACCTGACCGCTCACGACGAGACGGAGCAGATCGACGTGGGGGAGCTGCGGTCGGCGATGCGGGCGTAGGTTCCGGCGGGAGGCGTCAGCACGTACGGCGCAGGCGCACGTACCGCGGAGACCGGAGCACGTACGGCGTAAATGGGGCGGGGCCTCGGTGTGTGTCACACCGAGGCCCCGCCCCATCGCCGTGCCGCCGCCCTCACGGGGCCATCCAGCGGTCGGGCCGTGCCACCTTCCGTCCCGTCCGTGAGCGGTCCGCCTGGGCGCGCAGGAGTTCCGCCGCCTCCCCGGCGTCCCGCAGCCGGGCCGTCACCGTCTTGTTGGCGCCCGTGTCCACATGGACGTCGGCGACGCCCCGGAAACGCTCCCAGGGCCCCTGTGTGAGCCGCACGCTCTGCACCTTCGCGTGCGGCACCAGCGCGAGCCGCCGCCGCATCAGACCGTGCCGGGACGCGAACACCGCGTCGGTCGTCACGAGCCCATAGCCCCGCCACCACACCGGCACGCACCACGCCGCGCGCTTCGGCGGCCGGGTCAGGGCCTCCGCGCCCGGCACCGTCACCCCGGGAAGCACCCGTTCCACCACGCCCTCCGCGATCTCGCGGGGCGCGACCGGCACGAGGACGGAGTTCGACGAGCCGGCCACGGCCAGTTCCACGCGCACCCAGCCGCGCCGCCGCCACAGCAGAGGCTCCACGATCCGTACGGTCTGCACCCGTCCCGGCGGCACCGTCTCGTGGTCGCGGTCGAGGAGGCCGTGGTCGATGCGCAGGCCGTCCGGCGACTCGCCCACCGTCCAGTCGTACTCCTTGATGAAGCGGCCCACGCTGTTCGTGCCGGCGCCGCCCGCGAGCGGGACGGCCACGGCGAGCACCGTCCACAGGTTGTGGGTGGCGAACCACAGCAGCGCCGGCACGACGACCGCGGCGAGCAGCATCGCCCAGGGCCCGCCGGTGAGCAGGAGCGAGACGGCGAGCATGCGGGGCGGCACGTGCAGGATCTGCTCGGCCGGTGCCTCGCCGACGTCGCGCACGGTCTCGGGCGCGAACCCGGCCGCGCGGGCGAGCAGTTCGGCGCGCAGCTCGCGGGCCTCGCGCTCGCCGAGATAGGCGAGTTCATCCTTCTTGTCCGCACCTATGACATCCAGTTTGAGCTTGGCGACGCCCACGAAGCGGGCGAGCAGCGGCTGGGTGACGTCCACGGCCTGGATCCGGTCGAGCCGGATGTGGGCGGTGCGGCGGAACAACAGGCCCGTACGGATGCGCAGTTCGGCGTCGGTGACGGAGAAGTGCGTGAACCACCAGGTCAGGAACCCGTAGAGGGCGGCGGCCGGGATCAGTACGGAGACGCCGATGAGGAGGGTGGTCGCGGTGAGCTGGGCGAGCCTGCGCTGCGCCTCGTTCAGGTCGTGGACCGCCCAGCCGAGGACGATCGCGACGGGCGCCCAGGCCCGGCGCAGCGGCGTGACGGGGTGCAGGCGCCGCTCGCGCGCCTCGGCGGTCAGATCCTGGTCCCGTACGTCCTCGTGGACGTCCGGGGTGGTCACAGCCCCGCCGATCGGGCCTCGCCGAGTTGGGTGAGCCGGTCGCGCAGGCGCTCGGCCTCGGCGGGCGTCAGGCCGGGGATCGTGGCGTCGGTCGCCGCGGCCGCCGTGTGCAGCTGGAGGCTCGCGAGCCCGAACTTCCGCTCGAGCGGCCCGGACGTGACCTCGACGAGCTGCATGCGCCCGTACGGCACGATCGTTTCCTCGCGCCACAGGACGCCCCGGCTGATCAGCAGGTCGTCGGCGCGCTCGGCGTAGCGCCACGAGCGCCAGTTGCGCCCGAGCATCGGCCATCCCCACAGCAGCCCGGCGAGCGGCAGCAGCGCGAACGCCGCCCACACGCCGCCGGCGAACACCCCGAGCAGCACGCCCACCGCCACCGTCAGCGGCACCAGCCACAGCACGAGCAGCAGCCTGCGCACCTTCAGCAGCCCCCGGGGGAGCCCGGTCCACACCGGCTCCGCCCCGGCTCCCGCCCTCGGAGCCGCCGTCCCCTCAGTCCCCGTTTCCATGCGCCCACCCTACGTACGAGACACTGTTCCCATGACGCCCACGACGGAGACGACGGTCGGCATCGGCGGGGCCGCCGAGACCACCGACATGGTGCTCAACATCGGCCCGCAGCACCCGTCCACGCACGGGGTGCTGCGCCTGCGCCTCGTCCTCGACGGCGAGCGCATCCAGCAGGCCGAGCCGGTCATCGGCTATATGCACCGCGGCGCGGAGAAGCTCTTCGAGGCCCGCGACTACCGGCAGATCGTGATGCTGGCCAACCGCCACGACTGGCTCTCCGCCTTCTCGAGCGAACTCGGGGTCGTCCTCGCCGTCGAGCGGATGCTCGGCATGGAGGTCCCTGAGCGCGCGGTGTGGCTGCGCACCCTGCTCGCGGAGCTGAACCGGGTCCTCAACCACCTGATGTTCCTTGGTTCGTACCCGCTCGAACTGGGCGGAATCACCCCGGTGTTCTATGCCTTCCGGGAGCGCGAGGAACTCCAGAACGTCATGGAGGAGATGTCCGGCGGCCGCATGCACTACATGTTCAACCGCGTCGGCGGCCTCAAGGAGGACGTCCCGGCCGGCTGGACCACCCGCGCGCGTGAGGCGGTCGCCTCGGTGCGCTCGCGCATGGACGTGTACGACGACCTGGTCCTCGGCAACGAGATCTTCCGCGGCCGCACGCGCGACGTGGGCGTGCTGTCCCCGGAGGCGGTGCACTCCTACGGGGTGAGCGGTCCGATCGCCCGGGCCTCCGGCGTCGACTTCGACCTGCGCCGCGACGAGCCGTACCTCGCGTACGGGGAGCTCCAGGACACCCTGAAGGTCGTCACGCGGCGCGAGGGCGACTGCCTGGCCCGCTTCGAGGTCCTCCTGGAGCAGACCCACAACGCCCTGGACCTCGCCGACGCCTGCCTGGACCGGCTCGCCGAGCTGCCGCCCGGCCCCGTCAACCAGCGCCTCCCCAAGGTCCTCAAGGCGCCCGAGGGCCACACGTACGCGTGGACCGAGAACCCGCTCGGGATCAACGGCTACTACCTGGTCAGCAAGGGCGAGAAGACGCCGTACCGGCTCAAGCTGCGGTCCGCCTCGTACAACAACATCCAGGCGCTCGCCGAACTGCTGCCGGGCACGCTCGTCTCGGACATGGTGGCGATCCTCGGTTCACTGTTCTTCGTCGTCGGCGACATCGACAAGTAGCAGGTCCCGCACGCGTACGCCCACGGGCTGCACCAGCCAGCCGAAGTCGCCGAGCCCGCCCGCCGCGGTCAGTTCGGCGGCCTCGCCCGCCCCGGACAGGGCCCGCACGTAGGCCGCCGGATCGGCGGCGGCGAGCGACAGCGGTGGACGTCCGCCGCTCACCCCGAGGGCGTGCAGGGCCGCGCGCTGCGTGAGGAGCCGGGCGCCCGGGAGCGCGCACGCGTCGAGCGCCACATGAGCCGTGATGTCGCACGAGCCGTCCGGCACGGGCGGGGTCTCGCGGCCCTCGCGGAAGCCCGTGAGCGTCCCGAAGGGCGGCCGGGCGGCCCGGGAGTGCGCGTAGTCGACGGCGACCGCCGCACCGCGCTCCAGCGTCCCCGCGGCCGCGGCCCAGGCGGCGTCCCGGGGGAGGCCGACCTCCGCGCGAAGGCCCGGTTCGCCGGCGAGCGGCCACCACCGGGCGAGCCACTCCGCCTCCGGCCCGTCCACCACGGGCTCCCCGAGCTCCTCGGTCCCGTCCTGCTCCACGAGGACGTGGCGCGGCACTCCGGAGGTGTCGGCCTCGACGACGTCCAGGGGGACGTTGTCGAGCCACTCGTTCGCGAAGAGGAGTCCGGTGACCCCCTTCGGGGGGTGTGCGCACCACTCGATGCGGTGGTCGAGGCCGGCGGGACGCTCCGCCCGTTCCACCGCGTACGCGCGCGTGCGGGCCGCCACCTCGGCGGGCAGCGCCCCCAGGACGCCCGTCACCAGCTCGCCGCGGCCCGCGCCCATGTCGACGAAGGCGAGTTCCGACGTGCCCCCGAGTGCCTCGTCCACCCGGCACAGAAGCCGCGCGACGGCCCCGGCGAACAGCGGCGACGCATGCACCGACGTGCGGAAATGCCCCGCGGGCCCCTCGGGCCTGCGATAGAAGCCGCGCGGCCCGTACAGCGCCTCCTCCGTCGCCTCACGCCACCCACGCCCCGTACCCCACCGCTCGTTCGTCACAGGGAAAGGCTAGGTGCGGAGAAGGGGGCGGTCTCCACCTTGGGGAGTACGCCGGCGGTACTCGGATCGATCCTCCGGTTGACCTCTGCGCACTGCACGCTTCTTTACGCTGGGTTACGTGCAGCGCCTCTACGACTTCTTCCGCCGACACCCGACGTGGGTCGACAGCTTCTGGGCCGTCGTCCTCCTCGGGGTCTCCGGCATGAGTCTGATCGCGGGGCAGGAGAACATGCAGGGCGACGCCCGCCTCCTGGGCATCCCCGTCGTCCTGGCGCTGAGCCTGGCCGTGGCCCTGCGCAGGCGCGTTCCGGAGCGGATGCTGATCCTCATCGCCGTCGTGGGCGTCTTCCAGCTCGTCGCGGACGTCCGCGTGCAGCCGGCCGACTTCGCCATGCTGGTGATCATTTACACGGTGGCGGCGGACAGCCCGCGCTGGGCGTCGAGATTCGCGCTCGTCGGCGGCCTGTGCGCGGCGCCTCTGTCGCAGCTGCGCTGGCCGATGCACGAGACGAGCAGCGCGGGCAACGTGCTGATCACGGTCTTCCAGATGGTGCCGTTCGCCCTCGCCTGGGTGCTCGGTGACTCCGTCCGCACGCGCCGCGCCTACCTGGCACAGCTGGAGGAGCGCGCCGCGCGTCTGGAGACGGAGCGCGAGGCCCAGTCGAAGGTCGCCGTCGCCGCCGAGCGGGCCCGGATCGCGCGCGAGCTGCACGACGTCGTCGCCCACAACGTGTCTGTGATGGTGGTGCAGGCGGACGGCGCCGCGTACGTCATGGACACGGCTCCCGAGCAGGCGAGGAAGGCCCTGGAGACGATCTCCGGGACCGGCCGGCAGGCGCTCGCCGAGATGCGGCGCCTGCTCGGAGTGCTGCGCACCGGTGAGCACCAGGAGAGCGGCGAGTACGTGCCGCAGCCCGATGTCGAGCAGCTCGACGAGCTGATCGAGCAGGTGCGCACCGCGGGCCTGCCCGTCGACTTCAAGGTCGAGGGCACCCCGCGCCCGCTGCCCAGCGGCGTCGAGCTGACCGCGTACCGCATCGTGCAGGAGGCGCTCACCAACACCCGTAAGCACGGCGGCGCGAACGCGGGCGCGAGCGTGCGCCTCGTCTACTTCGACGACGGCCTCGGCCTGCTAGTCGAGGACGACGGCAAGGGCGCCCCGCACGAGCTGTACGAGGACGGGGGCGCCGACGGCCGCGGGCACGGACTCATCGGCATGAGGGAGCGCGTCGGTATGGTCGGCGGGACGCTCGACGCGGGACCGCGCCCCGGCGGCGGATTCCGGATCAGCGCGCTGTTGCCGCTCAAGCCCGCCCACTGACGCCGTACACGTACTGAACCCGACCCCGTACACGTACCGAAAGGGACCCCCTTCATGGCGATCCGCGTGATGCTCGTCGACGACCAGGTGCTGCTGCGCACCGGCTTCCGGATGGTGCTCGACGCCCAGCCGGACATGGAGGTCGTCGCCGAGGCGGGCGACGGGGTCGAGGCTCTGGAGGTGCTGCGCGGCACGGCGGTCGACGTGGTCCTGATGGACGTCCGCATGCCGAAGCTGGACGGTGTGGAGACGACGCGGCGGATCTGCATGGAGGAGAACCCGCCGAAGGTGCTCATCCTGACGACGTTCGACCTCGACGAGTACGCCTTCTCGGGGCTGAAGGCCGGGGCGTCGGGGTTCATGCTCAAGGACGTGCCGCCCGGCGAGCTGCTCGGCGCGATCCGGGCCGTGCACAGCGGCGACGCGGTGGTCGCGCCGTCGACGACGCGGCGGCTGCTCGACCGCTTCGCGCCGATGCTGCCCAGCTCGGGGAAGGAGCCGCAGCTCGCCGAGCTCGGCCGGCTCACCGAGCGTGAGCGCGAGGTCATGATCCTCGTCGCGCAGGGACTGTCGAACGGCGAGATCGCCGCCCGGCTCGTCCTGTCGGAGGCGACCGTGAAGACGCACGTGGGCCGCATCCTCACCAAGCTGAACCTGCGCGACCGCGTCCAGGTCGTCGTACTCGCCTACGAGACGGGGCTCGTACGGGCCGGCGGCGGAGGAGCTGCCTGACCTTCCCGGGCGGTCAGCGCAGTACGCCCTCGATGAAGTCGCTGCCCAGGCGGGCGACGGCCGTCAGATCCAGCTGGTGCTGGACGTAGCGGCCCCGGCGGCGCGTGGTGATCAGGCCCGCCTTCTTGAGCACGGTCAGGTGCCGGGATATCTCCGGTGCCGTCATCCCGTGCGCGTCGGAGAGCTCGCTCGTCGTGTACGCGCCGCGGGCGAGGTGGCGGCACAGGCGCATGCGTACGGGGTGCGCGAGGGCCGTCATCCGGCGCGTGAGCTGCTCGACGGTCGCGGGTGTGGTGAGGCCGGGCGAGCCGACGGGATACGTGATCGCCGGCTGCCATCCGAAGCGGTGCAGCACCATGAGGTGCGGCCAGCCGAGGCTGGTCGGCACGAGGACGAGACCGCCGTCGTCCGTGGCCGTGCGGCCCACGGTGATCTTGTCGACGGTGATCAGGTTCGCCGTCTCGTCGAGCGTGACGACCGACGACACCGCCGTCAGCGCCTCGGCCAGGCCCTTGCGCCTCAGGAGCTCGGTCTTGTGCCGGGCGTCGGCCGCGAGCTGGTGGTGGACGCGGGCCCAGATGTCCGCGAAGAACGCCTCCTCGCAGTCCTCCACGAGCCGCCGGAACCAGGCGCGCACGGCGGGCGGATCGTCCAGGAGCCGCTGGGTGAACTGGACCTGGGGCAGCCCGCGCGTGGCCGCGAGGTCCAGGGCGCGACGGTGCATGGCCGGGTCTTCCAGCGGGTTGGCCTCGCGCAGCGCGTAGCTGTTCTGGCAGGTGAACTCAAGTGCCGCGTCCACGAACTGACGGTCGGTCAGCTTGTCCAGCAGGTCGAGCTCCTCGGCGAGGGTGGCGCCGGGCAGGGTGGCCCGGCCCGGGATCCCGGCGAACGGCGCGAACACGTCCGAGAACGTCGTCCGCCACAGGAAGTCCGCCTCGCAGAGCCGGTCCGCGAGGCACGGGTCGAGGCGCGCGGACACCGCGGTCGTCCAGCCCTGGAGCCCCGGGTGGTGCGCGGGCTCGGCCAGCGCGTGCAGCGCCATGCCCAGCTCGGCCAGGGGCGAGGGCACGACACTGATCCGCTCCGGGGCCAGCCCGCTGATGTCGATGCTCACGCTCATGACTCCATGGTGCACGCAGGGTCGGACAACCGAGTTCTGGATTGACGGCTCCCGTCAATCCACGTGACCGGGCGTGGGCGCCGGGCGGAGTCTCCTTCAGGTCGGACCGAAGCGGCAAAGGGCGATGAATGCCAAGCAGTGCCAATAAAGCTCTGCAAAGGAAATGAAGCTCTCTGAATAGCCGCATTCCTGGTCATGACGTGACAATGAAAAGACCAGTGAGGGGTACGTCATGAGCGTCAATCAGCAGTACGCACTGGATGTCTACCGCGCTTCCCTGCACGGCGAGCCCGCCCCGCCGGCGCCGGGCGTCCACGACTGGGGCGCCATCCGCGAGCTGCGCGACTACCGCCGCTTCCGCGCGGTCGTCGACGGCCGCCCGGCGCACGGCCGGATCCGAGCCGCCCTGTCCCGCCTGTTCCACCCGCACCGCGGCGCGGCGGGCTGCTGACTTGCCGGCCCCTGACGGACGCCGGTCAGGCTGCGCCGCTCAGGCGTTCCGGGCGGCGGTCTCCGGAGGGATCAGTGCCACGAAGTCCGCGACGGCCGCGCGGACGTCGTCGGCGGTCCATTCGAGCCCGCGCGCGGAGACCGTGACCTCGGTGACCGAGAGCCCCGGAGGACCCTGCTCGTGCCAGCGCCGGAACAGCGCCGTCCGGGTCTGCTCGGCCTGCAGCACCGACGCCTCGTCGAGCCGTTCGGAGGCGTACGGCAGCCAGACCTGGAACTCGTGCGTGTGCGGCACCTCGGGGTGCACCCGCACCCACGGCACCCCGGCCTCGGTGAAGCCTTCGCGCAGCGCCTCGGCGACCACGCGCGCGTGGGCCACGTACTCGGGCACACGCGGCAGCTCCCGCTCCAGGCCGACCAGGGCCGAGAGCACCGCGGGGAACTGCTGGAAGAGCTGGCCGCCGTAGCGGTGGCGCCAGGTCTTCGCCTCCTCGATGAACGACCGGGGCCCGGCGAGCGCCGCTCCGCTGAGACCGCCGAGGGTCTTGTAGAACGACACGTACACGCTGTCGGCGAGGTCGGCGATCTCGGCCAGGGAGCGCCCGAAGTGGGTGGTGCACTCCCACAGGCGCGCCCCGTCGAAGTGCACGACGGCGTCCCGTTCCCTGGCCGCCTCGGTGACGGCGACCAGCTCGTCCCAGGTGGGCAGTACGTAACCGGCGTCCCGGAGCGGCAGTTCGAGCATCAGCGCGCCGAAGGGCTCGGCGAAGTCGCGCACCTCGTCGGCGTCGGGCAGTCGCGGCTCGGTCGTCGGGTGGACGGTGCGCAGGCCGCTCAGCGCGCTGAAGGCGCCGCGCTCGTGCCGCTCCGGGTGCGCCATCGGGTGCAGGGCCACCGTCGGGTTCCCCGTACGGCCCGCCCAGCAGCGCAGGGCGACCTGCTGCGCCATCGTGCCGGTGGGGAAATAGGCGGCCGCCTCAGTACCGAGGAGCCCCGCCACGCGCTCCTCCAGGTCCTCGACGATGCCGTCGCCGTACAGATCGCCGGTCCGGTCCGGGTCGGCGACCGACCACGCGGCCTCCGTGAGGGCCGTCAGACGCTCACCGATGGTGGCGTCGAGGCCGCGCGCGCCCAGGATCCGCTCGGCGCCCCGCACGGCCGCGGCGCGGCGCTCCCGCGCCTTCGTCGCGTCGTCCGCCGCGGGGTTCTCCCGCTCTTCGCTTTCCGTCATCAGCCGATCATGTCGCACGCGCGTGCGGTTGCCCACAGCCTGTGGACGGGCCGGAGCCCATGGAGCAGATCGCGTTAACATGACGAGAAATCGTCCGGTACCCCGAGCGGACTGGAACGGAAGGCCGTCGTCCTGTGAACGCACCTCCTCGACCCGAACCCACCGACCCGAGGGACCGCCCCGCCCGGCTCACCGTCGGAGTGGTCGGCGCGGGCCGTGTCGGCCCCGCCCTGGCGGCCTCCCTGGCCCTCGCGGGGCACCGCCCGGTCGCCGTCTCCGCGGTCTCCGAGGCATCCGTGCGCCGGGCCGGCCTCATGTTGCCCGACGTCCCCGTCGTGACGCCCGCCGAGGTCCTCGCGCGCGCCGAACTCGTGCTTCTCACCGTGCCCGACGACGCGCTGCCCGGCCTCGTGGAAGGGCTCGTCGAGACCGGTTCCGTACGCCCGGGACAACTGATCGTGCACACCTCGGGGCGCTACGGCACGAAGGTGCTCGACCCCGCGCTGCGGGCCGGCGCCCTGCCGCTCGCGCTGCACCCCGCCATGACGTTCACCGGCACCCCCGTGGACGTACAGCGGCTGGCCGGCTGCGCCTTCGGCGTGACCGCGCCCGAGGAGCTGCGCCTCGCCGCGGAAGCGCTCGTCATCGAGATGGGCGGCGAGCCCGAGTGGATCCGCGAGGAGTCGCGCCCGCTCTACCACGCGGCGCTCGCCCTCGGCGCGAACCACCTGGTCACGCTGGTCGCCGAGTCCATGGAACTGCTCCGGACCGCGGGCGTCGAAGCCCCCGACCGGATGCTCGGCCCGCTGCTCGGCGCGGCCCTCGACAACGCCCTCAGGTCCGGTGACGCGGCGCTCACCGGGCCCGTCGCGCGCGGGGACGCGGGCACCGTCGCCGCCCATGTCACCGAGCTGCGCAAGCACGCGCCCGAGACCGTCGCCGGGTATCTGGCGATGGCCCGCGCCACCGCCGACCGTGCCCTCGCGCACGGCCTGCTCAAGCCCGAACTCGCCGAGGACCTGCTGGGGGTCCTGGCCGACGGCGCCGAGGGAGACAAGCGATGACCACAGTGCTGCACACCGCCGATGAACTGCGCGCGCGTACGCGTGCGGGCCGGCGCGCCGTCGTCATGACGATGGGCGCCCTGCACGACGGCCACGCCGAACTGATCCGCACGGCCCGCTCGATCGCCGGTGCCGACGGCGAAGTGGTGACGACCGTCTTCGTGAACCCGCTCCAGTTCGGCGCGGGCGAGGACCTCGACCGCTATCCGCGCACCCTCGACTCCGACGTCAAGATCGCCGAGCAGGCGGGCGCCGACGTCGTGTTCGCGCCCTCCGCGGACGAGGTCTACCCCGGCGGCGAGCCTCAGGTCCGCGTCGCCGCGGGCCCCATGGGCGAGCGCCTCGAAGGCGCCTCGCGGCCCGGCCACTTCGACGGCATGCTCACCGTCGTCGCCAAGCTGCTGCACCTGACCGCGGCCGACATCGCGCTGTTCGGGCAGAAGGACGCCCAGCAGCTCGCCCTGGTCCGCCGCATGGTGCGCGACCTGAACTTCCCCGTGGAGATCGTCGGCGTACCCACCGTGCGCGAGGACGACGGCCTGGCCCTCTCCAGCCGCAACCGCTACCTCTCCGCCGAAGAGCGGCGCACCGCGCTCGCCCTGTCCCAGGCGCTCTTCGCCGGCCGCGACCGGCACGCCGCCCAGGAGGCCCTGCGCGCGCGTGCCCACGAGGCGCCCTCCACGCATGCGCGGGCCGACGCCCTGAACGCGATCGGCGAGGCCCGTGCCGCGGCCGACGCGCACGCCGTCGCGAAGGCGTCGCCCGGCGGCCCCGACGCCGTCCGCGCCGCGGCCCGCCAGGTCCTCGACGAGGCCGCCCGCGTCCGGCCGCCGCTCACGCTGGACTACCTCGCCCTCGTGGACCCTGCCGACTTCACCGACGTGAAGCGCGGCTACACCGGAGAAGCCGTGCTCGCCGTCGCCGCAAGGGTCGGTGCGACGCGGCTGATCGACAACATCCCCCTGACCTTCGGAGCTCCCGTATGAGTGCCACAGGGACCACACCCACCGGTACGGCGACCGGCATACGCCTGCACGCGCCCGCGCCCGGCTGGTCCGTCACCGCCGACGTCGTGATCGTCGGCTCCGGTGTCGCCGGACTCACCGCGGCCCTGCGCTGCCAGGCGGCCGGACTGCGGACCGTCGTCGTCACCAAGGCCCGCCTCGACGACGGCTCCACGCGCTGGGCACAGGGCGGCGTCGCCGCGGCGCTCGGCGAGGGCGACACCCCCGAGCAGCATCTCGACGACACGCTCGTCGCGGGCGCGGGCCTGTGCGACGAGGAAGCGGTCCGCACCCTCGTCACGGAGGGCCCCGACGCCGTACGCCGGCTCATCGCGACCGGCGCCCACTTCGACGAGTCGGCCGACGGCGCCCTCGCGCTCACCCGGGAGGGCGGCCACCACCGCCGCCGCATCGCGCACGCGGGCGGCGACGCCACCGGCGCCGAGATCTCCCGCGCCCTCGTCGAGGCGGTACGCGCGCGTGGCATCAGGACCGTCGAGAACGCCCTGGTCCTCGACCTCCTCACGGACGCCGACGGGCGCACGGCGGGTGTCTCCCTGCACGTCATGGGGGAGGGCCAGCACGACGGCGTCGGCGCCGCGCTCGCGCCCGCCGTGGTCCTCGCGACCGGCGGCATGGGCCAGGTCTTCTCCGCCACGACCAATCCGCCCGTCTCCACCGGCGACGGCGTCGCGCTCGCCCTGCGCGCGGGCGCGGAGGTCTCCGACCTGGAGTTCGTGCAGTTCCACCCGACGGTGCTCTTCCTCGGCGCGGACGCGGAGGGCCAGCAGCCGCTGGTCTCCGAGGCCGTACGCGGTGAGGGTGCCCACCTCGTCGACGCCGACGGGGTCCGCTTCATGGTCGGCCAGCACGAGCTGGCCGAGCTCGCGCCGCGCGACATCGTCGCCAAGGGCATCACGCGCCGCATGCAGGAGCTGGGCGCCGAGCACATGTATCTGGACGCCCGGCACTTCGGCGCCGAGATGTGGGAGACCCGGTTCCCCACGATCCTCGCCGCCTGCCGCACCCACGGCATCGACCCGGTCACCGAGCCCATCCCCGTGGCGCCCGCCGCGCACTACGCCTCCGGAGGCGTCCGCACGGACCTCCGGGGCCGCACGACGGTTCCCGGCCTGTACGCGTGCGGAGAGGTCGCCTGCACCGGCGTCCACGGCGCGAACCGCCTCGCCTCCAACTCCCTCCTGGAGGGCCTGGTCTACGCCGAGCGCATCGCGGACGACATCGCCGCGTGCCACCGGGAGAACGGTCTCCACGCGCGCGTGCCCGCACCCGTCCCGCACCCGGAGACCCCGACCCACGCCCTGATGCCGGCCGAGGCACGGTTCGCCATCCAGCGCGTCATGACGCAGGGCGCCGGCGTGCTGCGCTCCGCGGACTCGCTCGCCGAGGCCGCCGCGGGACTCGGCCGCATCCACGCCGAAGCGGCGGGCGCCCTCGCGGAGAACGGCAAGACCGCGGAGCCCGGCGTCGACACCTGGGAGGCCACCAACCTCCTGTGCGTCGCCCGCGTCCTCGTCGCCGCGGCCCGCCGCCGCGAGGAGACCCGCGGCTGCCACTGGCGCGAGGACCACGCCGACCGCGACGACGCGGCATGGCGCCGCCACATCGTCGTACGGCTGAATCCCGACCGGACGCTGGCCGTGCACACCACGCCCACCGCAGAATTCCCCCCGACCCGCCCCGAGTGCCGTACAAACCAGCAGGAGCAGTGAGAGACGTGAGTACCCCCGACCTCCCCCTCGCCGAGAGCGGCGGCTGCGGCGACGGCTGCGGCTGCGGCGGAGCCGACGCCGACATGATGGAGTGCGGCCTCGACCCCGCCCTCTCCCAGCTCCTGGCCGACGCGGGGCTCGACCCCGTGGAGGTCGAGGACATCGCGCACATGGCCATCGCCGAGGACCTGGACGGCGGCGTGGACGTCACCACGGTCGCCACCATCCCCGAGGACGCCGTCGCCACCGCCGACTTCACCGCCCGCGAGGACGGCGTCGTGGCGGGACTGCGCGTCGCCGAGGCCGTTCTGTCCGTGGTCTGCACGGACGAGTTCGAGGTCGAGCGGCACGCGGAGGACGGCGACCGGATCACCGCCGGGCAGAAGCTCCTCAGCGTCACCACCCGCACCCGCGACCTGCTGACCGCCGAGCGCAGCGCCCTCAACATCCTGTGCCGCCTGTCCGGCATCGCGACCGCCACGCGCGCGTGGGCGGACGCGCTGGAGGGGACCACGGCGAAGGTCCGCGACACCCGCAAGACGACGCCCGGCCTGCGCTCCCTGGAGAAGTTCGCCGTCCGCATGGGCGGCGGCGTCAACCACCGCATGTCGCTCTCCGACGCGGCCCTGGTCAAGGACAACCACGTGGTCGCCGCCGGCGGCGTCGCGCAGGCCTTCAAGGCCGTACGGGAGTCCTTCCCCGGCCTCGCCGTCGAGGTCGAGGTCGACACCCTGGACCAGCTGCGCGAGGTCGTCGAGGCGGGCGCCGACCTGATCCTCCTGGACAACTTCACGCCCGCCCGGACCCAGGAGGCCGTCGCGATCGTGGGCGGCCGCGCCCTCCTGGAGTCCTCGGGCCGGCTGACCCTGGCGAACGCGCGCGAGTACGCCGCGACGGGCGTCGACTTCCTCGCGGTGGGCGCGCTGACCCACTCGTCGCCGATCCTGGACGTCGGCCTCGACCTGCGCGCGGCGGAGTAGTCGCCATGCTGCTCACCATCGACGTAGGCAACACGCACACCGTCCTCGGCCTGTTCGACGGGGAGGAGATCGTCGAGCACTGGCGCATCTCCACCGACGCCCGCCGCACCGCCGACGAACTGGCCGTGCTCCTCCAGGGCCTGATGGGCATGCACCCGCTGCTCGGCGACGAACTCGGCGACGGCATCGACGGCATCGCGATCTGCTCCACCGTCCCCTCGGTCCTGCACGAGCTGCGCGAGGTCACCCGGCGCTACTACGGAGACGTGCCCGCCGTCCTCGTGGAACCCGGCATCAAGACCGGCGTCCCGATCCTCATGGACAACCCCAAGGAGGTCGGCGCCGACCGCATCATCAACGCGGTGGCGGCGGTCGAGCTCTACGGGGGGCCCGCCATCGTCGTCGACTTCGGCACGGCGACCACCTTCGACGCGGTCTCCGCGCGCGGGGAGTACGCCGGCGGCGTCATCGCCCCCGGCATCGAGATCTCCGTGGAGGCCCTGGGCGTCAGGGGCGCCCAGCTCCGCAAGATCGAGATCGCCCGCCCGCGCAGCGTCATCGGCAAGAACACCGTCGAGGCCATGCAGTCCGGCATCCTGTACGGCTTCGCGGGCCAGGTCGACGGCGTCGTGACCCGCATGGCGCGCGAACTCGCCGACGACCCGGACGACGTGACCGTCATCGCCACGGGAGGCCTGGCACCCATGGTGCTCGGCGAGGCCGCGGTGATCGACGAGCATGAGCCGTGGCTGACGCTGATCGGCCTGCGCCTGGTCTACGAGCGGAACGTCTCCCGCTCCTGACGCCGCTTGGGCAGCACGCTCTTTCGGCCGCCGGCATTTCTCGGCCGGCGGCCTCTTCGGCGGCGTGCATTTTTTGACAGCGCCTCAACTGCCCCTTCGCGCACGGACTTTCGACAAGGCGTGCGCGAAGGGCGCAACCGTTCGTACGCTTCGCTCGTCTCCGCAGAGACGGGGCACGAGTCGGCATGCGAGGGACGTGGGGCGAAATGTGGCGTAAGGGCAGACAGTTGGCGGCTGCGACGGCGGCGGTCGCGCTGACGGGGGTCGGTCTCACGAGCGGCGCGGCCCGGGCCGCGGACGGCCCCACGCTTCCCACTCAGTCCTACGCGATCATCACGGCGCCCGCGCAGATAGCCGTGCCGGCGTCGGGCACGGCCATCGCCCCCGAGGTGAGCTACAGCTTCGCCGACGACGGCGTGGACGGGCTCCCTTTGCCGGAGAACGCCAAGATGGTGATCGACGCGAGCGGCCTCAAGGGCATCGCCACGATCAAGGCCAAGAACGACCAGTGCACGACGGACGGCGCCGTGGTCACCTGCCTGGACAACGGCAATCTGCACGGCCCGTTCGAACCCTTCACGCTCAGCGCGGTCGCCGGCACGAAGCCCGGCGACACCGGAACGCTGCGCTACGAGGTCACGGCGGACAAGGCCACCCCCGACACCGAGACCTCCAAGGTCGTCATCGGCTCCCCGAAGGTCCAGGTCGCCGCACTGCCCGCCAAGTCCGGCCTGACGCCCGGCCAGTCCGTCGACTACCCCGTGGTCCTGCGCAACACCGGCGACCTGCCCACCGAACAGATCACCGTCCGTCTCACCGGCAGCCCAGGGGTCACGTTCGCCGGGAAGCACAGCAACTGCCTCTACCTGCCGGGCGACTTCGGCAGGGACGACGCCGACGTGACCTGCGTCTTCAAGACGACGATCGCCCCGGGTGACACGGTTGGATTCTCCGACCCGCTCGAAGGGTCCCTCGGCAAGGACGCCTTCCACACCTGGACCGACATCACCGCCGAGGCCCTCCCGGCCTCCTCCGGCACGGACACCGGCGGCACCCCCGGCAAGGGCGCAGCGCTCACCCTGACCCCCGCCACGGGCAAGGACTTCGCCGACAGCCGCCGAGTGACGTACGACGCCGACAACGCCGCCGACTTCCTCGCGGTCGGCGCCGTCCTCGTACCCGGCAAGAAGGGCTCCACCCACTCGCTCGCCTTCGGCCTGCGCAACGCGGGCCCCGCCGTGGTCGCCCACCCCGACGGCAAGCCCGTGGCCTACGCCGAGGTGACGCTCCCCGAGGGCGTCGTCGCCAAGAGCGTGCTGGTCGACGAGGAGCCCGACGACCAGGCGAGCGGCAACTGCTACACGTACACCGGCGGCAAGACCTCGCCCTTCGAGTCGGGCCACCGCCGCTACCTCTGCCCGGACACCGTCTCCGAGGAGAGCGGCGACGGCCAGATGTACCGCTTCAAGGTCGGCTACGAGAAGGACCTCGCCGCCGGCGCCGCCCGCGGCACGGTCACCGTGCGCCCCGGCGACGGGATCGTCCTGAACGACCCGGACCAGTCGAACGACGAGGCGGCGATCACCGTCGGTGACGCGTCCTCCTCCCCGTCTCCGTCCCCGTCGGCCTCGGGCGGCTCCGCGACCCCTTCGCCCTCCACTTCCGCCACGGCCTCCGTGACGTCGGGTGGCTCGGGGACGTCGGGCACGTCC
This sequence comes from Streptomyces sp. NBC_00569, assembly GCF_036345255.1. Taxonomy (NCBI): domain Bacteria; kingdom Bacillati; phylum Actinomycetota; class Actinomycetes; order Kitasatosporales; family Streptomycetaceae; genus Streptomyces; species Streptomyces sp. NBC_00569. The sequence continues at coordinate 4,788,050 of NZ_CP107783.1, read as the reverse complement.
GGGTCCATGGCGGCGACCGGTGCGGGGTTCCTGCCGTGGCTGGCCGCGGCGGCCGCGGCGGCGCTCGGTGTGGGCGCGATCGTGTTCGCCATGTCGCGCCGCCGGGCGGAGTGACCCGGGCGGAGCGATCTGGGCGGAGTGCCCCGGGGGCGGGTGCCCCGGGGCGAGCGACTCCGGGGCGAGCGACTCCGGACTGAGGGGCCCGGGGGCGGGTCCGACGGCGAGCCACGCCGCAAATGGGACGTTAAGCGGATTTTGTCCGTTGTGGTGCGTATCGTCGGCCCATGCCCACGCCCTACGGAAACCGCGGCGGCATGGCGTTCGGTGCTGAAGAGCTGCGTGTGCTCCGACGCGCCCTCGCCCTTGCCCTTCACCCGAGTCCTGTCTCCGCCGAGGACATCCAGGACTGCCTCCGGCTCGCCGAGTCGGTCGACGAGGCAGCCGACGAAGGCGCCCGCATCCGCGCCTTCCTGCTGGCCGACCTCGCTCGCTACCGGGCCGCCCTGCCCGGCACCGCCACCGGCTATCTGGAACTGCTCGACGAGGCGCTCGCGGCGGGCTACCAGCCCGGCGCCGACGACCTGGCCGCGCTGCGCGCCCTGCGCTCCAACCCCTCCGCCGCCACCCTCCTCGAACGCTGCCGCACGCTCGCCGAGCGCGACGTGCGTGCCCGACTCGAAGGCTGGGCACCGGCGCGCACGGAAGCGCGCGTCGTACAGCCCCGTGTCCCGGCCTCCCGTACCCGGCTGCTCGCTCTGCCCGGGGGCCTCGCCGCCGCCGGGAAGCCGGCATCCGCCCCCCGGCCCCCGGCGAACCCCCCTGCCCCGCCGCGCCCCATGCCCACCCCGGCCGAGGTCTTCCCGCCCAAGCGCCGCCCCGCGCCCCCGGCGGCCCCGCCGCAGGAGCTGGCCGTCGGATAGCTACTCTGGGGGCATGGACTACGTCTCCGCGCTCGTGCCCCCCGTAGTGATGGCCGTCTTCTTCATCGGTCTCATCGTGACGATCGTGAAGTCTCAGGGCGGCGACAAGAAGGCCAAGGAGGACGCGGCCGTCGACGCGGCGATCGCCCGCGCCGAGGCGGCCCGCCAGGCCGGTCCGCAGCTGAGCGACATCTGAGAAGGGCGCCCCACCGGGCGCCCTTTTTGTCGTTATTAGGCGCCGTTCGCCACGTCCGGCGCCCTATTACCGACTTCTGCCACTAGTGTGCTGCTCGTGCCGCGCCCATTGGGAGAACTCGAAGACGCAGTGATGACACGGGTGTGGAAGTGGAACCGCCCCGTGACGGTTCGGGAAGTCCTGGAAGACCTCCAGCAGGAACGGTCCATCGCCTACACCACGGTCATGACCGTTTTGGACAATCTCCACCAGAAGGGCTGGGTGCGCCGCGAAGCGGAAGGCCGGGCCTATCGATATGAGGCCGTCTCCACTCGCGCCGCCTACTCAGCCGCGCTGATGAACGACGCATGGTCCCAGAGTGACAACCCGGCAGCGGCTCTCGTCGCCTTCTTCGGCATGATGTCGCCGGAACAACGCGAAGCACTGAGCGATGCCGTGCGCATGGTGCAGGGACCTCAGGCGCAGACCCTCACGACTCAAGAGCCGGAAGGGTCCGAAGCCGGCGAGGGGCGTGAAGAGCCACAGGACTCCGAACAGCCTGAAGCGCCCGAAGCTTCGGAAGAGCCCGAGGAACCCGAAGGACCCGGGGAGCCGGCCTCGGACGCCGGGCGATAGCGTCCGCTCATGCCAGCACAGCTCCCCGAAGTCACCGCAAAAGCAGTCACCGTGCGCAGGGCGAGGACGGCCGATGTGCCGGCCGTGCGCCGACTCCTCGACGCGTACAGCCGCGAGGGGATCCTGCTCGACAAAGCCACCGTGACGCTTTACGAGGACATCCAGGAGTTCTGGGTCGCGGAACGCGACGACAACGCGGAGGTCGTCGGCTGCGGCGCCCTGCATGTGATGTGGGAAGACCTCGCGGAAGTCCGCACCCTCGCCGTGAATCCGGTGGTCAGGGGCGCGGGCGTCGGTCATCAACTGCTCCAGAAGTTGCTGCAGACCGCGCGCTGGATCGGTGTTCGCCGGGTTTTCTGTCTCACCTTCGAAGTGGAGTTCTTCGCGAACCACGGCTTCGTGGAGATCGGAGAGGCACCCGTCGATACCATCGACACCGATGTCTACAGCGAGCTCTTGCGTTCCTATGACGAGGGTGTCGCGGAGTTCCTCGGTCTCGAACGAGTGAAACCGAACACCTTGGGCAACAGCCGGATGCTTCTGCATCTGTGATCGCCCCCCGGTATTCCTGAGCAGCTCCCTGCCCAGGTGCCCTATGTCCGAAACGCGCATCTTTCCGGGCTTCTCGGGTCCTTGGTCTCTCCTGGATCTCTCCCAGGGGTTTGTGTTTTTCCAGCAAAAGCGGTTTGCTTTCCGACGTACTGCGTACTGCATATAACAAGGGGACGGCGAATCAACGACTGAGGTCGTGGGGTCCGGCCCTACAGATATCGATGAAAGGAAATCCGGTGGCACAGAAGGTTCAGGTCCTTCTTGTCGACGACCTCGACGGTGGCGAGGCGGACGAGACCGTGACGTTCGCGTTGGACGGCAAGACTTACGAGATCGACCTCACCACCGCCAACGCGGACAAGCTCCGCGGACTTCTTGAGCCGTACCTCAAGGGTGGTCGTCGTACCGGAGGCCGTTCCGCCGGCGGACGCGGCAAGGCGCGCGCCGCGGTGGCGGGCGGCAGCCAGGACACGGCGCAGATCCGTGCCTGGGCCAAGGAGAACGGTTACGAGGTCAACGACCGCGGTCGTGTCCCCGCGTCCATCCGTGAGGCCTACGAGAAGGCCAACGGCTGAGCACAGGCACGTCGCAACCGGATCCGGTGGCACTGAGTCGCCGCCGTTTCCACCAGCCGTACGAGACCGGGGGCGCCCCCACCGCCCCCTACGGCCGACAGCGCCGTCAGAGCCGGAAGTGTCGGCTCGACGTCGCATCCGGGGTCGGGGGGCCGCACCCAGACAGCGGCCTCCTGCGGGTCCGGCACTCCCGGGGGCGCGGGCGCGTCGATCCGCCCGCCCGCACCGACCACGGTGAGATCGAGGGGCAGTGCCCCCCACTCCAGCCAGTCGAGCAGCCCCGGCAGCTCCTCCGCGCTGCCCGCGGCCACCAGCAGGCGCATCGTCTCCCCTTGCAGGGCCACCGGACACCCGGGGTCCAGCCGCCGCAGCACGGCACGTCCCGCCTCCGCGGGCAGCTCCAGCACGTCGAAGCGCAGCCCCGTCAGCAGCTGAAGGCCCTTGGGGCCCGGCGCGGTGGCCCAGCCGAGCGCTTCCTCGTACCACTCCCGCACCGGGTCGCCCGCGGCGAGCGGTCGACGGGGCAGTGGCACGGTGCGCACGATGGAGACCATGTCCGGAGCAACCGCCGGGAACCCTCATGGGTTACGCAGCGTTGTCAGGTGAATGCGCAGAGTTTCTCGAATGGGGGCGTGCGGGGGCATTGGGCGGCGCAAGGGTGTTCGCCCGTAGCGGAGGGAACCGGGGCGCGCCGCATGGACTGTCACTCCTGGCGGGTAAGACATCCCTAGTGAGGAGGGGCGACACGTGGGTTCTGGCCGCCTTGCGTTCGCCATCGGCGTACTGATGGTGGGGGTAACTGCCTGGCCTGCGGGAACATCGTCTCGCACCATCGGTGTTGGAGCAGTTGTCGGCGTTCGGGTCAGGAGGCCATCGACGGGTGTCGGCAGTTGGAATGAGCGGTCCCCGCTTGCGGGACTAAGCTGCGGAAGGACAGGGAGGGGAGCGTCCCCTTACTGCCTGACCGCTCTGAGGAGCGATTAACGATGTTCGAGAGGTTCACCGACCGCGCGCGGCGGGTTGTCGTCCTGGCTCAGGAAGAAGCCCGGATGCTCAACCACAACTACATCGGCACCGAGCACATCCTCCTGGGCCTGATCCACGAGGGTGAGGGTGTCGCCGCTAAGGCCCTGGAGAGCCTCGGGATTTCGCTCGAGGCGGTCCGCCAGCAGGTGGAGGAGATCATCGGTCAGGGCCAGCAGGCTCCGTCCGGGCACATCCCCTTCACCCCCCGTGCCAAGAAGGTCCTGGAGCTGTCGCTCCGCGAGGCCCTTCAGCTGGGTCACAACTACATCGGCACGGAGCACATCCTGCTCGGCCTGATCCGTGAGGGCGAGGGCGTCGCCGCCCAGGTCCTGGTCAAGCTGGGCGCCGATCTCAACCGGGTGCGGCAGCAGGTCATCCAGCTGCTCTCCGGCTACCAGGGCAAGGAGACCGCCGCCGCCGGCGGTCCTGCCGAGGGCACGCCCTCCACGTCCCTGGTCCTCGACCAGTTCGGCCGGAACCTCACGCAGGCCGCCCGTGAATCCAAGCTCGACCCGGTCATCGGGCGCGAGAAGGAGATCGAGCGGGTCATGCAGGTGCTGTCCCGCCGTACGAAGAACAACCCGGTCCTCATCGGCGAGCCCGGCGTCGGCAAGACCGCCGTCGTCGAGGGCCTCGCGCAGGCCATCGTCAAGGGCGAGGTGCCCGAGACCCTCAAGGACAAGCACCTCTACACCCTCGACCTGGGCGCGCTGGTCGCCGGTTCCCGCTACCGCGGTGACTTCGAGGAGCGCCTGAAGAAGGTCCTCAAGGAGATCCGCACCCGCGGCGACATCATCCTGTTCATCGACGAGCTGCACACGCTGGTCGGTGCGGGTGCCGCCGAGGGCGCCATCGACGCCGCTTCGATCCTGAAGCCGATGCTGGCCCGTGGTGAGCTCCAGACCATCGGTGCGACCACGCTCGACGAGTACCGCAAGCACCTGGAGAAGGACGCCGCTCTCGAGCGCCGCTTCCAGCCGATCCAGGTCGCGGAGCCGTCGCTGCCGCACACGATCGAGATCCTCAAGGGCCTGCGCGACCGCTACGAGGCCCACCACCGCGTCTCCATCACGGACGAGGCCCTCGTGCAGGCCGCGACGCTGGCCGACCGGTACATCTCGGACCGCTTCCTGCCGGACAAGGCGATCGACCTGATCGACGAGGCCGGTTCCCGGATGCGCATCCGCCGGATGACCGCGCCGCCGGACCTCCGCGAGTTCGACGAGAAGATCGCGGGCGTGCGCCGCGACAAGGAGTCGGCCATCGACTCCCAGGACTTCGAGAAGGCAGCTTCGCTCCGCGACAAGGAGAAGCAGCTGCTGGCGGCGAAGGCCAAGCGCGAGAAGGAGTGGAAGGCCGGCGACATGGACGTCGTCGCCGAGGTCGACGGCGAGCTGATCGCCGAGGTCCTCGCGACCGCGACCGGCATTCCCGTCTTCAAGCTGACCGAGGAGGAGTCCTCGCGTCTGCTGCGCATGGAGGACGAGCTCCACAAGCGAGTCATCGGCCAGAAGGACGCCGTCAAGGCGCTCTCGAAGGCGATCCGCCGTACGCGTGCCGGTCTGAAGGACCCGAAGCGCCCCGGTGGCTCGTTCATCTTCGCGGGCCCGTCCGGTGTCGGTAAGACCGAGCTGTCCAAGGCGCTCGCCGAGTTCCTCTTCGGTGACGAGGACGCGCTGATCTCCCTCGACATGTCGGAGTTCAGCGAGAAGCACACGGTCTCGCGTCTCTTCGGTTCGCCCCCCGGTTACGTGGGCTACGAAGAGGGCGGCCAGCTGACGGAGAAGGTGCGGCGCAAGCCGTTCTCGGTGGTTCTCTTCGACGAGGTCGAGAAGGCCCACCCGGACATCTTCAACTCGTTGCTGCAGATCCTGGAGGACGGTCGCCTGACCGACTCCCAGGGCCGGGTCGTGGACTTCAAGAACACGGTCATCATCATGACGACCAACCTCGGCACGCGGGACATCTCGAAGGGCTTCAACCTCGGCTTCGCGGCCCAGGGCGACACGAAGTCCAACTACGAGCGCATGAAGAACAAGGTCTCGGACGAGCTCAAGCAGCACTTCCGCCCCGAGTTCCTCAACCGCGTGGACGACGTCGTCGTCTTCCCGCAGCTGACCCAGGACGACATCCTGCAGATCGTCGACCTGATGATCGGCAAGGTCGACGAGCGCCTCAAGGACCGGGACATGGGCATCGAGCTCAGCCAGTCCGCGAAGGAACTCCTGGCCAAGAAGGGTTACGACCCCGTGCTCGGCGCGCGTCCGCTGCGACGCACGATCCAGCGCGAGATCGAGGACTCGCTCTCCGAGAAGATCCTCTTCGGCGAGCTGCGTCCGGGCCACATCGTGGTCGTCGACACGGAGGGCGAGGGTGACGCCAAGACGTTCACCTTCCGCGGCGAGGAGAAGTCCCCGCTGCCGGACGTCCCGCCGATCGAGCAGGCGGCCGGCGGAGCCGGTCCGAATCTGAGCAAGGAGGCGTAACCCTCCGGGGATGCGCTGAGTGCAAAGGGGCTGTCCCAGGACTTCGGTCCTGGGACAGCCCCTTCGTCGTGCTTCCGTGATTCAGCGACCCCAGCGGTGGACGGTGACCTCGGCTTGCGGGAAGAGGCCGGCGTACACCTCGTCGGCGGCCGGTTCGGCGTCCTCGGCGAAGAAGAGGCGCACGTCGTCCGCGTGCGGGACGGCGGGGGCGAAGCGGGAGAGGTGCTCGTCGGTCCCGGCCTCCAGGTGGAGGGAGAGGAGGCGGATTCCTGGCAGCTCGCTGGACGGGCCGTGCGGGGGCAGGAGCCGGCCGCCGAGGGAGAGGCGGGTGAGCGCGGGGTGCCCGGCGACCTGTTCCCAGTCGCGTGGGCCGGGCACGGCCGTATCGCTGGACAGGTTCAGCCAGGTCAGCGCGGGGAACGCGTCCAGGCCGGCGAGTCCGGTGGTCTCCGTGGCGCCGTCGCCGAGGATGAGCTGGTCGAGCGGCGCCCCGACCGGCAGGAAAGCGGCGAGCGAGTCGCCGGGGACCGGCTGGATGACGCTGAGCGAGGAAAGGCTGGTCACCCGGGACAGGCCGGTGAGGGTCGGCAGCCCGGGCAGTTTGATCACCGACAGGTGTTGCAGCCGCATCTCGGCGAGGGGCGCCAGGTCGCGGACCTCGGAGCAGTACATCAACGACAGGAACTCCAGCGACGGCAGGGCGTGCAGCTCTCGCAGATCCGTCACGTACGGGTTGCTGCGCAGCGTCAGGTTCCGTGCGCCCTCGGGGGCAAGGCAGGCCATGACCGTGTCGAGCGGGTACTCCCCGTCGAGGTCGACCCGCGGCCACGGCGCCATCGTGCGCGTCGCCCGCATCTGTTCCTCGCTCCGCACGGTCAGGTCGAGCCCCTCCCGCCCCACATGCGCGAGCACCTCGTCCGCGTACTCCTGGGCGTCGAACCTCCGCCAGGTGCCGACGAGTTGGCGTCGTACGTCGAGCGACGTGTGGGCGCGAAAGCGCTTCAGGACCGGCAGGGAGCCCTCGTGGCCCAGGCGGGAGGCCGTGGTCACCACCGCGTGGGCCTCATCGTCCGTCAGGTCCTGCGGGCCGGGCAGGAGTTCGAGGACGAACGGGCCCGCCTGCGCGAGCTCTTCGGCCTCCTGGGGTGTCCGGGGCGGGATGAGGGAGGCGGCCCGTTCCCGTACCTCTTCGAGGACCTCCTGTTCGACCGCCGAGGCGTCCTGAAGGCTCGCCAGCGCGAGGAGGGTCACGCGCGGGCTGTCTACGGCCAGCAGGCCCCGCAGCAGCGTCGTCCGCTCGCGGGTACGGGCGTGGGCCACGGCCATCCGTATGACGTCCTCCCACTGTGTGTCGCCGGCGTGGCCGAGCAGGACGTCGAGATGGCCCTCCTCGACCGCGTAGCGCGCGCCCAGGTGGTCGAGGAACGTCCGGTGCGCGAAGTCGACCACCTGCGGGGCGGGGCTGCGCAGGACGCCGCTGCGCAGCAGCAGGTGGCGCAGGATCGCGGGGGCGTCGCCCTGGCGTGCGGCGTCGGGGACGGAGGGCAGGGCGCGTTCGAGGAGGGTGAGCGCGGTGGCCTCGTCCATCTCGGTGCGGCCCGCGAGCACCAGGGCGTAGGCGAGGCGCTGGAGGAGTTCGGTCTGGTCCTCGGTGTCGAGTTCGATGCCGTCGAGGCCGCCCATGCCCCGCTGGCGGTCGCGGTCGGTGAGGATCATCTGGAGCGCGGCGTCGTACAGGGCCTTGCGGCGCGGCGGGAGATAGCCGCGGCGCGCGCGGTGGAGGGCGCAGATCATCCCGCACATGAGGGGGTTGGTCGCCAGGAGCGACAGGTCCGGCTTGGCGCGCAGGGCGTCCAGGAGCTGTTCCTCGTGCTCGGCCGCGCCGGCGGCCGCGTGCCAGCGCCGTACGAACGCGCCGACCGTCCGGCGGCCCATGGGGGAGAGGGACAGCTCGGCGAACCCGCCCCCGGCCAGCCAGTCGGCGCGTACGGCCGTGGGGCGGGCGGTGAGCAGCCAGCGGTTTCCGGGGAAGGCGCGGACGAGGCCGAGCAGCCAGTCGCGCACGCGGGGCCGGTCGGCCGAGGGGACCTCGTCCAGGCCGTCGACCATCACGAGGCCGCGCCCCGCCGTCAGGACGCGCTCGGCCCAGCCGTCGGGCGGGGTGTGCGGGCAGTCGGCGGAGGCGAGGAAAGCGGCGGGGGAGGGGAGCCCCGCGGCGCGGATCAGGGTGCGCAGCGGCAGCACGTAGGGGACACGGCCCGTGGTGGTGATCGCCAGCCATTGGATGAGGGTCGTCTTTCCGGAGCCCGCCTCGCCGCGCAGCAGGACCCGGTCGTGGCCGTCGAACGCGTCCTCGGCCCTGACCTGGACGGTCGTCGGTCCCTGGGGCTCGCCGTGCGCGTCCTCGGGGCCGGCCTCGCGGGTGGCTTCGAGGCTCAGGTAGGCGACGTCGAGGGGCCAGACGTCGGGGGAGTCGCGCAGGTCGAGGCCGAAGATGGTGACGCGGTTGTGGCGCTCCGCGAGGTGGGCGCGGTAGCGGGCTTCGAAGGCGGTGTCCTGCCCGTCGCGCGGCGGGGTGCGCGTGATCAGCGCGTCCACCTTGGCGATCAGCTCGGACTGGGCGCGGCTCTGCTCGACCAGGGTGCGGGCCACGAACGTGGAGCGCTGGGTGAAGAAGTGCAGGATGTGCAGGCAGGCCCACTCGGTGACCGAGTCGAGGAAGTGGACGGCGTCGGTGGTGAGGCCGGGCGCGGGGGCGGCCTCGCGCAGGGCGCGGGCCAGCTGCCGGTGGCCGAGGCGGACCGCCTGGACGTCGTCCATGTCCAGGTCGCCGAGGGCGAGGAGCCTGCGGGCGAGGGCGGCCGTGACCGCCTCCTGCTCGTCCGCGGGGAACGGCGGCTCGCCCGGGGACTGCACGGCCTCCCGCACCAGACGGGCGGCGAGGTGCCCGACCTCCTTCTCCCCGAGGGTCCGCTTCTCGCCGCGGAAGGTGACGAGGCCCGAGAGGCGTACGGGCTTGTCCACCAGGCCCGCGCCGGGGCCCTCACGGGTGAGGAGCTGCTTCACCAGAGGCGAGAGCGCGCTCGATGCCAGGCGTGTGCCGAGGACTGCGGGATCCATCTGCGCTTCCCCCCGAAAGGCCGTGAAACCAGGCGCTTCAGCGTAGCCCGCGTCACATTCGGGGGTCTCTGGATCTTGCCTCCCGGTGACATGGCGCACAGGCGTTTTGTCCGGTACTAGCCGCAATAGTGGATGTGCTGTGGGCGCGGGGGGTTATTGCGGCATCGGCAGGTTCTACCGAAATGTCCGTTTCTTGGATCGGCGGGGCCCGCAGCCCACGGGGCGCCGGAACGCTGGGGTATGAAGTGGCCCTAAACCTGGGATCGGGGCATAAAACCGACAGATCGCAGGGGGTCTTCAGGGGATGTCAAGAGGTTGAAGTCCCGACCTTTTAGTACGACTTTGGGTAGTAGATGAGGCCTTTGAGTCGAGATGGGGTCCCGGGTTACCAATGAACAGCCAGCCCGGCACGTCACCAACGAGTGCCGGTCTGTCCCTGTCATCTACGCGGAGGTAATCCCCGAATGTCGAAGCGCACCATGACTCTTTCTTCCGGCTCGTCCAAGCTCCGTACTCGGGCGGCCGTCGTGACCGTCGCCATGGGAGCCACGGCGCTGCTGGGTGCAGGGGCCGCGGTCGCCGCCGAAAGCACTCAGGGAAGCGTCGCGCTGCCCAGCGTGGCTGCCGCTTCGGTCAAGGCGCAGGCCAAGGCCCAGGCCAAGGCCGCCGAGCAGGCCAAGGTGCACGCCGCGCAGGTCAAGGTGCACGCCGCGCAGGTCAAGAAGGCCGCGGCGAAGAAGGCCGTCAGCTGGATAGACCCGGTCAAGAGCTACAAGCTGTCCGCGAGCTTCGGCCTCGGCGGCAACATGTGGTCGCACAAGCACTCCGGCCAGGACTTCGCCGTGCCGATCGGCACGAACGTCATGGCCGTCCACGGCGGCACGGTCGTCAAGGCCGGCGGCAACGGCGCCGGTGACGGCCCGGCGTACGGCAACGCCATCGTGATCAAGCACAGCGACGGCACGTACTCGCAGTACGCGCACCTGTCCCGCATCGACGTGCACGTCGGCCAGACGGTCTCCACCGGTCAGCACATCGCGCTCTCCGGCAACACCGGTAACTCCAGCGGCCCGCACCTGCACTTCGAGATCCGCACGACCCCGAACTACGGTTCCGCGGTCAACCCGGTCAACTTCCTGAAGTCGGTCGGCGTCGCTGTCTGACCTGCGTGAACGAGCCCATCCGCGCGGATGGGCTCACCCGCGCGGAAAGCTCGACCGCATGACGGAACTCAGGCGCCCCGCTGTGCCCGGGTGACGAGATCGGTGGCGACCTCGAGGATGGCCTTGCGCTTTTCCTCGGGGTCGCCTTCGACGTCCTTGAGGACGAACAGGCCCGCGTGCATCGAGAAGATCGCGCTGAAGCAGCGGACGCGCTCGGTCATGGTGGCGTCCTTCGGCAGGAGCTGGTCGAGGAGCGCCTTCATGCGGTCCTTGAAGAGCTCGCCGATGCTCAGCTCGCGCATGGTCGCCTGGTTCTCCTGCATGAAGCGGAACAGCGGCCCCGCCCCGTGGAGCGCCAGGCTGTAGCGCTCCATGAGCTCCTGCTTGGTCTCCAGGGTGTCGGGCTGCTCCCGGCCCCACTCGATCAGCTCGTCGATGGGGCGCGTCAGGTCCTCGAAGAGGCTGACGACGATGTCTTCCTTGGTCTTGAAGTGGTAGTAGAGCGCGGCCTTGGTGACGTCGAGGTGCTCGGCGATCTCGCGCAGCGAGGTCTTCTCGTAGCCCTGCTCGGCGAACAGTTCCAGCGCCACGTCCTGGATGCGCTGCCGCGTGTTCCCGCGGCGCTGCTTGCTGCTGCCCATCTGTGGCTGCTCCTTCGTGCTGGTGGCGGGCCTTGGGCGAAAACTTACTTGACGCCCGGCTAGTTAGCGCTCTATCTTCCCTCAGTGTAGTCAACTTGCCGGGCGGCAAGTAAGTAGCGGCAAGTGAGTTACTGGGGAGTGGGGATCATGGCGGAGAGCGGAACCGTGGCGGTGGACACCGGCGGGGGCGGCGCGGCGGCCACCAAGGAGCGGCAGCCGCGCAGTGTGCGCGTGGTTCTGATGGCGTTGATGATCGCGATGCTGCTCGCGATGCTCGACAACATGATCGTCGGCACCGCGATGCCCACGATCGTCGGCGACCTGGGCGGCCTCGAACACCTCTCGTGGGTCGTGACCGCGTACACGCTCGCGACCGCCGCCTCGACCCCCATCTGGGGCAAGGTCGGCGACATGTACGGCAGGAAGGGCGCCTTCCTGACCTCGATCGTGGTCTTCCTGATCGGCTCCGGGCTCAGCGGCATGGCCCAGGACATGAACCAGCTCATCGCGTTCCGCGCGATCCAGGGTCTCGGTGCCGGTGGCCTGATGGTCGGTGTCATGGCCATCATCGGTGACCTGATTCCGCCGCGGGAGCGCGGCAAGTACCAGGGCATGATGGCCGGCGTCATGGCGCTCGCCATGATCGGCGGACCGCTCGTCGGCGGCGCCATCACCGACAACTGGGGCTGGCGCTGGTCCTTCTACATCAACCTGCCGCTCGGTCTCGTCGCCCTCGCCATGGTCACCGCGGTCCTGCACCTGCCGAAGAAGCGCTCCAAGGGGAAGATCGACTACCTGGGCGCCGCGCTGCTCACCGTCGGCATCACCTCGATCGTGCTCGTGACGACCTGGGGCGGCTCGCAGTACGCCTGGGGCTCCGCCGTGATCATGGAGCTCGCCGCGATCGGTGTCGCCGCGCTCGTCGGCTTCCTCTTCGTCCAGACGAAGGCGGCCGAGCCGATCCTGCCGCTGCACATCTTCCGCAGCCGCAACTTCACGGTGATGTCCCTCATCGGCTTCATCACCGGCTTCGTGATGTTCGGCGCCGTGCTCTTCCTGCCGCTCTACCAGCAGACGGTGCAGGGAGCGAACGCGACCAACTCCGGTCTGCTGCTCCTGCCGATGCTGCTCTCGATGATGGTCGTCTCGCTGGTCGCGGGCCGCGTCACCACCAACACCGGCAAGTACAAGGTGTTCCCGCTGGTCGGCAGCGTCCTGATGGTGGCCGGACTCTTCCTGCTCGCGCAGATGGACACGGAGACGACGCGCCTCACCTCCGGCCTGTACATGGCCGTGCTCGGCGCGGGCATGGGCTGCCTGATGCAGATCACGATGCTGGTCGCGCAGAACAGCGTCGAGATGAAGGACATGGGCGTCGCCTCGTCCTCCACGACCCTGTTCCGTACGCTCGGCTCCTCTTTCGGCGTCGCGATCATGGGCGCGCTCTTCAACAACCGCGTCCAGGACGTGATGGCCGAGCGCGCCGGCGCCATGGGCGGCAAGGTCGCGGAGCACTCCACGCAGCTGACGGCCGAGGGCCTGGCCAAGCTGCCGGACGTGGTGCGCGACGCCTACCTGCACGCGGTGTCGGCCGGTACGCACTCGGCGTTCCTGCTCGGTTCGGTCATCGCGATTCTGGCGCTGATCGCGGCGGTCTTCGTCAAGGAGGTGCCGCTGCGGGGCGCGGGCCCCGCAGCCAAGGAGGCGTCGAGCTCTCCCGAGGCAGCGGGTCCGGCGGACGCCCAGCCGGTCGACATGGCCAAGGCCGGTACGGCTACGGCCGACGCGGCTGAGAACGGTACGGCCACGGCCGACGCGAAGCCGGTCGAGGGGGTCGCGGCAGGGGACGCCGCGGCGGACGGCAGGACGGTCTCCGAGACCGTCTGAGCGGGTCGTCCCGATCCTCCTCGGCTTCTGTGAAGGCCCCCGGTGCGCTGATGTGCACCGGGGGCCTTCGCCGTGCCGAGGTCGTTGTCAGTGGGGCGTGCCAGCATCGGTGACGTGGAGAAATTGCGGCAGCTGCGGCTCGCCAAGGACGCGATGGACCGCGACTGGGCCGAGGCCGGGCTCGACCTGGACGCGGTGGCGGCCCATGCCGGTTACTCGCGCTACCACTTCGTGCGGTGCTTCAAGGAGGCGTACGGGGAGACGCCGGGGCAGTACCTGACGCGCCGTCGGATCGAGCGGGCCGAGGAGATGCTGAGATCGGCGGACCTGTCGGTCACGGAGATCTGCGGCCTCGTGGGGTTCAGCAGCCTGGGCACGTTCTCGTCCCGGTTCAAGAGACAGACGGGCCTGACACCGAGCGAGTACCGATCGAAGCACGTGGGGCGCGGGGCGGCTCTCATCCCCGGGTGTTACGCGATGTTGTGGGCCGGCGGCTTCCCCGGCAGGGAGCCCTCCGGGGGTACGGGTCAGGGGGCCGGCGAGGAGCGCAATTCTGGAGAAGCGGGGGCGGGGGGTGACTGCCTACGGTGACAGGGCACGGCCGGATTCGCCGGCGCGTGGCCCGACCACTGCGGAGCGCATCATGATCAAGGGACTGGCCATTTCCACCGTCTGGGTTCTCGACCAGGACCGGGCCAAGGAGTTCTACACCGAGAAGCTGGGCCTCGAGGTGCGTACGGACATGACCATGGGCGAGGGCGGTATGCGCTGGCTGACCGTGGGCGCCAAGGACCAGCCCGACGTCGAGCTGACGCTGATGGTGCCCGGCGTGCCCGCGATGGACCCCGAGTCGGCCGAGGCGGTGAAGAAGCTGGTCTCCAAGGGCATTCTCGGGGCCGGCGTCCTGGTCACGGACGACATCCACGGGGACTACGCGCGGCTCAAGGAGCGCGGGGTGCAGTTCCTCCAGGAGCCGCAGGAGCGCCCGTACGGGACCGAGGCGATCTTCCGCGACGACTCCGGGAACTGGTTCTCGTTCACCCAGCGGAACGAGGGGCTCGACCTCGACAAGGAGTGGGCCACCAGCTAGGGCCTCTCGTTCGGAGCCGCCTCAGTCCGGCAGGCGCAGCATCGGGAAGCTTCCCGTGTTCGTCGGTGCGTGCTCCGGCAGCCACAGCACCGCGACCGCGCCCTCGGACGGAGTCTCCGAAGGAGCGCCCGGCGGGCGCACGTTGCGGAACGTGAGGCGGGCGCCGAGCACGCGCGCCTGACCCGCAGCGATCGTCAGACCGAGACCGTGCCCATGGCCCGCGCGGTCCGCCGCGCCCGTACGGAAGCGGCTCGGCCCCTCGTCGAGCAGCTCCTCCGGGAACCCGGGTCCGTGATCGCGCACACGCACCACCCGGCCCTCGACGCTGACCTCGACCGGCGGCCTACCGTGCTTCGCGGCGTTGGCGAGGAGGTTGAACAGGATGCGTTCGAGGCGGCGCGGGTCGGTGGTGACCTCCGACTCGTGTACCACGCTCACCCGGACGTCCGGGTGGCGCGCGCCGACCCGCCGCGTCACGAACTCGCCCAGCAGCAGGTCCTGGAGCTCGGCGCGCTCGGCCGCGCTGTCCAGACGCGCCACTTCGAGCACGTCCTCCACGAGGGTGCGCATCGCCTGGGCCCGGTCCTTGACCAGCTCGCTCGGGCGCCCTGGCGGCAGCAGCTCGGCCGCGGTGAGCAGTCCGGTCACCGGCGTACGCAGCTCGTGCGCGATGTCCGCGGTGACCCGGCGCTCGGCCTCGAGGCGCTGCTTCAGGGCGTCGGCCATCGCGTCGACGGCCTGCGCGAGATCGTCGGTCTCGTCGCGTACGACGCCCCCGATGGCATCCCCGACCCGCACGTCGGTCCGCCCCTGCGCGACCTCCCTGGCCGCGGACGCCGCCTTGCGCAGGCGCCGTGACACCTGGCCGCCGATGAGCACGCCGAGGGCACACCCGCCGAAGACCACCGAGATCGAGCCGATGATCAGGGCCTGGTCGAGGTCCTTCATGACGGTGGCGCTGCGGTCGGTGAAGCGGGTGTGCACGGACAGCAGGCGCCCGTCGCCGAGCGGGACCGCGGCCCATATGTCGGGTACGCCGCCGGCCTGTTCGGAGACGAAGGTGGCACGCCGCCCGGCCATCGCCTTCTTGCGCAGGTCAGGGGGTATGCCCGGGTCGTCGACCTTGAAGCCGACGGGGAGGCCGCGCCCGGTGGCCTCGTACTGGCGCGCCACGAACTGGATGCGTTCGTCCTGTACGTCGCGCGCGTTGTCCAGCATCGAGACGCGCGCCGCGTTGTGCACGACCAGACTCAGGGCGACGGCGACGAGCGCCCCCACCAGGGCGATGGCGACGCTGATCTTCCAGCGGACGCCGGTGTGCAGTGCCGGGCGCAGCCGTCTCAGCGGCAGCCGCAGAGGCTGCCCGAGCCGGGCGCGCACGGTCGCGGCGGCCCCCCTCATATCCCGATCCCGTTCCTCGTCAGACAGCGAATGACCCGGCCGGCACACGGACCGACCGGGCAACCGGCTCTCCGGACACCTGGTCCGGACAAGCCACCCGGCCCCGACACGACACCCCGCCGCGGCACGGCCCGTCAGGCCTTGAGCTTGTAGCCGAAGCCGCGGACCGTTTCGATCCGGTCCTGGCCGATCTTCGTGCGCAGCCGCTGGACATGGACGTCGACGACGCGGGTGTCCCCGCCCCAGCCGTAGTCCCAGACGCGTTCGAGGAGCTTGTCGCGGGAGAGGACCGTGCCGGGCGCGGACGAGAACTCCAGGAGCAGCCGCATCTCGGTCGGTGTCAGCGCCACCGTGACCCCGTCCTTGCGGACCTCCATGCCCTCGGTGTCGATCTCCAGGTCGCCGAAGTGCAGGACGCTGCCGGTCGCGCCGGAGTCGTCAGGGACGGCCGGCGCCGCGCCGGACGCCGACCCGCTCGCGTGCCCGAAGCGCCGCAGGACGGCCCGGATCCGCGCCACGAGGACGGCCCCGTCGAACGGCTTGGTCACGTAGTCGTCCGCGCCGGCCTCCAGGCCGAGCACCACGTCGATCGAGTCGGCCCGCGCCGACAGCATGATCACGGGGACGGTGGACTCGTCACGGATGCGGCGGCACAGGCTCACGCCGTCCAGACCCGGCACCATCACGTCGAGCAGCGCGATGTCGGGCCGGTTCGCGCGGAACGCCTCCAGGCCCGCGAGGCCGTCCGGCATGGCCGTGACCACGAAGCCGTCCCGCTCGAGGGCGAGCTGGGTGGCCTCGCGGATGACGTCGTCGTCCTCGACGAAGAGGACGTGGGTGTGCTCTGCCATCCGAATCCGCTGCTCCTGATACGTCGTCCGAAGGGTGGTCTGGTCCGTCATCTGCATGGTCGGGGCTGTCAGGCCCGCCGCTCAGTTGTCGGACGGCTCGGGCGTGTCCCCGTTCACCGCGTTGCTGTAGTCGTTGTGCGTCCTGGCCTGCTCGACGAACCGGCCGGTGGTCCAGCGGTACGTCAGGACGTCCTCACCCGAGGGATACGCCACCGAGTCGCCCTTCTCGTACACCTGCTTGGTGACGACGAGGTCGCCCCGGTCTATCTCCGCGTACACCGGAGGCTCCTCGGCCTTGAAGACGTTCTCGTACCTCCCGCCGGTGTCGCGGTACACGTAGCTGCCGATGCTGACGGCGTCTCCGCAGGTCATGACGTTGACCACGACGTCGCTCGACGTGTTCCCCGTCAGGTTCCCGTAGGACACGTCGACCGGGTACTCGTGCCCCACGCAGGGCTTGAGGTCGCGCTTGACCTCCGTGCTCACCGCCGGGTCGTCCTTGACGAGCCGCACCGCGTTCACCGTCTTGGGGGCAGGGGAGGCCGGGGAGGACGACACGGCCTTCGGGGCGGCCGAGGGCCCCGGGTCGGAGCGGGCGGGCCCTTCGTCACGGGCGCCGGTGCCGCCGGCCGAGCAGGCGGTGAGGGCGCCGAGGAAAAGGCCGAGGGCGGCGAGCGCGGCCACCGCCGTACTCCCCGCCTTCAGGACCCGACCGGCACGTATGCCTAGGCCGCGCAACGCTCCGTCTCCTCCCGTTCGAGCACGCGGTGGCCGGACTCGTGGCGGTCCCGGCTCTCCAGCTCCTCGCGGAGCCGGGCCAGCGCCCGGTGCAGCGTGCTCTTCACGGTTCCGGCCGACATGCCGAGGGCGGCGGCCGTCTCCTCTGTGGACATCTGCTCCCAGTGTCGCAGCACCACGACGCTGCGCTGCTTGGGAGCCAGCACCTTCATGATGTCCATGAGGAGCGCGCGGTCGGCGTGCTGCTCGGTCGAGTCGTCGATGCTCGCGTCGGGCAGCTGCTCGGTGGGCACCTCTTCGAGCTTGCGGGCGCGCCACCACTCCGTACGTGTATTGATCATGACGCGGCGCAGATAGGCGTCGGCGAGGCGCTTGTCGGCTATGCCGTCCCAGCGGCCGAACGTCCGCACCAGCGCCGTCTGGAGCAGGTCCTGGGCGTCGACGGGGTCCGGCACGAGACGCCGGGCACTACGCAGCAGGGCGTCCTGCCGAGTGCGGACGTACTCCTCGAACTCGAGCACCTCGCCGTGCGCCATGCCAACCGCCTCCCGTTCGCGAACCGTTCGCGCTCTCCCTGTCCGCCACCTGTGGGTGATCGGCACACGGGAGAAGCTACGGAGGCGTTGTCACGGGGTTGTCCGCTTCAGCCTGCGGCGGGCGCACGGCTGGCCGTCGGTTGTGTAACAGACGTAAGACGTGGGTAAACCCGTACGCCCGTCAGCTGACCGGCAGCCGATAGAAGCCGTCCGGAAGCGGCTCCACGAGCCCGTCCGCCACGAGCCCGTCGAGGGCGCGCGCCCGCTGCACCGGCTCGTCCCACACACGGTCCAACGCCGCCTGGGGAACTGGCGAGACGGCCTCCCGCAGCACGGCCAGCAGCTTCCCGCGCACCTGCCGGTCCGTGCCCGCGTACGTCTGCCCGCGGCGTGGCGGACCGACGTGGTCGGGCTTGCCGGCGAGGCGCCACGCGCACTGGGCGGCGATGGGGCAGCGGTGGCAACTCTCGTTCTTCGCCGTGCAGATGAGGGCGCCGAGCTCCATGGAGGCAGCGGCCCAGCGCGAGGCCGTCGACTCCTGCTCGGGCAACAGGGCGCGGGCGAGCTTGCGTTCGGCCGCGGTCGTGGCGTTCGGCGGGTACTGCACACCGCTCACGGCCCGCGCGAACACGCGCCGCACGTTCGTGTCGAGGACGGCGTGCCGTTGCCCGTACGCGAAGGAGGCCACGGCGGCGGCCGTGTACTCGCCGATGCCGGGCAGCGCGAGCAGTTGGGAGTGAGCGGTGGGTACGTTGCCGCCGTGCCGCTCCGTTATGGCGACGGCGGCGCCGTGCAGCCGCAGCGCGCGGCGCGGGTAGCCGAGCCTGCCCCAGGCGCGCACGGCCTCGCCGGACGCCTCCTTGGCCAGATCGGCCGGGCGCGGCCACCGCGCGAGCCACTGCTCGTACACGGGAAGGACGCGGCTCACCGGCGTCTGCTGGAGCATGAACTCGCTGACCATCACGCCCCAGGGACCCGCGTCGGGGTGGCGCCACGGCAGGTCGCGGGCATTCTCCGCGAACCAGTCGATGACGGGGGCGTGCAGGGACTCGGTGCTGGTGTTCGTGGGCGCAGTCATGGCAGGACGATCCTGCCATGGGGAGCGGGGACGACGCGGCCACGTGGTGACGCAAACGGGTTGGCTCGGCCTCGCTCGCTTGACGCCCACCCTGACGATCGGCAGGGGCGGCGACCCGGCCGGCGCTTGTACCTTCGGACGACGTGAGACCTCCAGCGCACAGCACGGGCCCCTTGCTCTGGGCGGCCCTCGCCGTCCCCGTCGCCGCCGCAGAGCGCCTCGGCCTGGAGCGCACCCCGCTGTGGGCGCAGCTCACCGGCCTCGCGGTGCTGGCCGCCGCGACCACCCTGCACCGCACCTGGCCCGCGACGGCGTTCCTGCTCGCGGCCGCACCGGGCATCGCTGCGTCCCCCTCCCTCTTCACGCTCTCGTACGGCTGCGCGCTGGCGGTCTTCGCCTTCCTGCTGGGACTGCGCGGCACGGCGACGGGTGTCGCGCTGCTCTCGTTCGCGGCGGTGGCGGCGGCGGGCACGGCCAAGATCGCGGTACGCCAGGTCGACCCGGCCGCCGAGTGGCTGGTCCTCATGGGCACGCTGCTGTTCGGCGCGGTCTTCCCCTGGCTGATCGGCCGCTACTGGCGCCAGAGCCGGGAACTGACCGCGGCGGGCTGGGCACGGGCGGAGCAGCTGGAACGAGAACACCGGATCATCGCCGACCGCGCGAGGCTGCGGGAGCGGGCCAGGATCGCCCAGGACATGCACGACTCACTGGGCCACGAACTGAGCCTCATCGCACTGCGCGCGGGCGCGCTCCAGGTAGCACCGGGCATGGCAGAGGCGCACCGCACGGCGGCGGCCGAACTGCGCGCGGCGGCGTCGGACGCGACGGACCGCCTGCACGGCATAGTCGGCCTGCTGCGCGAGGACGACGAACCGGCCCCGCTGGCGCCACCGGGCGAAAGCATCGCGGCCCTGATCGAAAGAGCGGCGGACTCAGGCCTCCCGGTATCACTGCGCCGACCAGACACCGACGCGACCGTCACCAGCGCAACCACTGGCACCACCGACGCAACAACCACCCGCACCGCTCACCGAGTGATCCAGGAAGCACTGACGAACGCGGCGAAACACGCCCCCGGAGCCCTCGTCACCGTCGAACACGCGCAGAACGAAAGCGGGACGACGACGGTGAAAGTCACGAACGGCCGCCCCCGGCACCGCCCGGGCCCGGCGGGCAGCGGCACGGGCCTCATCGGTCTGCGGGCCGGCGTCACGGCACTGGGCGGCTCATTCGAGGCGGGCCCGCACGAGGAGGGCTATCGGGTCAGCGCCAGCATCCCGACCGGGAGGACACCCACCCCCGACGCCGCGACACCGGGCGCTCTCTTCACATCGGCGAGGCGCCTGGCACACCGCCGGGTCGGGGTGGCGTTCGGGGCGGCGGCAGCGGCGGGGGCGGTCCTGATCGGAGGGGCGTTCGCCTGGTACGCGTACACGAAGACGCACGCGGTGCTGACGCCGGCCGCCTACACGGCCTTGAAGCTCGGAACGCCGCTGGAGGAGACGGTCCCGCGGCTGCCGGACCGCACGATCAGCGACCCGCCGGTGGACCGGGCCCCCACCCCACCACCGCCGGGGACGGACTGCCGCTACTACAGGGCGAGCGGCGAACTGTTCGTCTCCGTGGACCACTTCAGGCTCTGCTTCGACAAGGGCGCGAGCCACGAACTGCTGGAGAAGAGCGTGATCCCCAGACCGGGCACAACAGACCAGGTGCAGGAACAGAGGCGGGAGTGGGCGAGATGATCCGAGTCCTGCTGGCGGACGACGAGGCGATGATCCGGGCGGGCGTGAGCGCGATCCTCGCGGCGGGCGGTGACTTCGAGGTGGTGGCGGAGGCGGCGGACGGCCGCGAGGCGGTGAGCCTGGCGCAGGCCCACCGCCCCGACGTGGCGCTGCTGGACATCCGTATGCCACGCCTGGACGGCCTGGCGGCGGCGGAGGAGATGGTACGAGCCGTGCCGGGCACGGCGGTGGCGATGCTGACGACGTTCTCGGAGGACGCGTACGTGGCCCGCGCCCTGGCCGGCGGGGCCACCGGATTCCTCCTCAAATCCGGTGACCCGCATGAACTGATGGCAGGAGTCAGGGCGGTGGCGGACGGTGCCGCGTTCCTGTCACCGAAGGTGGCGCGCCACGTCATCGACGGCTTCGGGGCGCAGCGCCTGGGCCGAGAGGCAGCGGCCAGGGCCCGCGTGGCCACGCTCACTCCTCGCGAACGGGAGGTGCTGGGCCTGGTGGGCGCGGGCCTCTCGAACCCGGAGATCGCGCGCCGCCTGCACCTGGTGGAGGGCACGGTGAAGGCCTACGTGAGCGCGGTCCTGGAGCGTCTGGAGGTCAGGAACAGAGTGCAGGCGGCCATCGTGGCGTACGAGGCGGGCCTGGTCTGATCACCGCTGATGGCCGCCGACGGCCGTATACCCGCTCGCCGCCCCCATGCCGGCGAACCAGCGAACCACCACACTCCCGGACCCCCGCATGGCCACGACGACCCGAGCCCCACTCCCCGCACAGATCCGCACCACGACGAACGAGACAAGAGCCCCGACCACCAGCCCCACCGCCACGTCGTGCGGGTAGTGGACGCCGACGAAGACGCGGGAGAAGGCCATGAGGAGGGCGAGAGGGACGGTGAGCCAGGCGATGGCGGGCCAGGCGAGGGTGAGGCCGACGGCGGAGGCGGCCGCGATGGTGGCGTGGTTGCTGGGGAACGACCAGTCACCATGAGGCGGACACGCGACAAGAGAGGTCAGGGCGCCGGAGACGGCCCGGCAGGGACGCTCTTCGTCGACACCGGACTTGACCAGCTCGCTGCACACATAGGCGACGCCGGTGGCCAGCGGGGCGAGCACCGCGACGGCCAGGGCCCGTGGATCACCGCGCCGGGCCCGCCACCAGGCGGCGACGAAGAGCACGGCGAAGACCAGCAGCCCCAGCTCGGTGAACACCTCCATGAGGTGCTGGAACCACGACGGGGTGTCGTGGGCGAAGCCGGTGATGTCGCGATAGAGGTCGGAGTCGAAGATTCCCATGACACGGACGGTACGTAATGCCCCAGCACCATCACATCCCGCGACGGTCTCGTCCCGTACCTGACGAAAGACAGGGGTTGTCCCCGCGCCGAAACCGCCGCCCGGGACTATGATCCGCAAAACTCGCGGGCCGTGGCGGCGGGTGGGGGCGGGAGAACAGACGGATCTCTCGTACAGTTTGCGCCGTGGGATCTCTGCGCAATCCGATCGGGCCGCTTCCCTCCACCATCTACTGGCGACGGAGGGCCGTTCTGCTGTCCATGGTGGCGCTGCTCGCGCTGCTGATCGTATGGGCCGTCAACTTTGGTGGCGGAGGCAGCAAGACCGGCGCCGGTGGCTCGAACGGCAAGAGCACCGCGCCCTCCTCCATCACGCCCGGACCCTCCGGGTCCGGACCGGCGATCAGCGAACACCCGGGCGGCCGCGACGAGTCGGGCGGCGGCGGTGACGACGGTTCCTCCGACGGCGCCAACGGCGACGGTCCGGGCTCCGGCACGACCGGTTCAGGGACGGGATCCGATGACGACGCGAAGGGAGGCGCAGGCGCGGGCGACCGGCTTCCCGCGGGCTCGAGCCTCCCCGACTGCACGACAGGCGGCGTGACGCTGACGCTGCGCAGTGTCCACAACTCGTACGCGCCGGGCGAGAAGCCGAAGTTCGAGCTGACCGCCAAGAACACGACGGCGAAGGACTGCAAGGTCGATCTGGGCCCGAAGAGCGCGGTCCTGACGATCACTCAAGCGTCCAGCGACACCGAGATCTGGTCCTCCGACGACTGCCCCAAGAGCGCCGGCAGCCTCCTGCTACGCGTATCGGCAGGCGCCCACATCACGCACACGATCGAGTGGGACCGCAAGGCGAGCGCCCCCGAGTGCGCAACCCCGAAGACGGGCCCGGCGACGCCAGGCACCTACCTGGTAGAGGCAAAGGCGCCCCAACTCCCCAAGGCCCAGGCCTCCTTCGTACTCGCCAAGGACTGACACCACCACCCAGCGAGAACCGCCCGAGGCCAGTCGCGCACGCCAGAGCCAGCCCAACGAACGCCCCACCCGCGACCAGCCGCGGACGAAAATGGGAGGGGCCAACGAGCGCCCCACCGGCCGGCGGCCGCGTACGAAACGGGAGGGGCCGTGGCGGGATGTGCGCGCGGAGCCACCAGCACCACGTACAGGTGATCAGCTGGGTGACGAGGCCCCGTAGAACAGCGAGCACGTACATCCCGGCGCGGCCTCGCACCCGTAGACGCCGGTACGGGCCCACTGGGCGGCGCTGCGGACGTAACCGAGCCGTCCCGAGAGGGGCCTCGCACCCGTAGACGCCGGTACGGGCCCACTGGGCGGCGCTGCGGACGTAACCCGAGCCGTCCCGAGAGGGCTCCGCCCCCGTAGACGCCGGTACGGGCCCACTGGGCGGCGCTGCGGACGTAACCGAGCCGTCCCGAGAGGGGCCTCGCACCCGTAGACGCCGGTACGAGCCCACCGGGCCGCACTCCGGACGTAACCCGAGCCGTCCCCGAGAGGGCCCCGCCCCCGAAGACGCCGGACGGGCCCACCGAGCCGCACTCGGGACCCCACGCCAGGCCTCACAAGCAGCGGGGGGAGCCCACCGGGCCGTACTCGGCTCCTCGCCCAGGCCCCCACAAGCAGCCCCCCGAACACCCCAGGAAGCCCTAGACGTACCGCTCCAGGATCGACGACTCGGCCAACCGCGAGAGCCCTTCCCGCACGCTCCGGGCGCGGGCCTCGCCGACGCCGTCCACGGTCTGCAGATCGTCGACGCTGGCGGCGAGCAGCTTCTGCAGCCCCCCGAAGTGCTCGACAAGCCGCTCAATGATGGCCCCGGGCAGCCGAGGCACCTTCGCCAACAGCCGGAACCCACGAGGCGAAACGGCCGAGTCCAGGGTCTCCGGAGACCCGGTGTACCCCAACGCGCGTGCCACAGTGGGCAGTTCGAGAAGCTCGGCATGCGTCAGCGCGTCGAGTTCGAACAGGGCCTCGTCGACGGTCCGGGACCGCTTGGCCGTGGGTTCGGGCACGTAGTCCCGAACGACGAGCTCCCGCTCCGGCTCCACCCCGGCGATCAACTCGTCGAGCTGAAGGGCGAGCAGTCGCCCATCCGTCCCGAGCTCCACCACGTACTCGGCGATCTCGGTGGCGATGCGCCGCACCATTTCCAGCCGCTGCGCGACCGCGGTCACATCCCGCACGGTCACGAGATCCTCGATCTCGAGCGCGGAGAGTGTCCCGGCCACCTCGTCCAAGCGGAGCTTGTACCGCTCAAGAGTGGCCAGCGCCTGATTCGCCCGCGAGAGAATCGCGGCCGAGTCCTCGAGGACGCGCCGCTGCCCGTCCACGTAGAGGGCGATGAGCCGCATCGACTGCGACACCGAGACCACGGGGAAGCTGACCTGCTTGCTCACCCGGTCCGCGGTGCGGTGCCGCGTGCCCGTCTCCTCCGTGGGGATCGTGGGGTCGGGCACCAACTGGACGCCCGCCCGCAGGATCTTGGTGATGTCCTTGTCGATGACGATGCCGCCGTCGAGCTTGCACAGCTCGCGCAGGCGCGTCGCGGTGAACTCGACGTCCAGGATGAAACCGCCGGTACACATCGACTCGACGGTCTTGTCCCAGCCGAGAACGATGAGTCCGCCGGTGTTGCCGCGGAGGATTCGCTCGAGGCCGTCACGCAGCGCCGTACCGGGCGCGACCGCGCTCAGTGAGGCGCGCATCAGCCCATCGGCACCGGAGCTCCCGCCGGACTTGCCGGGAGCTGCTGCCCGGTCGTTGGCTGCCACTGCACTCCTCCGGTCGCAGATGTCGCAGATATCGCAGAAGTCCCAGATCTTGCGAAACGCACAGATCTTGAATGCCCAGGGTTCGTACGCACGGGCGAGACCAGGGCAAAGTCTACCGGCGCTCCTCCGCCTCCCGTGGGGCCTCTCGGCGACGGCTCTTCGGCAGCACGCGCAGAGCGTCCCCCATGTCGGCGACTTCGGTGACCTTCATACCGGCGGGCACCTTGCCCGGATCGCTCGGCACGAGGGCGTGGGTGAAGCCGAGCCGGTGCGCCTCGGCGAGCCGGCGCTGCACGCCGGTCACCCGTCTGACCTCGCCCGCGAGGCCGACTTCACCGATCGCGACGAGGTTCTTGGGCAGCGGGGTGTCGCTGGCGGCGCTGGCGAGGGCGAGGGCGATGGCGAGGTCGGCGGCCGGCTCGGAGAGCTTCACGCCGCCGACGGTCGCGGAGTAGATGTCCCGCTTTCCCAGGGCGCTGATCCGCCCGCGCTGCTCGAGCACGGCGAGCATCATCGAGACGCGAGACGTCTCCAGGCCGGACGTGGTGCGCCGGGGGGAGGGGATCTGGGAGTCGACGGTGAGGGCCTGAACCTCGGCGACGAGAGGCCGCCGCCCCTCCAGGGTGACGGTCAGGCAGGTGCCCGGGACGGGTTCGTCGCGGCGGGTGAGGAACAGCCCGCTGGGGTCGGCGAGCCCGGTGATGCCTTCGTCGTGCAGCTCGAAGCAGCCGACCTCGTCGGTCGTCCCGTACCGGTTCTTCACGCCGCGTACGAGGCGCAGGCGCGCGTGCCGGTCGCCTTCGAAGGAGAGGACGACGTCCACGAGGTGCTCGAGGAGGCGGGGTCCGGCGATGGCGCCGTCCTTGGTGACGTGACCCACGAGGAGGGTGGCCATGCCGCGCTCCTTGGAGGCGCGGATCAGGGCGCCGGCGACCTCGCGGACCTGGGCCATGCCGCCGGGGGCGCCGTCGATCTCGGGGGAGGCGACGGTCTGTACGGAGTCCATGATCAAGAGGCTGGGCTTGACGGCGTCCAAGTGGCCGAGGACCGCGGACAGGTCGGTCTCGGCGGCGAGATACAGATGGTCGTCGATCGCCTTGATGCGGTCGGCGCGCATCCGGACCTGGCTGGCCGACTCCTCGCCCGTGACGTACAGGGTGCGGTGCTCGTCGCAGGCGGCCTTGGCGGCGACGTCGAGCAGGAGGGTGGACTTCCCGACGCCGGGCTCGCCCGCGACCAGGACGACGGCGCCGGGGACGAGGCCCCCGCCGAGAACCCGGTCGAGCTCGGGCACGCCGGTGGAGCGGGCGGTGGCCTGCCGGGCGTCGACCTGGCCGATCGGGACCGCGGACGTCGTGACCCGGCCGGGCGCGGTCGTCCGCACGGCGGGCGCGCCGTACTCCTCGACCGTCCCCCACGCCTGGCACTCGCCGCAGCGACCCAGCCATTTCGCCGTCTGCCAGCCGCACTCGGTGCAGCGGTAGGACGGCCGGTCCTTGCCGGATTTCGTACGGGCAGCCATGCACCGAACCGTAACCGAGACCACTGACAACCCCGCGCCGACCACCGTCCCGCCGCCTCTCGCTGCCTCTCGGAGGGCCCTGCGCCGGGTGTGCGCCCGTGCGCTCCAGCGCACATACATGCGCCGAGCGCATGTTCCCCTTTACGGAATTTGGTGTTCCCGTCCCCTTTTGAGGGATCGTTTCACCCGTACGGATTAAATGTCCCCAAGGGGGAGGAAGGGTGCGGCACCATCCGCCTACGGTCGCACGGGTGATGACCAGCAGGCCGGAAACGCCCACGCAGACCACCGGCGCACACCGGGCGCACCGCGACGGGCGCGGGCGACCTGCGCCGCGGACCGTCCCCCAGCGCCCGACCTCGCGCTACGAGCCTTATCTGGACGGCCTGTTCACGTACTGCCTGTCCGTCCTGTGCGATCACGACGACGCCGTCGCGGCGCTGGGCGACGCCCTGGCGCTCGCCGAACGCCGCGGCTCCCGCGGTCCCGAAACCGAGAGCGACCGTAAGGCGTGGCTGTACGCGCTCGCGCGCTGGTCGTGCCTGCGGGCCCTGGCGGAGGCGAAGCGCCGCAGACAGGGGACGCACGCCTCGGGCCGGCCTCACCCCGAAGTCCCGCACGTCAAAGAGGCCCCTTCCGAGGAGATCCAGGCGCAGCGCCGCCGCGAGCTCGCGCTCCTGGCCTGGCCGGAGGCCGCCGGCACGACGCCCGAGCAGCGCGAGGCGCTGGAGCTGGCCGTACGGCATCAGCTGTCGCCCCGAGAGGTCGCCGCCGCGCTGGGCACGGAACCGGGGCTCACCCGGGAGCTGCTCGCCTCCGCCGCCTGCGAGGTGGAACGCACCCGCGCCGCCCTCGCCGTGGTGGAGACGGGCACCTGCCCCAGCGTCGCCCGCCTCACCGGAGACAACCAGCTGCTGCTGAGCTCCGCCCTGCGCCGCGAACTGGTCCGGCATGTCGACGACTGCCCCCGCTGCCGCCGCACCGCCGAGCGCGCCGCCCCCGGCGCGTGGCCCGGCACGGCGGTCACCCCGGCCGCCCTGCCCCTCGCGACGGCCCCGCGCGCGACCCTGCACCGGGCGATGGCCCACGCCGACCGCCCCCAGCGAGGTACGGCCCCCCGCTTCGACCGGCGCGGCTTCCCGATGGACCCCAAGGACAGGGCGGCCCGCCGGGACCGGCTACGCGCGCGTGCCGTCACGACGACGGTCGTCGCCACCGTCGTGGCCGCCCCGGTGCTGGCGCTGTGGGCGGCGTACCGGGGTGCGCCGCAGACGGGCGAGGGTCAGGACGGGCGCTCGATCAGCGCGAGCGAGGCCGGCGACCCGGGCGGGCTCGACGGCAACCGCGCGGACGGCGCTTACGAGAACGCGGGCAACGCGCGCACGACCCCCGACCCGCGTTTCACCGCGGGCAGCCGCTCCCCGGACGTCTCCGTGGAGGTCATCAGCCCCGGCGGGCCCTCGCGGTCCGGCCCGGGCCGGCTCACCGTGGAGGCGCAGCCGAGCGGCTCCGCGACCCTCATCAAGCTGACGGCGTCCGGGAGTTCACCGGTCCACTGGTCGGCACACACCGGGGCCGGCTGGCTCTATCTGACGAGTACGTCGGGAACGCTGCGGCCCGGGGAGTCGTTCACGATCCGGGTGTACGTCGATCACGATCGGGAGCCCGCCGGTCACTGGTCGGCGCGCATCGGCATCGACCCCTCGGGGGCTGTCATCTCAATAGAGGGACGCGGGAGTTCGGGCCCCTCGCAGCCCGGCACCTCGAACCCGGGCCCCGACCCGTCGCACACAGGGAACCCGGGCCCCGGCCCGTCCGATCCCACGCCGTCCGGCCCGGGCCCGTCCGACCCGGACCCCACACCGTCCGACCAGAGCCCCACGCCGTCCGATCCGTCACCGAGCCCGTCGGCCCCCACGGACTCGTCACCGCCGCCGGGCGACGGCGGTGCGAGCCCGAGCGGCGGCTAGCGCGGGCCGACGGGAGCGGGCGGGGGCAGTTCTCAGGAAGCGGTGGGGGGATCCGCCGGGTGCGGCGCGAGCAGCGGGAGCTGGGAGGCCAGACGCTCCTCGCACAGCTCGGCGAGACGGTCGTAGCCCTCCTTGCCCATGAGCTCGGTCAGCTCGGGCCGGTAGGAGACGTACACCGGGTCGCCCGCCCCGTGGGCCGACGTCGCCGAGGTGCACCACCAGTGCAGATCGTGGCCGCCCGGGCCCCAGCCGCGGCGGTCGTACTCACCGATGGACACCTGGAGCACGCGGGTGTCGTCGGGCCGGTCGATCCACTCGTAGGTCCGGCGGACCGGCAGCTGCCAGCACACGTCCGGCTTGGTCTCCAGGGGCTCGCGGCCCTCCTTGATCGCCAGGATGTGCAGCGAGCAGCCCGCGCCACCCTTGAAACCGGGCCGGTTCTGGAAGATGCACGAGCCTTTGTACGGGCGGGTCTGGCGCTCGCCGTCCTCGTCCGTGGAGACCCAGCCCGTCTGCGTGCCGACCTCGTGGTGCTGCCAGATGTCGGGCGTGAGCCGCGCCACGAACCCGGCGACGCGCTTCTCGTCGTCCTCGTCGGAGAAGTGGGCGCCGAGCGTGCAGCAGCCGTCGTCCGCGCGGCCGGCCTGGATGCCCTGGCAGCCGCTCCCGAAGATGCAGCTCCAGCGCGAGGTCAGCCAGGTCAGGTCGCAGCGGAAGATCTGCTCGTCGTCCGCGGGGTCGGGGAACTCGACCCAGGCGCGGGCGAAGTCCAGACCCTTCTCGTCAGGGGCGGAACCTTTCGGCGATGACACCTTCGGCGATGAACCCTTCGTACCGGACTGCTTCGTCCTTGATTCCTTGGACTTCGGCGCCTTCGACGGCTTGGTGGCCGACTTGGCTTCCTTGTCGCTCTTACCGCGCTTGTCGCTCTTGTCGGCGTTGACCTTTTTCGTCTTTGGCACGGTTCCAGGGTAAGCGCGCTGCGGTGCCCTCGGGGACTGACGCCCGCCCCACGCGCAGTAGCGTTCCGTATATGAGACTCGGTGTCCTCGACGTGGGTTCGAACACGGTGCACTTGCTTGTGGTGGACGCGCACCCGGGCGCGCGCCCGCTGCCCGCGCACTCGCACAAGGCGGAGCTGCGGCTCGCGCAACTCCTCGACGACCGCGGCGCCATCGGCCCCGACGGCGTGGCCCGGCTGACCGCCACCGTGCGGGACGCCCTGGAGGCGGCCGAGGACAAGGGCGTCGAGGACCTCGTGCCCTTCGCCACCTCAGCCGTACGCGAGGCCAGCAACGCCGACGAGGTCCTCGCCCGGGTCAAGGAGGACACCGGCGTCGAGCTGCGCGTCCTCACCGGCGAGGAGGAGGCCCGGCTCACCTTCCTCGCGGCCCGCCGCTGGTTCGGCTGGTCGGCCGGGAAGCTGCTCGTCCTGGACATCGGCGGTGGCTCCCTCGAGATCGCGTTCGGCATCGACGAGGAGCCCGACGCCGCGGTGTCGCTGCCGCTCGGGGCGGGGCGCCTGACGGCGGGCTGGCTGCCGAGCGACCCGCCGGACCCCGCGGACATCAAGGCGCTGCGCAGGCACGTACGTGCGCAGATCGCGCGCTCGGTCGGCGAGTTCACGCGCTTCGGCAAGCCCGATCACGTCGTGGCCACGTCCAAGACGTTCAAGCAGCTCGCGCGGCTGGCCGGAGCGGCCCGTTCCACCGAGGGCCTGTACGTCCAGCGGGAGCTGAAGCGCAAGTCCCTGGAGGACTGGGTGCCGCGCCTGGCCGCGATGACGGAGGCGGAGCTCGCTGAGCTCCCCGGGGTCTCGGAGGGCCGCGCGGGCCAGCTGCTCGCGGGCGCGCTGGTGGCCGAGGGGGCCATGGACCTGTTCGGGGTGGAGACCCTGGAGGTCTGCCCCTGGGCGCTGCGTGAGGGCGTCATCCTCAGGCGGCTCGACCACATGCCGGCGGTCTGACGGGACGTATCGCAGCCGGAGGCCGGGCCGCGGCGTCTCCCGTCGCCTCCCGGGTCCGCCCGGCCGGGGCCCCGGCCGGGTGCTGCCGTACTGAGGCGCACCCCACAGCACCCGCGGCCCGACCACTTCCCCGGGGCTCAGCCGGGGCCCGTACTCTGTCTCCGTGGCAGAACCAGTGGTGCGCATCCCGGATGCGAAGGTCGCCCTGTCGACGGCCTCGGTCTATCCGGAGTCGACGGCGACGGCCTTCGAGATCGCGGCACGCCTGGGGTACGACGGCGTCGAGGTCATGGTCTGGACCGACCCCGTCAGCCAGGACATCGAGGCCCTGCGCCGGCTCTCCGACTACCACCAGGTCCCGATCCTCGCCGTACACGCGCCCTGTCTGCTGATCACGCAGCGCGTCTGGTCCACGGACCCGTGGACCAAGCTCCAGCGCGCGAGGTCGGCGGCCGAGAAGCTGGGCGCGTCCACGGTCGTCGTCCACCCGCCCTTCCGCTGGCAGCGCCAGTACGCGCGCGACTTCGTCGACGGCGTCTGGCGTATGGCCGACGAGACGGACGTCCGCTTCGCTGTCGAGAACATGTACCCCTGGCGCTACCGCGACCGCGAGATGCTCGCGTACGCCCCCGACTGGGACGTCACCAAGGACGACTACCGGCACTTCACGATCGACCTCAGCCACACCGCGACGGCCCGCACCGACGCGATGTCGATGATCGACCGCATGGGCGACCGCCTCGGCCACGTCCATCTCGCGGACGGCAGGGGATCGGCGAAGGACGAGCACCTGGTCCCCGGCCGCGGCACGCAGCCCTGCGCCGAGCTCCTGGAGCGCCTCGCCCTGACGGGCTTCGACGGGCACGTCGTGATCGAGGTCAACACCCGCCGCGCCATGTCCAGCGCCGAACGTGAGGCCGACCTCGCCGAGGCCCTCGCCTTCACCCGCCTGCACCTCGCGTCGGCGGTCCGGGTCCCCCGCTCATGACCGACCCGGACGTCCCTCCCGTACGCCGCAGGGGGCGGCCCTCCCGTACGCAGTCGGAGGCGGCCGGCCCCGCGACCCGCGACCGCATCCTGGAGGCGGCCCGCGCGGAGTTCTCCGAGCGCGGCTACGAGAAGACATCGGTACGCGGCATCGCCAAGGCGGCGGGCGTGGACGCGGCGCTGGTGCACCACTACTTCGGCACGAAGGAGCAGGTCTTCGAGGCGTCCATCGCGGTCGCCTTCGCCCCCGCTCTGGACGCACCGGCCGCGATCGAGGACGGCCCGCTGGACGGCGTCGGCGAGCGCCTCACCCGCTTCATCTTCTCCGTGTGGGAGAACCCGGCGACCCGCGCCCCGCTCCTCGCGATCGTCCGCTCGGCCGTGAACAACGAGGCCGCGGCGGCCGTCTTCCGGCGCCTGGTCGCCGTACAGCTGCTGCGGAAGATCGCCGGGCAGCTGGACCTGCCGCCCGAGGAGGCCGAGCTCAGGGCGGAGCTGGCGGCGGCGCAGCTCGTGGGGATCGCCATGCTGCGTTACGTGATCAAGGTGGAACCGCTGGCGTCGGCGGACGTGGAGCGGATCGTCGAGCGGGTGGCACCGGTGGTGCAGGGGCATCTGACGGGGGAGTGACGCACGCCCTCACCTGGCATGCCCCCACCCGGCATGCGCTCCGAACCGTCGAGAGTCCCGGCCGCCGGTCGCCAGGACGGGACGCGAGGACCCGGGACACACGGACGGGACGCGAGGGCCGGGGTACCCGGAGGGGACGCCACGGCCCGGGTACCCGGACAGGACACCTCGGCCGGGGGAACGTACAGCGAGACGCGCGTCCCGTATTCCGGACACCCTGTCCGGATCTTGGATCAGCGGCGTACGCTCGATAGCAGCCCTATCTGCCGCACGGGCCCCTGAAAGGGCCCTTGAAGGAGCGAGCGACGATGCCCGAGCTGAGGTCCCGCACAGTCACCCATGGACGCAACATGGCGGGCGCACGCGCCCTTATGCGTGCCTCCGGGGTACCCGGTGCGGACATCGGCCGGAAGCCGATCATCGCCGTGGCCAACTCGTTCAC